>JAPNUP010000109.1 GCA_026627345.1 Bacillota bacterium | reverse complement strand
CCAACATACCAACCACATTCATCAAATGACGACGAAACTGGTGAAAACCAAGCCAGAATATCTTGTCATAGAAGACTTGAATGTGAACGGGATGCTCAAGAACCACTGCCTAGCCAAAGCGATACAAGATCAGCGCTTAGGCGAAGTCAGACGACAACTTGAGTACAAATGCGAGTGGTACGGTGTGAGACTCATTGTGGCAGACAGATTCTATCCATCATCAAAACGCTGCTCAGACTGCGGACACAAGAAATCAGACTTGAAGCTATCAGATAGAGTCTACCGCTGCACAACGTGTGGAAATGTCATGGGCAGAGACCTAAACGCCGCGATCAACCTCATGCAATACGGAATGTGCGAAGTGTCAGCCTAAACGACCACGCGTATGTGTACCGATTCGTTGGTCGGGAATTGAAGCCCTTGGAGCGTCACACAAACGAAAGTAGCTCAGGCGAAATCGGACGCGTTGAATTGGGAAAAGAGCGAAAACCATCAAGGTTTTTAAGCCTCTTGCAACGGTGTATATTTTGGTGGGAAAACGGTTATTTACATCCGAGTCGGTTACAGAAGGCCATCCCGATAAGATATGTGACCAGATTTCTGACGCGTTGTTGGATGCTTTTTTGAGACAGGATCCGAATTCTCGCGTCGCGTGTGAGACATCCGTAACGACTGGTCTGGTGCTCATCGCAGGCGAGGTCACGACCAAAGGCTACGTGGATATTCCACGCGTGGTGCGCGAGACGATTCGCGAACTCGGTTATACCCGTGCCAAGTTCGGCTTCGATGCGGACACTTGTGCGGTGATCACATCGATCGATGAACAGTCGGCAGACATTGCTATGGGCGTCAACAAGGCGCTTGAGGCGCGCCAAGGTGAGATGACTGATGCGGATATCGAGGCCATTGGCGCAGGCGATCAAGGCTTGATGTTCGGTTTTGCGGTCAATGAGACAGAAGAGCTCATGCCACTCCCGATTGCTTTGGCGCATAAGCTCGCTCGCCGTTTGGCTGAAGTGCGCAAACAGCGCCTGGTGAGTTATCTGCGGCCCGATGGCAAGACACAAGTGACGGTAGAATATGACGGGGACAAGCCTGTACGCATCGACACGATTGTCATCTCGACCCAGCATCACCCGTTGGTCGATCGGGAGACGATCGAACGGGACTTGAAGAAGCTCGTGATCGACATGGTTGTGCCGGAGCATTTGCTCGACGATCAGACCAAGTACTTCATTAATCCGACTGGTCGTTTTGTCATCGGCGGTCCGCAGGGCGATGCAGGACTGACGGGACGTAAGATCATCGTTGATACGTATGGTGGATACGCGCGTCACGGCGGCGGCGCGTTTTCAGGCAAAGATCCGACCAAAGTCGACCGCTCAGGCGCTTATGCAGCCCGTTATGTCGCGAAAAATGTGGTTGCAGCAGGACTTGCAGCCAAGTGTGAAGTGCAGATCGCGTATGCGATCGGCGTGGCGCGACCTGTGTCTGTGATGGTAGACACGTTTGGCACAGGGGTCATTTCTGAAGAACGTATCGTCGAGATGATCCTGAAGCACTTCGATCTGCGGCCGGCGGGAATTATCAAAGCACTCGACTTGCGCCGACCGATCTATCGGCAGACGGCGGCCTATGGACATTTCGGCCGCACAGATCTCGATGTGCCGTGGGAACGCACGGACCGCGCTGACATTTTGCGCAAGGAAGCCGGTTTATAAAAAGTTTTCGCCCAGTACCCCCACAAAGACAGCATTCGCAGCGTATCCTACTCGTGAACACCCTAACCCCATATTGATCGGCGCATCGACAGTGGCACCTTTGTCGAAGCGTCGTTTTTTTTGTTTTTCACCGTGGTCCAGCGCCCGGCATAGAGTGCCCCATAGGCAAAACACGAAAAGGGGCGTAAGGCCATGGTGCTCGATGCGGTTATCGTCTGTTTTGCTCTTTATGGCGTTATTATGATCATGTGGCAACTTTGGAAACGACGGGGACGACGTGTCAATCTCTCTGCTCCAGTCATTTTCGTGGTGGTAGAAGACGCCAACCAATGGATGGAGTGGTTTTTGCGAAAAGTTTCTCTCGAATTATATGCCCTAGGTCACATGGTTTCAGATATAATGATCATAGATGTGAGTGCTTCAGGCGAGACCGCGCAGATTGTATCGCGACTCTCTCGGTCGTACTCTTATGTGACCTATGTGCCAAGCTCTCAGGAGCGGCGTTGGATTGATGTGGTTTCTTTGCTCGAAGCCGCGCCCCGTGCGCAGGCGCTTCTCGTCGAGATCAGTGACGAAGATGAGATCGAGACTACGATTCGCGTAATCTCCAAATTGGCGACGTGAACCGCGCGGCGCTCACCTCAGAAAAAATTTCCTGCGCAAGCAGGAGATTGATAGCTCCTTAGAGAATAACCATGACAAATCAAGGAAATTGCGCGTTCTTTTCCCATCGTCAGAAGGGAGCTTCTTTGCGTGAGTGTAAACGTTCGATACGTGCGGACCGTTCTTGTGATCAGCGGTTTGGCCATCGTGTCTCTTATCATGATGTGGTTGATGTGTCCGCCTGTATGGGATGGCTGGCACAGTCTGATTCTGTTGCTGGCCTATGGTGCGCTGTTGTTGAGCGCTTGGATGTTCCCGGTGCGTGTGGGTGACCAGTCAGTGACGATCACGCTCGGGATCGAGTTGCCGCTCTTTCTTGAGTTTGGACCAGTGATTACGGCGCTGGCTCTTTGTGCGATCTGGGCGCTCAGCCAGTGGCTTAGCGGACGAACGATCAAATGGACGCGCTTCGCCGCCAACGCCAGTATGTTTACCGTGATGACGGCGATTTCGTTTCTCGCGTATCGGGCCACAGGCGGGGGAGCGCCGCCGATCGAATGGTCTGCGTCACTGGCTGCACTGATTACGCCGGCCCTGGCTTATGTCTGTCTTCACTTTATTTCTAATTATGCGATAAGCTTGATCTATGAAGTGAGCAAGAATGGGTATAAGATAGACTCGTGGTCGATGGGCGTGCTATGGGATCTGGCGGCGCTCGCGGGCGAGGTGCTGATCGCTTTTTTACTGATCCTATTGCAACACGTCTATGGACCGGTGGCTTTTCTCGTGACAGCGATTCCGTTTGCTGTGCTGATCTATATGTTCAAGCTGTATGCGAACCTCTTGATCGCCAACAGGCAATTGTCGATCATCAGCGAGATCACGATGAAACTGAACGCCGAGCTTGGCGACCAAGATATCGCGCGTATCTTGTTGGCTGGCACACCGCGACTCGTGATTCTCACTGCCTGCTATGTTTTTGTGCCGGATCAGGATCTGATGCTGTCTGCGCTGGCCGTTCGAGGGTCGTCGCCTGAGATGGAGGCGCGCATGAGTGAGCTGCGTATACAGGCAGGCGAAGGCGTGACCGGGAAGGCATTCGCGACAGGTGCCGTGCAAGTATCACGTCGCCATGTGGCCGCCAGCTCCGGTGATCGAAGCCCGATCGCTGTCACACTTTCGGCAACGGGCGGTGGGTCTATATTGGCCGTCCCGCTCACATATAGTGAGGAGACGCTCGGTGTGCTCACGCTGACCCATGCGGAGCGCAATGCCTTTAGCAAGCGCGACATCGAGATGGTACAGATTTTGGCCAACCAAGCGGCGATCGGGTTCTATAATGCGCGCCGCTATGCGCAAACCAAGGAACTCAGTTACTTGGATGAGCTGACAGGCCTCTTTAACTACCGCTACTTTGAATCTGCCTTGGAAAAGCAGTGCGCGCGCGCCCAACAGAAAGGCATCGGGGTTACGCTGCTCGTGCTTGACATCGATCACTTCAAACGGATCAATGATTCTTATGGGCATCTCGCTGGCAATGAAGTGCTTCGTACTTTTGCGCAACTCATGCGTGAGCAGGTGCGCGATGAAGATATTGTATGCCGGTATGGGGGCGAGGAATTCGCTGTCATCCTGCCAGGCGCCGGTGTGGACGTAGGGATGCAGATCGCGGAGCGTGTACGGGAGTGTGTGGAGGCCACACCGATACACCTTTCACCGGTCGGGGCGGCCACTATCTTGCCGGTGCGCTTGACCGTGAGTGTCGGCGCCGCTTCTTTTCCGGAGATGGCAGACAGTCCGCTGAGTCTCTTGCGCAACGCCGATCGCGCGATGTATGTAGGATCGAAACAGCGCGGGCGCAATCGCGTGGCGTTATATCGGCAAATCGAAGGTTGATGGAGGCAGGCCTGTGTTTTCTACGTTTCGAGAAGCGATTAGCTATCTGTTTGCAACCTACACCTCGTCGAAATCGCATCG
>JAPNUP010000103.1 GCA_026627345.1 Bacillota bacterium | reverse complement strand
ACAGGAAGAAAGATAAGAACGCTGACGAGTATCGAAATGCTCGCTATGAATCTCGCCCACAGATGCACTTTAAGACCCATAGGCGTTCACTTCCGATGGATAATTCAGTGAAGCGGGGCCAAGCTGTTTGACCCAGTTTACCTGACCGTTTACATACCCTATCGCATAGCTGAGGTCAGAGGCGACGCCAAGACCATGGACGGCTGCAAATCGATTGATGGCCATCCCATCGAAGAAAAAGACATATCCCCTCGTCTTCGGTATATTCATTCCCAGCTCGTGGTTCTGGACAAATGGAAAATGGACAGGATGTTGGAGCGGTTCGAATACCTCCGGCGAAGGCTCGTTCAGTGCAGCGCTCTCGAACATGTGGGCAATCTTCCAAGAGTATGCGCTGTATACGATCCCTTGTTGATTCACGAAGTGGCCACCGATACCAAGCGAATAGCCAGTGCCCTTTTGATAGCGGTAGACCACATTTCCATTTGGCTCCACGGTCAACGTCATCGAGTCCTGTACCTTCACGATCGCGCCATATACCTCAGGCCAGTCCGCCTTCGTGAACTGATGATTGTTTACGAGCGTGGGGAACTGAATTTTAATGTTGACACAGTCCGCTAGAGGCTCTAGAAACTGCACCTGATTGCGAGAAAGAATCCGCCATCCGCGGCTGACTTCCACGATGTTGTTTCGAATCGTTGCCATGTCTCTGCCGGTAATCACACTCTTTGGTCCCGTAATCTCCGTTCCCCAAAAGAATGAAAATCGCTTCAGTAACGCAAACGGGTTTTGGGTCGGTTCTTGCGAGAGATCTACTCGACGCGCGCTTACTTCCCAGTCAACAATCCACTGCGCCAATTGCCCGGCAGTCACCTGCGCTTTCGGAGTCGCTTCACGAATCCCTAATAGCAAGGGATACTGGCTCGGCTTACTCCCCGGAAACACGCAGGCCAGACCTATCCACTTGGTGGGTGCGATCGCGTCGTCTACATGGGCCCAATCGTAAGACTGTGTCTCGGGATCCATGGCCTCCAGATATTTCGGCCAGCTCGGCACATCATGAAAGACGGCCATGAGTTGGGAAATGACACTCGCTTGCGTAACGGCATCGGATGCCCGCACAGACTCGGCCTGCGCACTTTGAGTAATCA
>JAPNUP010000102.1 GCA_026627345.1 Bacillota bacterium | reverse complement strand
AACGGTTTTTGGTCGGCTGTCATCAATATTGTCAGTGGCCACCCACCTTGCCCAGTCATCGCTTGACAAACCGTCATATAAACTTGATCAATATCAGGACGTTCTTCCCGATCCACCTTAATCGCTACAAAGTGTTGATTTAAAACGGCTGCCACTTCTGCGTCTTCAAATGATTCTTTTTCCATAACGTGACACCAATGACAGGTCCATATATTACTCCATTCCCGTATATTGCCACTCGTAGCCCCGAAGGGCTACGAGTAGCCCACGGACAAAAAGACCGGCCGATTGTACCTCCGGGCGATCTTGAAGGCCTCGTCACCCCAAGGGTACCAGTCGACGGGGTTGTGGGCGTGTTGGAGAAGGTAGGGCAACTTTTCGTGGATCAGGCGGTTGGTGTGTTTGGGACTCGGAGCGTCGTTTGACATAGAGCATCTTCCTCCTTGGAATTCATTCTCACGTGCTCAGCTTGCCCGAGCGCTTCGTGATGCACTCTGTCGGGGTAGCAAACGAGATGTTCTCGGGATCATTCTACCACCCGCCATCCGTGCGTGCATGTCGCCTGTTTGCGCTCGCGTGCCCGGCATATGAGCATGCCCGTGCCACGATCATGGCACCTTCTTATCACGATCATGGCACCTCTACTGCGCGTGAAACGTGTACTCTGAGTTTGCCCTCACATCCGCACGGCTCCCGTGCTAAGGCTCAGCGTCCCCGCTTACCACGTCATATCCGATGCAGGAGGTGTCCCCATGTCCTCACCCACAGACGCGTCCGTTATCGATTGTGCCCGCGTGCCCGCCTCCCCCATCGACCCTGCTCCCGCGACGTCCATCGTGTTTCAGCACCGGAACCTCGTCCTAAGAGTGACCAGTAACGAACCCTCCGCTGTCGCCGTGGAAAGCTTCCGGAATGCCCTGTATCCACTCGTCATGAGATCCGCTGATCCCCCACCGGATTGACCCGGTGAACGGTCTCCCTCCTATAGCCACGGGCGGTTTCAAGATGATACCCCCTCACTTCGTCAGCAGGCTTCCCTCCGTCTCTCCATCCGTTACCGTTGACTCGTTCGTCGTCCAGAGCCAAGCTGAACAGAAGCGAGGCCATTCACATCGCATATTGAGGGGATACGGCCATGGAGCCCAAGAAAATCTACGAGGTGGCCATCTATCTGCGCAAGAGTCGCGATGACTCGGATGGCGAGGAAAATGTTTTGCGCAAGCACGAAACCATCCTTACCGATCTCGCTCGCCAGAACACGTGGCGTTATGTCATCTACCAGGAAATCGGCAGTTCCGACAGCATCGAATTCCGCCCCGAATTCAAACGCCTGCTCAGCGACGTCGAAAACGACTTCTACGATGCGGTTGTCGTCGTGGATTATGATCGCCTCAGCCGGGGTGACAAGGAGGACCGCGCACGGATCGAGAAAAGTCTCAAGCGCTCCAACACGCTCGTCATCACCCCGACACGCGTCTACGACTTGAACGACGAGGACCAAGAACTCATGACCGACATCGAAGGTGTATTCGCCAGATATGAATACCGGATGATCAAAAAACGGTTCCAGCGCGGCAAGAAGATCGGCGCTCGCCTTGGTCACTGGACAAACGGTCCAGCCCCTTTCCCCTACGTGTACAACGCAGAGGCCCACAGCCTGCAAGTCGACCCGGCAAAGCTGGAAACCTACCGCTTTATCAAAGAGCGAATTCTAAACGGTGAGACCTGCAACGCGGTCTGCGCAGAACTCAACCGCCGCACTGTCCCCTCTCCCAAAGGAGTGCGCTGGTCGGACAGTGTACTGTATCGGCTCATCATAAACGAAGTCCACTTGGGCCGCGTGGTGTATGGGAAAACCAACGGCGGGCTACACAAGAAGCGGCAGGCTGCGCCCTTCAAAGTCATCCCAAGAGAAAATTGGATCATCGTCGAAAACGCACACCCTGCCGTGAAGACCCCGGCAGAACATCTGCAGATCATCAACCTCTTGGAAGGGCGTCGCGTTCAGCCCAAGCATTCAAGGCATGGAACCTACTTTCTCTCCGGTCTCCTCCACTGCGGCCGGTGCGGATCCTCCCTGAAGTTTCAACCGAAAGAAAACGGCCGAACCCTCGTCAAGAAATGTCAGAAGCTAGACAATACCGGAATCATCTGCGGCAATCCGGGCATCGAACTCGA
>JAPNUP010000060.1 GCA_026627345.1 Bacillota bacterium | reverse complement strand
GTGCGCACGTATAGAAAAGACGGTAGAATAGACGAGAATGTTCATAACTCACCAAGGAGTGTTTACTCATGTCGAATCAACGCCGCGCTTTGCTCATCATGGATGTCCAAAATGGCATCGTTTCGCGATTTGCCGAAAGTCCTGAGGCGCTGTTACCAGTACAATCAGCCCTGGCCGCCGCTCGCAAGCACGGGATTTTTGTGATCTTCGTACGCGTGGGTTTCAGTGAAGGCTATCCGGAAGTCAGTCCGCGCAATCTGGGCTTCTCGCGCATTTCTCAAGTAGGCGGTATGACCGTTGCGGATCATGCGACGCAGATTCACGAGTCCGTGCAGCCTGCACCCGGTGAACCGATCGTGACCAAGTACCGAGTGAGTGCTTTTGCCGGTAGTACTCTGGAGGTGATTCTCCGCGCGCAACAGATCGACTCGTTGATTCTCACGGGTATCGCGACCAGTGGAGTCGTGCTTTCGACACTCCGCGAAGCAGCGGACAAAGACTTCTCGCTGACCGTGCTGAACGATGCTTGTATGGACGCGGATCCGGAAGTACATCGCGTGCTCTTGGAGAAGGTGTTTCCTAGACAGGCAGAGGTGTGTACGGTCGAGCAGTGGGTAGCATCACTGGCGAATTGACTGGTCTGAGTTTGAAGGGCAGTCTTGAAACGTGAGATTGCCTGTTTCCTGTCTTTTTATTCGTGCAGGCTAAGAGCACGTCTTGCGTTTCTGGTCCAAGGGTAGGCATGACTTTTCTAAAAGGATGTCTTTTCATAGAATGATGGCGATGAGTACTGAGTCGGGGGGATCACCATGGAGATTCGGATCATTTGCGTGCCGTATGCATACCTCGAAGAGATGGTACATATGGCGCTATCGTAGCCGCCTTTTCGACAGGAGTGATGGCGTTGTCCTCAAGTATTGTCATTATCGTGTTATTGCTCGGTTACTCTCTATACCGTCGTGTGTCGCGAACCGTGCGCTTTATCCCGCTGCAGTCGCGCAGATTGCTGACGCGTACTGTCATCTGGCTTTTGTTGCTGGTGTTGATTCCGGTTTTGCAGGCTTCCGTGGTTCCGACAGCTGTTTTCTTGTGGTACGCAGTCGGGCTTGTACTCGGTGTCGTGCTTGGCGGCATAGCGATGCGCACTGTTCGTTATGAAGAACGGGGAGGCGTCATGCATTATCGGATGAATCTATGGATTGGCGCAATCGTTACGCTACTCTTTCTGGCGCGACTTTTAACAGATTTTTCTACAGATGGTTCTTTGCTACAAAGTGGGGCACAGTCGCCAACTGCTCCGGCCCCTTCACTGCTGTCCGATGGATCTAGCCTTGGGCTGTTTGCCCTCGTATTTGCCTACTACGCATTTACTGGAATCATGTTGTACTTGCGAGCCCGGTCTTTTGCGCAAAGTGCACCAAAATGAGCCGACTGTATGGATAAGGAGATGACGCGCATGCAATATGGATGCTGTTTGTCAGCTTGGACGAGAGGTGAGGCAACCGGACAGGACGTGCAAGTCAGGCTAGCTGGACTGTTGCGACAGATCGATACGGTCTTTGACGCTGGATTCTCATTTGTCGAACTGACGGTGTCCAGTCTCATGGCTTTGACGGAGCAGGAGTATGATGTCGTTCGGACGGCTTTGTCGTTTGCGCCCCTTCCCATATTCGCTTGTAACAGCTTGATTCCGGAGACGCTGCCCATCGTCGGGCCACAGGCAGATACACATGCGCTGCAGGCGTATATGGCGCGTGTGGTGGATCGCGCTGACGGTTTGGGTGTGCAGCGTCTGGTTTTTGGCAGCGGCCGGGCTCGTTCGGCTCCGGCTGGCTTCTCACGCGATCAGGCTGACGCACAGATCGCCCGGTTCCTCGAGATCTGCCAACAGGAGACGGAAGGCTCTGACGTTATGATGGTTATTGAACCTTTGCGAAGCGCTGAGTCTGACATTTTAAATACAGTTGTCGAGGCGGCCAGGTGGGTAGAGCGGCTTGGGTTAAGCCGGGTGCGACTACTTGCCGATACCTACCACATGTATGCACAAAGAGAGCCCTTGGCTGTGCTGAGTCAGACCGCTCACTTACTGTCGCATATCCATGTGGCGAATAAAGAAGAGCGGCGTTATCCAGGATTTGCGCCGAGCGATGTGGGAGATATGCGAGATCTGCTCCGAGTGCTCAAGTCAACCGGGTATGATCAAGGGGTTTCGGTGGAGTGTCACTTTGAGGACTTTGCCCTAGAAGTGCCGCGTGCACTGGCGTGTCTGACGGAGGCTGAGCAAGCCTTAGCGTCTGAGTCGTAGAGTTCATAAAGGCGCTCACAGCTCGGGAAGTGAGCGCTTTTGTCTATCCCAGGCCTCAGACTTCGCGCGCAGGATGTTAGCCAAGAAGACGATATCGTGTGATATGCTGTTGCTAGATGCTGATAGGGGGATGACAGCGTGCCTTTAATCGATCTGCCGCTTGCGCAACTGCTCACCTATGAGGGCAGAAACCCGAAGCCAGAGGATTTTGACGCTTACTGGCAGCGTGGACTCGCTGACATGAAAGCGATTGATCCTGCTGTAGAACTGGTCGCAAGTAACTTCATAGCACCAGGCGTCGAATGTTTTGATTTGTATTTCACAGGGGTTGGCGGGGCGCGGATTCACGCGAAGTACGCGCGGCCCAAGCAGGTCGGTGAGCCTCATCCAGCGATTTTGATGTTTCACGGTTATGCCGGGCATGCAGGAGACTGGCTCGACAAGGTGGGGTATGCGGCGCTCGGCTTTTCCGTACTCGCCATGGATGTACGAGGGCAGGGCGGGTCGTCGCAAGACTGCGGGAGTGTGCGCGGAACCACGTTGAACGGACACATCATCCGTGGCTTGGATGATCACCCGGATCAGCTACTCTTTAGGCAGGTGTTTCTCGACACGGCGAAGTTGGCTGAAGTCGCGATGCAATTGCCAGAAGTGGATGCGACGAAGGTGTATGCGACTGGTGGCTCACAAGGTGGTGGATTGACGCTCGCCTGTGCGGCACTCGAACCACGGATTGCCAAAGTGGCGCCGGCCTATCCATTTTTGTGCGACTATCGCCGGGTGTGGGAGATGGATCTCGCGACGCAAGCGTATCAAGAATTGCGGAATTATTTTCGCAGTCACGATCCGCGTCATGAACGAGAAGAGGAAATCTTTACGACACTTGGCTACATTGACGTGCAACATTTGGCTTCTCGCATCCGGGGAAAAGTGCAGATGGCCGTAGGCTTGGCGGATACCATCTGCCCGCCGTCCACGCAGTTTGCTGCATACAATCGGATTCCTTCAGAGAAGCGCTACCTTTTGTACCCAGACTTCGGCCACGAACATCTGCCGGGGTTCGCAGACGCTACCCTGTCATTTTTCCTCGCTGACTAGGCAAGTACCCTGCCGCCTTGCGATGCAAAGGCGGCAGGCTGTTTGCGCGCAGCTTAACGAAGAGGCTTCTCGCACACCGTTCTTCGCACGAGTGACGCTGACGCATGCTCCTGAGTACTATTGACGCGCGCAGAATCACGTCGCAAAATGAGGAGGTCATAGGCTGACCTCATGAGTTGGCGTAGAGGCTTTCATGTTCACGGAGGTTCGGTTGTGCTGCCCCTTAGACCCACCACTTTATATAGTATCGTGCAAGCCCTTGGTGACGCTGTGGTCGTCATCGACGAGAAAGGCGTTGCCGTGTTTTGGAACCGCGCAGCCGAACGCATGTTTGGCTATACCCACGACGAGTGCTTGGGCCAACCGATCTCACCGATCATTCCCTCGCGGATGAAGGCTGTGTATACAGAAATTCTCCGACGGTTTTGCACGCAACAGCGCGTACCTTTTGACGGACGTCCCATCGAGACGATGGCCTGTCACCGCGATGGGCGCGAGATCCCGGTCCAGCTCTCTATTACACCTTGGCGACAAGGGAAGGATCGTTTGCTCATTGGCATGTACCGCGATATCTCCAAGCGTCGCTACTATCAGAAGGATGCGCGGGCCGCACGGGAACGCTTTCTCTTGCTCGCAGAGCAAGCGCAAGATGTGATAACGTTCGCTAACTGCCAAGGTCAGCTGGAATACCTGTCTCCTGCTATCGAAAAGGTGCTGGGTTACCAGTCAGAAGAATTACTTGGTAAGACCGTTGCGTCTATCTATCATCCGGATGATCTTTCGCAGCTTGACGTGATCGCTGAACAAGTGGCCCGTGGCGAGGATGTCACGCATTTTACCTGTCGGGTGCGGCACAAGGCAGGGCACTATGTCTGGATTGAGAATACAGTGAAGATCGTACGAAACGCCAAAGGTGAGGTCGTACAGGTCATAGACATCGGCCGCGATGTGACGGAACGAAAGCGTCTGGAGCAGGCGATCATGCAAACGGAAAAGTTGGCGATGGCAGGCCAATTAGCGGCAGGCATCGCGCATGAGATACGCAATCCGATGACGGTGATCAAAGGGTTTGCGCAGTTGATGCGACCGACTATAGATGATGCTCATTCACGGTATATGGATATGATCTTGGGTGAACTCGAACGGGTGGACAAGGTGCTGAGCGAATTGCTATTGCTGGCCAAGCCGCAAGCGGTAGCGATGGTGCCGACGGTGGTGGCGCCGTTGGTGGAAGAGGTCATCGCTTTGATCAGCCCTCAGGCGCACTTGAACAACGTGATGATTTTCACAGATTACTTGGCCTTTGATGCGCTCGTCTTCGGCGAGCCGAATCAACTCAAACAGGTTTTTATCAACGTCCTGCTCAATGCCATCGAGGCTATGCCTGAAGGGGGACGTACGTTTATCACACTTCGCGAGCAAGATGACTGTGTTGTTGTGGAGATTGGCGATGAAGGTAAAGGGATCAGTCAAGCGCGACTGACGAAACTGGGGGAGCCTTTCTATACGACCAAGGAAAAAGGCACTGGCCTCGGGCTTATGGTGTGCCGAAAGATCATGGAACTGCATCAAGGGTCGCTCGAGATCGTGAGTCAGATCGGACACGGGACCACGGTCCAAGTCATCTTGCCTTTGCACCATGTAGGGGAAATCGGTGCACCTATGTCGACAAAGAACGATGGTTGGGTCACGCTGAGAGACATGACGAACGTCGTGATGGGGGGCTAAAGGGTCGATGGTAGACAGCGAGAATAGCATCACAACGGATCTTCGCCCGCGATTGCACTTTACAGCGCCGGAAAACTGGATCAACGACCCGAATGGTCTGATTTACTATGGCGGCGTGTATCACCTCTTCTACCAGCATAATCCGAAAGCCACTCACTGGGGCCCGATGCACTGGGGGCATGCGACGACGACAGATGGGCTGCACTTCATCCACCAGCCGATCGCGCTTGCACCGAGTCAGGCGTACGATGCGGATACAGAAGGCGGTTGCTTCTCAGGCACTGCAGTGGAGGATGCTGGGCTACTGAAAGTGGTCTACACAGGGTCCACCTATCAGGATGGACACTTGCGACAAGTGCAGTGTCTAGCCACAAGTGCTGATGGCGTGCACTTTGACAAATATGACCGCAACCCCGTGCTCGAGGGGCAACCGCCGGGCTGCACAGAGCACTTTCGCGATCCGAAGGTCTGGCGGCATGAGGACGCGTGGTACATGCTACTCGGGACTCAGATTGACGATCAGGGCGCAGTCGTCTTGTATAAGTCGGCGCATCTAACAGACTGGGTTTATATTGGGATTGCGGCACAAAGTGACGGGTCACAGGGCTCGATGTGGGAATGCCCTGATTTCTTCTCGATGGATGGGAAAGACGTGTTGATGTTCTCGCCGATCGGGTTGCCGGATCGGCAAACCACGTATCTGATCGGACATCTGGATTATACGTCAGGCGCATTCACTGCGGAGATCACGGGTCAGGTCGATTACGGTCTCGACTTCTACGCGCCTCAGACGCTCGAAGATTCCGCTGGACGACGTGTGGTGGTGGCCTGGATGAACGGCTGGGATTGGATGCCGTGGTTTCGCGGATACGGTCCTGTACAAGCGCAAGGCTGGTGCGGATGTATGTCACTGCCGCGCGTCCTGACACTCGGGGCGGACAAGCATCTGCGGTTTGCGCCGGTCGAGACACTGCGCGCAAACCGCAAGCCTGTCTTAACGGTGGATCCTGCAATGACGCGCACGCTGGTGCCAAACGAGCTTTGCAGCGTGCCAGCGCCTACTATGGGGACTTTCGAGGTAGTCGTTTCCTATGCTATCGGACAAGGAGACGCGCAAGAGGTGGGATTGCGGCTTTCTCTCGCTGACTCGGCAGATCCTGTGCTAATCTTCGCATTCTCGACAACGCTTCAAGCGCTACAACTTTTGCGCGTACACAGTGAGACCGATCGCGTCTTGCGCACGATACCTTACGTGCCTACGGACGTGCACCTCACCTTTCGTCTGGTGATCGACGTGTCGACAGTAGAGCTGTTTGTCGACGATGGCGTAGTCACGATGTCCTGCGTGCTACCGGGTGTCGTGAATCGTCACGCAGTCGATCTGTATAGCGTCGGCGGTCGAGTGACTGTAGCGTCACTTGAAGTCTATGACCTCGCTTAAACATCTAGTGTTTTACGACGCGAAACAGGCTGTTGCCTTCGGCGGTCACGTGCGGGCTACGGTCTGCCGCGAGTCCACCCTGGCTCTTGTCATAGGCGACTTCCACTAGCCAGCGGGTCAACCCGGCGACATTCATGTGCGCTATCTCAGCACGTGTGAAAAAGCCGGCCTGATCGACTTCTACGAGATCAGGTGTCGGTTCGCCATCTACATAATCCATCGCAAAGACGACATACAAGTTGTGTATGACATGTGCGCGATCGCGAAGGGCCACGATGTGGCGCACGCGCGCAGTCACTCCTGTTTCCTCCTTGACCTCGCGGACAACGGTTTGTTCGAGTGGCTCTGTTTGTTCGCAGTAACCTCCCGGATTGGTCCACAGCCCTTTGCCAGGGTCTTCACTGCGCCTGACGAGCAGCAGTCGGTCATCGCGCATGACCAGGGCGCCGACGCCGATACTGTAGTCGCCCCAATACACAAAGTCACAGGCAGGACAAGCCTTTCTTTCTTTATCGGAGATGAGTCTTTCTTGCAGTTTGGTTCCACACCGTTCGCAAAACTGTGCCGCCATCGCGCACACCCCCCATGCAGTGTCTCTATTCTAGCACGTACTCGCGGTGGCGATGTCACCGTCTGGCGAATGGCCAAGCCGGCGCCTGAATATCTGTATAGAAGAGGGGGATTGTCCATGGGCGGCGCAGCTTACCCGCATTATTCACTACTTCTTGCCGCAAGTGCGCTCAGTACAGTGCTCGGCTTGATCGTCTGTTACTTGACGTTCGATCATCTTGATCGGACGCGGGCGGCGATGCGCATGCGTATCTGCATGGTCAACGGTATGGCGCTCGGTTTCGTATTTGCGATGTTTATCGAGTTAACGAGCGGCAGTAAGGTGCTGGCGGTGTGGCTGCCGATTGTCTCCGTGTGTATACCGGTGATGTGGGCACCAAAGTTTGCGACGCTGGTGGAAATTGCGGAGCTTGCGACAGCGACTCTGATGAGCGTTGCGATGAGTGTCATGCTCATTGGCATGATGGGGGAGGCGGTGATTCTGGTCATTCAGGTCTGCCTGTTTGTCATCGAACTCGCTTTATATATCGCAGCCGTGCGTGTTGGCAAAGAGAAGGCTGAGACGGCCTAAAACCTGTGCCGAAACGGTGTCGGTGAGTTCGTGGCCGAGCTGATCGCGTCATAGCTTTAAAGGAGACTGCTCAGTCACCACAGGAGGTGTATAGTCCTTGGTCATTGGCTACGCGCGTTGTGGTCTCCCGCACGGCATCGTGCACCGACCACCGCAGACCGGCAAACCACCCGTTTCCGCGCAGGAGTCTTCTGGGTCTTCTAAAGGAGTAGGCAGTGGATGACGATCGTCGTTCAGTTTTGGGGTCCTATTGTCGTTGGGCTGTTCGCGGCGGTGTCCATCGTCGTCGGTGCGCACTTGGCGCTTAGTCCGGCGCGCAATATGGAACACGGGCGCGGCGTCACCCGCGTCTTTGCCTTCGGTACAGGTGCATTTTTCTCGGCTGTGTGTCTGGATTTTTTGCCAGACGCCTGGTCCGGCAATGGCGCGCAGACGCCTTTGTGGATCTTTCTCGGCGCGCTGGTGATGTGGTTGGCCACCAACGCCTCCGACGGAATGTGGCAACGCGAGGAGCGGCAGCAGTCGCAGGGGGCGGAGACGGCGACGGAAGCCTCGTCGATCATCGGCAGCGCGCTGACCTTTACGCCAGTAAGCGCCGTCGTACTCGCCATCGCGCTATCTTTTCACACCTTTTTGGAAGGCGTTGCGGTCGCCTTGTCTTTTCACCCGTTGACGTTCAATACGCTAGGGTTTTCACTCGCCATGATTCTGCACAAGCTACCTGAGGGTGTGCTGTGGGGGCTGGCGCTGGCAGCTGTCTTCCCACGGGATCGCACGCGGGTACGCACGATGTTGATTATTCCGGCGGTGTGTACGTTGATTGGGGTCATGCTCGGCATTGACTTGGCAGGACATGCGTCGTCGGCTGTCGTGCGTATCGCCACAGGCTTTGTGGCGGGGGCGATGTTTTATATCGCCTTTGCCGAACTGTTGCCAGCGCTGCGCGAGGCGGCTTATCTGCGTACGGCGCGGTTGTGGTTTCTATTCGGCCTTGTCGTGATGTTCATGTTGAACATGGCAGGCAATGTATTTGGACAATAGGGGTGGTACGGTGCACCCCCACCACCGTTTACGGGAAAAATAAGCGGCTCCACCGTTATCTAGTGTATCATTGCGTCATACGAGCCGATCAGGCAAGGGGTGACGCGGATGAAGTGGCTGGGTATAGACATTGGGACGACCTCCATAGCGGCGGTGGTGATCGAAGGTGAGACAGGGAAGGTGGTGCGCTGTACGAGCGCGGTGCACGCCGCTGATCTCGCAGGTGAAGAGTCGTGGGAGCGTCTGCAAGACCCGAGCGTGCTCACAGATGTAGCCATGCGACTGATGGCAGAGGTCGCGCATGATGTCCCGGATATCGGCGGCATTGGGATCAGTGGACAGATGCACGGAATCTTGTATGTGGATGCTTCTGGTGGCGCAGTGAGTCCCCTATACACGTGGCAAGACGGGCGCGCGGCGGTGGCGTCTCCATCGGGGCACACGTTCGCGCAGTGGTTTGCCCATCGTACCGGGCATCCGGCTGCCAGTGGCTGGGGACTGGTGACACATGCAGCGCTGATGACCTCCGGCGGGGTTCCAGAGGGAGCGGTCGCGCTTTGTACGATCGGCGACTATCTGGCCCTTCGTCTGACAGGGCGGATTAGGCCTTTGCAACATGCGACGCAGGCAGCTAGCCTAGGCTTGTGGACTGGGCATGCATTTGCTGCCGATGCGCTCGCGCGCGTACAAGTGTCGCCAGACTGGTTACCCGATGTGCTTTCAGTCGGGCAATATGCGAGTGTCGGTCATACGCCAGATGGGGTCGCGGTGTACACTGCGATCGGCGACAATCAGGCGAGTTTTCTCGGCAGCGTCACGGAACCGGTGGGTACGCTGTGTGTCAATATCGGCACCGGTGCACAAGTGTCGCTTTGGTTGCCGGATGATCGCTGTGCATCTATAGACGGTTTTGAGTGCCGGCCGTTTATCGACGGCAGTGTGCTTTTAGTCGGTGTAACGCTCAGCGGAGGGCGCGCTTATGCCCTGCTAGAGACGTTTTTTCAGCGCGTTCTGACACTCTTTGGCCCTCCCTCACAGCCACAGGCGAGTCTCTACGCGGCGATGAGTGAAGCACTCGCGCGTTGGCCGGGAACGGACGAGCCGTTGCAGGTCCGCACGCAGTTTGCGGGTACCCGGAGCGATCCGAGCGCACGTGGGGTGATCGCCGGACTCAGTGAACACAATTTTCTTCCGGAGCCACTCATTGACGGTGTGGTGCGGGGGATGGCGCAGGAGCTTCGCGACCTTGTGGATAGCCTACCAGCGGAGATACGACAAACGATCACACGGTTGCTTGGGGCCGGTAATGGGATCCGACGCAACCCACATTTGGCACACGCGGTGGCGCAGACTTTCGGCCTTTCGCTTAGCGTGTCAGCGCATGAAGAAGAGGCTGCGCGAGGCGCAGCCTTATATGCAGGGATCGCCGCCGGCTATTATCCGGATGCGGCCACTGCGATGCGGCTTTCTATGACCGAGAGGGCGTAACGCCTACAGCGCCTTGTCGTCCACCGCATCCAACCAGCGCTCGATGTCTGGAATGACCGACTCCACACAACCCGCGGAAAATGGTGACTTCAAGCCGGCCACTTCGACGAGTTCTAAGAACGATTTGCTCCCGCCTTCTTTACACAACCGCACGTAGTCTGCCCATGCCGCATCGCGGTCCTCGTGCATACGTTTCCAGAACTGCAGCGCGCACACCTGTGCCAGCGTGTAGTCGATGTAGTAAAACGGCGTGTGATAGATATGACCTTGTTGATGCCAGAAGCCGCCTTGCTCTAAGTACTCGAACCCTGCGTAATCGCGGTGCGGCAGATACTTGCGTTCGATCTCACGCCAAGCCGCTTTACGCGCCGCGGCTGTCGCTTCCGGGTGCTCGTAGACAAAGTGCTGAAACTCGTCTACCGCCACACCGTACGGGAGAAACAGGAGCGTGCCGGCCAAGTGGGAAAACTTGTACTTTTGCGTCTGCTCGCCGAAGAACGACTCCATCCACGGCCATGTGAAAAACTCCATACTCATCGAGTGAATCTCAGCGGATTCCATCGTTGGCCAGTGGTATTCAGGGATGCTGTAGCCGCGCGCCGAGTAAACTTGGAATGCATGCCCAGCTTCGTGTGTGAGTACGTCGATGTCGCCAGAGGTGCCGTTGAAATTCGAAAAGATAAAAGGTGCCGAATACTCGTCGATAAATGTGCAGTACCCGCCTCCGCGTTTGCCTTTGCGGCTCACGAGATCCATGAGCTCGTGCTCAAGCATGAAAGAGAAAAACTCACTGGTCTCGGCGGATAGTTCATCGTACATACGCTTGCCAGCTTGGACAATAAAGTCCGCGTCGCCTTGCGGAATTGCGTTGCCGTCCGTAAATTGCAGACTCTCATCGTAATAACGCAGCTTGTCAACGCCGATGCGCGCTTCCTGACGTTGTTTCAGGCGGGTCACCACAGGCACGACATGCTGTAGAATCTGCTCGCGGTAGGCGGCGACCATCTCTGCATTGTAATCGCCGCGCGCCAACCGCAAGTAACCGAGCTCGACATAATTCTTGAAGCCGAGCGTGTGGGCGATGCGCGTACGCACAGCGACCAGTTCGTCGTAAATGCGGTCGAGCTCCGCTTCGTGTTCGGTCATAAAGGCGATGCGTGCGGCATAGGCAGCTTGGCGCAGGGCACGATCAGGCGATTGCTGGAACGGGGTCAACTGCGACAAGGTGCGCTCTTCACCTTCAAACATAATCTTCGCAGACGACATCAACTTGCCATATTCGGTGGATAGTCTGTTTTCTTGTTTCAAGTCTTCCATGACTGCATCGGAGAAGGTGCGCAACTGCATCTCGGCCAAGCGAAAAAGCTGTGCGCCAAAGCGCGCTTCCAGTGCCGCGCGATAGGGAGAAGCTAGCAGGCGGGTGTAGAACTCGGTGCCGTACTTTTCGAGAACAGGCCCGATCTCATCGTAATAAGACTGTTCACCCTCGTAAAAAGCGTCTGTCGTGTCGATGGTGTGACGGATACTAGCAATGGTTTGCATCGTTGAGAATTCACTGCGCAGTTTGTTGATGCCCATCATCAGATCTGCTTGCTCATCGGCGTTTGCGGCGGCAGAAAAGGCTTCCAAAAAGTGTTGCATGTGCTGTTCGTACGCCTCGATGCTCGGGCGCTCATATGGATATTCGGAAAACTTCACCGTATCACCTGACCTTTGCTTGCTTTTATCACCAACCTCTTTAAAGTAACACGTCCAGAAGGACTCGTCTACCAACTAGTGCTTGCACGCGCATTGACGATACATATATTATATAGCTATATAACATATTTTCCGGGTGGAGTGATGTCATGGGGGTACACATGGGGGGCGGCGGCGGTGGTGGCATGTGGGGCGGGAGCAATTGGCGTATGCGCGAGCTTGCCAAGACCGAACGGCTTGACTGGATCATTCTGAAGCGCGCGTTGCGGGCGTTTGTGCCGTACTGGCGTAACGCCATGATCGTATCGCTGGTACTCATCGCGACGTCGGCCGGTGGCGTGATCCCGGCATGGTTGACGCAGCGTATCATCGATAACGGCATCTTGCAGGATCGCATCTCACTGGTGATTGCCTTGACGATCGTGCTGATTCTCGTGGCGATCGTCACCGGGCTGCTCGGAGTGCTACAGACATGGCTTGGCAACGTGATTGCGCAAGATGTGATGGCAGACTATCGGTTGCGGCTGTTTACGCATGTGGAACGCCAGTCGGTAGGATTCTTCGCCTCTCGCCAATCCGGAGACCTCGTGTCACGCGTGATGAACGACGTATCTGCGATTCAAAACGTGGTCAATAACACGTTGATCGGATTTGCCAGTAACATTCTCGTCATCCTCTCGACGCTTGTCTTCATGTTCAGTATGAATTGGCAACTGACGCTCCTCGCTCTGGTCGTCGTGCCAGGTTTCGTGTTGCCAACGCAAAAGGTGGGCCGGTCGCGGCAAAAACTCCAAGGCAAGATTCAAGAGCGCTTGTCTACACTGACGGTGCAACTCACGGAACAGTTCGGCGTCAGCGGGGCGCTGCTCACGCGCATCTTCAATCGCGAGAAGCGTGAAACAGCTCGCTTCGATCAGGACAACCGCGATCTGCGCAATCTCTACGTGCGCCAAAGCGTGGTGGGGCGCTGGCTGATGATGTGGATCGGCATGTTTTCCTCGATCGGACCCGCACTGTTATGGGGCTACGGCGGGTGGCTCGCGATTCATCACGAGATGGGGATCGGCACGATCGTCGCTTTTACGTCTTTGCTCAGTCGCTTGTATAGCCCCTTTAGTCAACTCGCGCAAGTACAGGTGAATCTGCTGTCATCGATCGCTTTATTTCGGAGAATTTTCGCGATCCTCGACATTGATCCTGAGGTAGCCGATGGTACGATCGAACTGGCGCCTGGCAGTATCGCCGGACGCATTGAACTGCAAGGAGTGTCTTTTAGTTACCAGCGAGACACCGAGACGCCGACCTTGGCGCTCGACCATATCGATCTCGTCGCCAACCCTGGTGAAATGATCGCGTTAGTCGGGCCGAGTGGCGCAGGGAAGACGACACTATTGCATCTGTTGCCGCGCTTTTCTGATCCGCTCGCAGGGCGAATGTTCGTCGATGAATACGATGCGCGAACGCTGACGCTCGATTCGCTTCGCTCGCAGATGGGTCTCGTGCCGCAAGATCCTTTTTTCTTTCACGATACGATTCGCGCCAATCTGCTTTTTGCGTATGAAGATGCGACTGACCAAGAGCTGATCGCGGCCTGTCAGGCAGCGCAGATTCATGACATGATTGCAGGCTTACCGGAGGGATATGACACGCTCGTCGGCGAGCGCGGGTATCGGTTGTCGGGCGGGGAACGGCAGCGTCTCGCCATCGCGCGAGTCTTGTTGCGCGCGCCACGCATTGTCTTGCTCGACGAAGCGACGAGTGCGCTAGACACACTTGTCGAACGTCAGATTCAAGCGGCGCTGACGGCGCTCATGCAAGGGCGTACGGCTGTGGTCATCGCGCATCGCCTATCTACGATTCTGGCGGCGGACCGTATCGTCGTGCTTGATCACGGGGTGATCGTCGCGCAAGGCAGACATGACGAATTGCTCGCTTCGTGCGAACTGTACCAGCAGTTGTACCATGCGCAGTTCTCAGAAGATGGCCGCGTTCCGGGGACATTGTCCGCGGATGCTCCGGAAGCCGCGTCGTCGACCCCGCATGGCGGAAAAGGAAAAGGAGGTAAGCGCATTGCTTTACCCTGATGAAAAGCGTGATCAGCAGCCAGGTCGCGACGTCACTGAACGCTTCGCGAATGCCTTTTGGCGCATCAATAGACAACTCCGATCGGGCGCCATGGCGCAAGGGGGTCACCAGGTCACCCGCTTGCAGTGGCAAATCCTGCGCTATGTGCGGCACAAGGAGGGGTGCACGATCGGTCAGCTGGCAGCGCATATGGACGTGCGCCCAAGTACCATGTCGCAGATGCTCGATCGCCTGGAGAAACAAAACTGGGTTGTGCGTACGCAGTCGACGCAGGACTCGCGCGTGCGGCAGATCGCTTTGACAGACGAGGGCCGCGCGCTGATGCATACGGTGGAGATGTTGCGGCAAGACAGCCTGTCACCGGCTCTGCAAACCCTGACAGCACAGGAGCAAGAGACGCTCATCGACTTGCTCACGCGGGTGGCACAGGCGTTATAGGCCAAACAACACGGTAGGCTCGCGCGATCGTCTTGCGAATAAGCAACGGTGGCATCGTGATGGGGGCAACAAAGTGCGCTGCAATGGAGGTTCAACATGTCTAAAGTACCGATGCACGACAATGTCAAAAAGTTGATTGCGATTCGCGCGCTTCGTAGTGTCGGGCAAGGCGCGATGGTGGTCGATTTGACACTTTATCTCAAAGATCTGCACTGGAGCGGTGTCGCTATTGGTGGCGTCACCTCGGCGGCAGGGTTGGTTGGCGCCGCATTAATACTAGTCGTCGGGATTCTTAGCGACCGCATCGGTCGAAGGCCGTTTCTTCTCGTCTATGAAGCGCTCACGGTGATCAGTGCCTGTGTCGCGAGTCTGACGACTTATGGCGTGTGGCTGGTACTCGTGATTGTGATCGCAGGCTTTGGGCGGGGTCAAAGTGGCGCCGCTGGCCCTTTTAGCCCAGCCGAGCAGGCGCTGCTTGCGCGCTATGTCGATCGCATTGATCGCGGGCGCGTGTTTAGTTTGAATAACGCAGTCGGATTCGTCGGTATGGCACTCGGAGCATTACTCGGTGGTTGGCCTGCGCTGCAAACGCACACCGCACCGCTACTCGCGTATCGACCGGTTTTTTGGGTGGTCGCGGTGCTATCGCTTGTTTGTGTTGCCATCGTCTGGCAGATCCGCGAAGAGAAAACGGATGCCCGGCCGGACAGCTCCCGGGCGGAGTCACCGGCCACCGCTGAGACACTCGCCCAAGCGGAGCGTCAGATCCGTAAGAAGGAAAATCGCAACATGGCGACTTTGGCGATGGTCAATATCCTCAATGGCCTGGCAGTGGGCCTCACGGGCCCGATGATGGCCTATTGGTTCAGCATTCGCTATGGGGCGAGTACCGCACAGATCGGCGCTACGCTGGCCATCAGTTTCTTGCTTACAGGCCTTTTCTCTATTGTCAGTGGTCGAATGGCCTCGCGCGTGGGGATGGTCAAATCTGTGACTTGGATGCGCGTGATCGGTTCGGCGGTGATGCTGGCATTGCCATTTATGCCGAATTTCGCGCTCGCCTCTGCGCTATTTGTCATCCGCAGTGCTGTCAACCGTGGCACCCAAGGTAATCGCAATGCCCTTAGCGCGAGTCTGACTCGCGATAAGCGGCGTGGACTGGCGACGAGTATCAATGCACTCTCTATGCGCTTGCCGTCGTCACTTGGACCGACGATTTCGGGCTACCTGTTTGATGCGGACTTGCTATCGTTGCCACTGATTCTGACTGCTGTCTTGCAGCTAGTGAATGCCGGGCTCTATCAGTGGGCGTTTGGGCGGATGGACCGAGAAGGGCGCGAGCCAGCTGCCTGACATTTTGTCATCCCTGACTACTTAGGATAGACTAGACATAGCGCAGTAGGTAGGATATTCATATACAAAAGGGGGCTTGTTCAGATGAAGAAAGCAACACTGATCAGAGGCGCGGGTGTACTGGGTTTATGTGCAGCGGTGGTGATGCCACTGGCGACTGGCACGGTGTCTTTTGCCAAGTCAGACATGCATCACGCTTCGAAGGTCACGGCATTAGCCGTCGCCTCAGTGACAGTGGACAAGACTGCACAGACTCTGCAAGCGGCGCCGGGCACCGCATCCAGCAAAGACGAGGCGACCTTTGTGCTGACCGCGAAGCTGGCCAACGGGCATCCGGCGGCAGGCGAGACGGTTACCTATTATATCGGAGCGATGAAGCCGCTTGGCAATGTGCCACCGAAGGTGTGGATCCAGTCGGGTACGAAGGCGGCAGCGCGTTTTATTGCACGCGACAGCGTGAAAACCAATGCACAAGGGAAGGCGACACTGGTGCTCCTTGGTCAGCGTGCTGATTCGATGGAGATGGTGGGTATCAAAGTGGGCGATCTGAGCGGGTACAATGTCGCCACGCACAAGGCTACGGCTAGCCTCGATGCCTGGTGGACGACACCCAGGAGTCATCCGACCGCGCCTATCGGCGATTATGTCACAGTGTATCCATTTATGGCGTCTGCCTCGACGATGTCCAAACAGACGGTCACGATCGGAGTCTACAATAGGCAGGGTCAGCCGATCAAAGGTGTGCACGTAGTTGTCACGTCATCGGCGAACGCTGGCGTGGTGGCCACTGCGTCTGCCGGTATGAACGTCGGTGGGATGGGCGGCGTTTCCGCCAGTGCAGACCTGCACTTCACTACCAGTATGAGCGGACAGATTCAAACGCAGATCGCTTGGCCTGCGCATGCCAAGGCGATGCCGGTACGGATTGTCGTGACCCAACCATCTGGGCAGGCGCGCATTGCAGGCGGCATGAACATCGAATATTTCGCGAACTGAGTGTTTGAATTGTCTAGCGCGTAGTCGGCGCCGAATATGGCGAAGGCTACGCTTTTTTTGTGCAAAAGATATTACAAACCTATTGCAGACTACGAGCCTTGCGAGTATTATAGGTGACGTGAAGTTTGCGCAAACGTTTCCCTGGATTTTAATACTCGTGAAAACGATCACATTGCCTTAGACGCTGGTGTTTTAAGAATTTTTATCGCGCCTTGGCGCAGTGCTTCTTTCACGATAATGACAGGGTAACTGTGCAATATCTGCGCAAGATCTATAAGAGGGGGTACTTTAGTAATGAAACTTAGCAGAAAAGTAGGCGCCAGCATGGCTGTTGCGCTCGCATTGACCGGAACCATGTCTGTAGCAGGAAGCGCGTTTGCCGCTACCGGCGCAGTCCATCGTGATAGCATCCCGAAAGGCGTTCACTTGACGGTCTGGTCGTGGTGGGGTAAGCCGGAGATCACTGTCGAACAACAGTTGGCGAACAAGTGGGCGAAAGCGCACGGCGACACGGTTAGCGTGATCTTGCAAACGCAGTCTTTCCAATTCTTCGCGACGGCCGCTCGCTCAGGCAAAGGCCCTGACGTGATCTTCGGTATGCCGCACGATAACAATGGCGTGTTCCAGCAAGAAGGTTTGCTCGCCCCTGTCACCAACTTGAATCCGAAAATGTACAATCCCTACACTATGGAAGCTGTCACGATCGCTGGCAAACAGTGGGCGTACCCGGTGTCCGTACAAAGTATCGCTCTCTTCTATAATAAGAAACTGATTCATACGCCTCCTAAGACCTGGGCTCAGTTTGTCAAAGATGCGAATGCGCACGGCTTCGGCTTTGCACAGCACAATCTCTATTACGATTATGCCTACATCGGCGGCATGGGCGGCTATGTGTTCAAAGACAACCACGGCACGCTGGATCCGAATAACATCGGATTGGATAACGCGGGCTCGGTTAAAGCTTTCGCACTGCTTCACAGCATGGACTGGACCTACCACTGGATGACGCCAAGCACCACGGGCAATATCTCGGTGGCAAACTTCCAGTCAGGTAAAGTGGGTATGATTCTCGACGGCCCTTGGGATGTGTCTAAGATGCTGTCGTCCAAGATTGACCTCGGTGTCGCGCAGCTCCCGAGCCTGCCTAACGGCAAGCCGGCGACTCCATTTCTCGGCGTGATCACGGCAGCTGTCAGCTCGCGTAGCCACAATATCCCGGCTGCTCAGTCGCTCGCACAGTATATGGCGAATGAAGGTCAGATGAGCTACTTCAAGGTCAATGCCGACCTGCCTGCCATCGTCAGTCTCCAGAAGAGCAAAGTCGTGCAAACCAATCAATATGATGCTGGTTTTATCGCAGCGCTGAAGTACGCATTCCCGATGCCGAACATTCCGCAGATGAGCTCGGTCTGGAGCGCGGATACGATCATCGGCAACATCATCAAAGGTCAGATCAGCGCCAAAGCTGGAGCCACACAGTTTGTGAAGAACATCAAGACTGCCATTCAAGTACAAGGCTAAGTCGCCTTTCGCAGTAGGTTAGGGAACGGCTCGCCATATTTGATTGACGTGGGGTAAGGGTAGAAAGTTGCCCTTACCCCGTCTACTAGATGACAGAGCTATTTGCCGTGTGCGGCATCCTGCAGACGCAACGTGCAGAAAATAAAGCGGCTCCGCCGTTATGGAAAGCTGGGCGTGTCTTTATGGCTATCGGAGAAACAGCTGTCAACTCGGGGAATACGCGAGTGAAACGGCGCAAAAAGGGGATACAGTGGAGCGCCTATGGATATCTGGCGCCGGCGCTGATCAGCATTAGCGTGCTGAGTCTCGCCCCTATGCTGTACACGATATGGATTTCGTTCACCAACTGGGACGCCATGCACTTTATGAACTATAGCTTTATTGGCTTGCGGAACTATGCGGAACTATTGAACCCTAGTGATCCGCTCAATGCCGTGTTCGTGCCGACTTTTATCTGGACGATTATGTTTGCCTTACTCACTACGGTGATCAACTACTTTGCAGGCCTCTTGTTGGCTGTGCTGCTGAACAACAAGAATATCAAAGAGGCGCCTCTCTATCGATCACTTCTGATTATTCCATGGGCGGTACCTGGACTCATTTCACTTCTGTCATGGCAAGGACTCTTGAATCAGAGCTACGGGCAGATCAACGCAGCGCTTCATCTCGTCGGCATCTCAGCGATCCCATGGCTCGTTAACCCTTTTTGGGCGCGTGTGTCGATTCTGATGGTGAATTTGTGGGCGTCGTATCCGTATATGATGACAGTGTGCACCGGAGCGCTTCAGTCTGTGCCGGACGAACTGTACGAGGCAGCTGAGATGGATGGTGCCAACTGGTGGCAGCGTTTTCGCTTTATCTCCATGCCAAGCGTCTGGAAGGTCAGTTTGCCCTTGCTGATCCCGTCTTTCGCGTATAGTTTCAATAACTTCAACGCCGTGTATCTCCTCACGGGCGGTGGGCCAGCGCGCAATAGCACGCCTTTTGCTGGTTACACGGATATTCTCGCATCGGCGGCTTACAAGATGACCTTGACGTACAATCGCTATGACTATGCAGCGACCTTGTCTGTGATTCTCTTTCTCTTGGTCGGCCTCATCAGTTGGCTAAACATGCAATTTACAGGCGCTTTCAAGGAGGTTGATTGAAGATGAAGAGCAAGCGAACCTTTAAGCCAGGTCAATTTGCAGTCACCTCCCTCTCGCGACTGATTATTTGGATCGTGATTATCGTGTCGATCATACCGATGTTGTACGTGGTGTCGGCTTCCTTTAACCCTGGACAGTCCGACTTTTCGGCTTCCTTGATTCCGCCGAATGCATCATTTGCGAACTATATCGCGCTTTTTAAGACGACTGACTTCGGCATTTGGATACGCAATAGCACGGAAGTGGCGCTTGTTGTCGCGACAGCACAGATGTTCATGACAGCGATCGGCGCCTATGCCTTCTCGCGTCTGCGCTTTTATGGTCGTAAATATGGGCTGATGGCGCTCATTTTGCTACAAATGTTTCCGGGTGTGCTGTCTGTATCAGCCATCTATGCAGAACTGGCGCAACTCAGCCTGCTCGACAATCTGTGGGTGTACATCCTCATTCAGATCGGTGGCAGCGCGTTTAACATCTGGCTGGTCAAAGGCTACTACGATACGATTCCGCGAGAACTAGATGAAGCGGCGATTATGGACGGAGCCGGACATTGGAGGATATTTTGGAAAATAATACTCCCGTTGGCGCGCCCGATGCTCGCTGTTATCTTTTTCTTGACACTCATCGGTATGTATAGCGAGTATCTAATGGCGAACACCATTTTGCAGTCACCTCAGAACTTCACGCTTGGGATGGGCATGTACTCGATGGTCAGTGGGCAATTCGCCACGCATCTGTGGGGTGAATTCGCGGCTGCAGCACTGATTAGTGCAGTGCCGCTGACGGTGGCGTTCGGTTTCTTGAATCCGCTGATCTCCAAAGGCTTGACTGCGGGGTCGGTCAAAGGATGAGTGATTCTAGTCAGCCCGTCGATGCCCTCGCGATCTCGTTGTTTCACGATTCTGTAGAGCCGTACACCTATGCAGATGGAGACGCATTAGTCGTTCGGTTGCGGGTGGCCAAGGGTTTCGCCCGCCGTATAGACGTCGTGCATATGGATAAATTTCAGATCGAGCAGACGCGCGTGACGACGCAGGCAGAAGTTTTTTCCGACGCGGGTGCCTTACATGAGAGTGATCACGGAATAACGGCACCAGCCGCGTATTCTTCCCGCAGACGGTGGTGCGAGAGCACCATGTACACCATCTATCAGGCGAAATTAGTGCGTGAAAGCAAGCGGTTCAAGTACTGGTTTCGCATCCATAGTGCAAGCGGGGTACGTTTTTTCAGCCGCCAAGGTGTCACGCAGACGGAGCCACACCCGGACGATGCGTTTGAAACGCCCTATCTAGGTGAACGAGACCGCTTTGCAGCTCCAGAGTGGGCCCGTGGTGTCACCTATTATCAGGTGTTTCCGGAGCGCTTTGCCCGCAGTTCGAAAGCGATGGCCGACCCT
This sequence comes from Bacillota bacterium, assembly GCA_026627345.1. GTDB lineage: Bacteria > Bacillota > Bacilli > Alicyclobacillales > SLC66 > JAPNUJ01. The sequence goes on along the minus strand of JAPNUP010000060.1, from coordinate 20,327 downwards.
TCAAAGACCGGGCTTGCCGCCTGGGATTCGGTGCCGACGCCGTTTAGTTTCTACGGCGGCGATTTGCAAGGCATCATCGAGCATCTCGATCACCTAGGGAAGCTTGGTGTCGGGGTTCTCTACATGACGCCGATTTTTACGGCGCCGTCGAACCACAAGTATGACACAGTAGACTACCTGCAGATCGACCCGCAGTTCGGAGACTTGGAGACCTTTCGCAAACTGGTTGCTGCCTGCCATGAGCGCGGAATCAAAGTCGTGCTAGACGCTGTGTTCAACCACATGGGAGCGCAACACCCGATCTTTCTCGACTTACTTGAGAAAGGGGAAGAGTCCCCGTTTCGAGACTACATCTATGCGAAGTCATGGCCGCTGTCCACGACGCAGCGCAATTACGAGACGTTCGGCTATGTGGCCAATATGCCGAAGTGGCGAACGGCGCATCCCGAAGTCGAAGAGTACTTATGCCAAGTCGGCGAGTACTGGATTCGCGAAGCTGACATCGACGGTTGGCGACTCGATGTCTCAGATGAGGTGGAGCATCGCTTTTGGCAGCACTTTCGAGACCGCATTAAGGCGCTAAAGCCAGACGCGTTGATCTGCGGAGAGATCTGGCAAGTGGCGACACCGTGGCTACGTGGCAACGAATTTGACGCGGTGATGAATTATCCGCTCGGGCGCGCGATACTCGATTGGTTGGCCAAAGGAAAAGCCGATGCCCACGGCTTTCACGACGCGATAGACAGCGTGCGCACGGCGTATCCGGAGCCGGTACTGCACACCCTTTGGAATCTGCTCGATTCGCACGACACACCCCGTCTGCTCACGGAGTGTCGCGGAGATGTCACACGGATGAAGCTGGCCAGCTTCCTGCAATTTACCTTTGCAGGGTCGCCACTGTTATACTACGGGGATGAGGTAGGGATGAAAGGCGCAGGTGATCCGCTGTGTCGCGCAGGTATGGTATGGAATGAGCGCTCGCAGAACATGGACTTGTTCGCGCATTATCAGACCCTGATGGAACTGCGCAATACCTATGAGGCATTGCGTATAGGGGATGTGCGACCGCTCGCCAAAGCGCGGAATCGACAATTGTACGCATTTATGAGAAGAAGCGAGCGGCAAATGGTGATGGCAATCGTCTATGCGGGTAAGCAGCCTACCTCGTTGGCTCTTGTGGATCAGCGGCTGCCAGATGGCACGTGGACGATCGTCTATGGTTCAGAGGTAGGCGCAGTAGTGCGCACGGGCGCTACGCTTACGATTGCGCCGCGTAGCGCGATGTTACTGGTGTGGACAGGTGATGAGTATGGGAACTAATATCAAGGATGTGGCCCACAGAGCGGGTGTCAGTCCTTCGACTGTTTCACGCGTGCTCGCTCACAATCCGCGGATTAGTCGCGAAACCAGTGAGCGCGTGATGGCGGCGATGAAAGATCTGGACTATCACCCGAATGCGGTGGCTCGCAGTCTGGTGAAAAAGAGTTCTGAGACGATCGGAATTCTGATTCCTAGTGAGATTGGCCAATTTCTTCAAAATCCATTTTTTCCAGAAGTCCTGCGTGGTATTGCGAACATCGCGCAACAGGCGGGGTATGACATTTTTTTGTCGACTGCGCTTCAAGGGTTAGATGACGGGGAACGGCTCACGCAGATGGCTCGCAGTAAGCGCGTGGACGGTGTGATTCTCATGACGGCGCGCGTACAGGACCCCTTGCTCGATGTCATTCGCGAAAATGGCATTGCGTCTGTGCTTATCGGTCGACCGGCTGAGGCGGAGGGTGTGGCGTGGGTCAATAACGACAATCGCAAGGCCGCCTACGACGTCACTGCGCATCTGCTGTCATTAGGCCATCGACGTATCGGCTTTATCGGTGGCTCGCAAGAGTTGATCGTGACGCTCGACCGCTTGGCTGGCTACTCTGATGCGCTTCAAGAGCATCATTTGGTGGTTGATCCGTCACTCCTTTACTTTGGCGCTTTTCAAGAGGAGGCCGGTTGCGACGGCATGGTTCGCTTGTTGGCGCTGGCTGATCGGCCGAGCGCGGTTGTGGCATCGGATGATGTTCTCGCCTTCGGAGCGATGCGCGCAGCAGGTGAACTCGGGTATCGCATTCCGGAGGATATGGCAATCACCGGGTTCAACGACATCCCATTGGCGAAACTGGCGAACCCGCCGATGACAACCATGAACGTCCACATCTATGAACTAGGGCAGGCGGCGGCAAGGCTGTTGCTTGCGCAGATCGCGCACCCGGATGCACCAGCGCCAAACCAACTGATCGAACACGAATTGGTCGTGCGGCGTTCTTGTGGCGCGTGGATTCCGTTTGGACAGGAGATTGGCGTGTAAGGCTTCTGGCACGCTTATACAAGAGAGAGGCACTCCCGTGGCGGGAGTGCCTCTCTCTTTGTCCAATGTGGGCTACAGCATGCCTACGAGTCCTGCCACGAGACCGACGACTACGGTCGCGCTGGTGGCCAAAAGCAACGCGCGCTTCGGAAAATGACGCCAGACCATCGCCATCGATGGTGCGCTGATCGCAGGCAGGGTCAGCAGGAGCGCGTACGCTGGGCCTAGTCCTAGACCGTACTGCATCAGTGTCTGGATGATCGGCACTTCGCCTGCGGTAGGAATCACAAAGAGTGTACCGGCAAGGGTGAGTCCGATCACCCATAGCAGACCATCTGCGTGACCGAAGTCGATCGCCGGAAATAACCAACTCCTGAGCGCACCGACCACAAGCACTAGCAGGATGTAGACCGGTAGGATCGTGATCGAGAGGCGTCCTAGCTGACTGAAAAAGCGTATCCAGAGTGGACGACTATCTGTTTGTACCGCGTCCGCTACAGCTGTACGCGCCGTGTCAGGAAGCGCCTGCGCAAACGCAGAGCGGTTGGCGATGAACCCAACGCCAAGAACCAAGATGAGACCGAATACGATGCGGATCATGGCAAACTTCCATCCCAACACGAAGCCCGCGAAGACAATCGTAGCGGGGTTCAACACGGGATTTCCAAGCCAGAACGCCAGCGCCGAACCGACTGCGACTTGCTGCTTGCGAAGCCCCACGACGATCGGTGCGCTGCAGCACGTGCACATCATGCCAGGTACCGCCAAAGCGCCTGCTGTCAAGATAGAAGACACCTTGTTCGCCCCAAGCGCACGCAACAGCCAGTCGCGTGGAATAAGGACCTGAACGGCAGCGCCGACGACCACGCCAAGGATGACCGCTTCCCAGACGGCGTCATAGTAGTGCAACGCGTAGTGCCAGGCGGCAGTCAAGGATACTGCCGGCGCGACGTCTGTTTGACCACTGACGATGGAGTGGCCGATCGAGTGTTTGGCTGCTGCCACAAACGCTTTATGGTAGTAAGGGTTCCATTTCACATACCACTCACCGATGACCAAAATGATAAAGAATAAGGCAATGCGCCAAGCCCACTTTTTCCCACTTTGAATCGTGGCTGGCGTAGGAGACAGCTGTGACACCGTGATAAACCCCCTGTTAGTATTCTCGTCTGATTATATTCATATGAAAATACAATATCAATAGAATGAAAATATATCATACTACAAGAAGTGGTTACGCCAGTTACTTGCAAGCCCGTAAGCAATCATCTATGATTCGATCATATCGTAGTCTTACATAGGCCTATATGCGGGACATAGACGGCTGCCATCACGATTACGACACGACATACGCGGGGAGTCCTCAGGTTGAAATCCAGTCGTTCTTGGTTGTTGCCTATCATTGTTTCCGGATGCCTGATTCTGGCCTCTTCATCCTCCGCGCTCGCCAGTACACGCGCTGCGCAGGCCGAGCCGCTGGTTCGACCGCTTCTCGGATTGACCCAGCCCATTACTGATTTAGGGCCGGCAGATGCTAATCAGATCATGACACTATCCATTGTCCTCAAGATTCAAAATCCGACCGGCCTCGCCTCTTATATACAGCAAACGGAGACGCCGACTAGTGTCGACTTTCACAAGTTTTTGAGCGTCCCCGTATTTCGTAACCTTTATGCGCCACCGACTTCAGTAGGATCTGCCTTTGTCTCCTATCTGACTGCGCATCATATTCAGGCGTATGTGTATCCAGATGGACTGCTGGTCAAGGCGATCGGCCCGGCTAGCGCGTTCGAGAAACTTTTCTCGGTGGCTATCGAAGACTTCTCCAGCAGTGGGCAGGACTTCTACGGCATTACGCAAGCGGTGAAGTTTCCTAGTAACCTGCAAAAGTATGTTCTCACCACGATCGGGCTAGATAATGTGGCAGCTTCTGCGCCACAGATGCTGATGGCGCCGAAAGATGGAGCAGCTGAACCTGCGGATGACAGTAAAACTGGTGTGACATTACCGAAGCACGGCACTGCAACTGGTATTCCAGGCGAGTATACAGTAGGCGATGTCGCCAATATGTACGGTGTCAATCCACTGTACTACCAAGGGATCAAAGGAACGGGCGAGACGATCGGCATCGCGACATTTGCGAATTTTCATATCGCGGATGCCTATCACTACTGGAATGCGATTCATCTGAAGGTGAAACCCAACCGGGTCTCCCAAGTCTTTGTCGATGGCGGCGCGCAGATCGGAGCGTCTGTCGGCTCAGCTGAGACCGCACTTGATGTAGAACAATCCGGTGGGCTGGCGCCAGACGCTAACATTGTCGTCTATGATGCGGCTAACACTGATGAGGGCTTTAACGATGTGTTCTATCAGGCAGCGTCCGACAATGTGGTGAGTTCGCTGTCTGTCAGTTGGGGGTCGCCGGAACTCTTCTATCTGGCAGGCGGACAGCTGAACGAACTGCAGGCGATGAACCAGGCATTCATGGAAGCGGCAGCGCAAGGCATCACGGTGTTTGCAGCTGCAGGTGATTCAGGTGCGTACGATGTCAACGCTGCAGTTCCTTATCCATTTATCTCTAAGGTGGTATCCGTCGACGCGCCATCGTCTGATCCCTATGTGACCGCGACGGGCGGAACGACGCATGCAGGCACCATTAAACTCCTGCATGGTACCGTGAATGTCCCTGTAACGCGCGCATGGGGATGGGACTACCTGACGAATTACATCGAGGCCCATGATGGTCAGTACGCTCTCTACACCCAAAACGTATTTCCGACTGGCGGTGGCGGTGGCGTCAGTTCCGTGTGGCCCAAGCCTTTCTATCAACAAGGCGTCTCAGGGATACAGACGACTGCGCCCAATCAAAGGCTGATTGACAACACACAGAATCCACCGTCTCTCGATTTTAGCTTGCCATCTGGCTTTGCGGGCCGCAACACCCCGGATATCTCGTTAAATGCAGACCCTTATACGGGGTATCTCGTGTACTCCACGCCGGACGGCGGTTGGATGAAAAACGTCGGTGGCACAAGCCTTACTGCGCCGCAGATGAATGGCATCACAGCGCTGCTCGATGAGGATCTCGGTGGACGAGTGGGGATGCTGAATCCTGCACTGTACACGCTGTCTAAAGCGGGCGACTACGGGTCTGGCGCGCCACTGATCCCGATTACGAGTGGTGACAACTGGTACTATGCATCGGTTCCAGGTTACAATCAGGCGACTGGCGTAGGGTCACCGAACGCAGCGAGTCTCGCGAGTTGGCTCAAAGCGCAGCACTGAGTGTCAAGGGTTTACATAGACCGACCTGTCCCGTGATCGCTGGGGTAGGTCGGTTTGTGTTATGATCAGGAACGGGTAGGCTAGGCTCACCCTAATTTGATCGTATAGGTAGGATGCATATGAGACTAAAGAGTGTATGGATTCGTCATATCGCTTTTCCAATGATGGAGAAGATAAAAGGTAACCAGATTCGGCGCTTGCTGCGTTCTCTCGAGCAGTCCGCGAAGCTCCCGGAGAAGGAGCTACTCGCGCTACAAGCGGACGCCCTTCGCAAACTCTTGCTGCATACGATCGATCATGTCCCCTACTACAAGCCTTATGCACATTTGCGCGACTTGATCGAGCAGGATCCAGGCGCCGCGCTGCAACAGTTTCCGGTACTTGCAAAAGAGACGGTACGCGAAAGGTTTGACGAACTGATCGCGGATGATGTGGATAAAAGTACGTTGATCTTGAATCGCACAGGTGGGTCTACAGGCCAACCGACGATGTTTTATATGGATCGCTTTACAGTGGAGCACTACGAAGCCGCACGGTGGCGAGGGCTTGGTTGGTGGGGCATTCAGATCGGCGACCCGTGCGTCATGGTGTGGGGTTCTCCGATCGAACTTTCGCGTCAGCAGTTGAAGCGACAGCGCTGGAAAGATCGCCTGCTGAAAAATCAGGTGTTCATCCCGTCATTCGATCTGCGCAAAGAAAAGATTAGCGAGTATCTCGACTTGATCGACTCCTATAAACCAGTGTACTTGTTCGGTTGGGCTTCAGCGCTGGCGCTTTTTGCCGAGTTTATGATCTCTCACAAACGTACGTTGCGCCATCCGCTGACGGCCGTTTTGAATACGGCAGAGACACTTTATCCGCATGACCGGGAGTTGATCGCGAAGGCTTTTGGTTGCCCCGTGATCAACGAGTACGGAGCGCGAGATGGCGGTCTGCTTGCGTACGAGTGTCCGCAAGGTGGCATGCATCTAAACATCGAAACGGCTTGGATCGAAGCGGTCGATATGTCGACGAAGGAGCCCGTTGCGACAGGGGAGAAAGGTCTCATCGTCGTGACGGACCTGCACAACTTTGCGATGCCGCGTTTACGTTATCTGCTCGGGGATGTGATTTCGCTGTCAGACGCGCACTGCGCGTGTGGACGGGCGCTTCCGCTGATCGGCAGTTTGGATGGCCGGGAGAATGATACCTTTATTACCGCCGATGGCGCCTATATCAATGGGCAGTTTTTTACCAACTTGGCGCGGATCTTGCCTACCGTACGGCAATTTCAGGTCATCCAAAAGAGCCGGACGGAAGTCGTATTGCGGCTATTACAGCACGAGGGGTTGGCGCAAGCGGACATCGACGCCTTTTGCGAGAAGATCACAGAGAGAATGGGAACGGTCCACATTAAAGTGGAACTCGTTCCCGAGATTGCGCGTCAAGGCTCTGGTAAACTGCGCACAGCGATCAGAGAGTTCGCTATCTAAGCGATCTTGCGCCGTGCTGCAAGGACGTGATAGAGCCACAGGATGATCAGGAAAGCGACGCCTGTTAACACAGATATTCGAGTCAGTGGCGATACGAGAATGGCGACAAAAGAGAGCACGACGAGGATCAGCCCCACGATCGGTGTAGTCGGCCACAAGGGAACCGGGTAGCGTAGCGTCGTACCTGCTCGGTTCATCTTCGACCGAAAAGCCATCTCACTGATGAGAATGATCGCCCATACCCACAGGTCAGCGAAGGCGGAAGCGCTCGTTATCCAGACATAGACATTGTCTGGAGCCAGATAAGTGATGAGTATGCCAACTGCGATTGCCAGCCCAGTCAGCCAGACGGCTACGTGCGGTACGCGACGAGCGTTCAATTGGCCAACTGTTTTTTCAAAGCGGCTACCGAGTGATGTGCCAAAAAGCATCCGACTGCCTCCATATAAGCCTGTGTTACAAGACGAGAGGCCAGACAAGATGATGATCAAGTTGACGAGACCTGCTGCAAAAGGAATGCCGATCTTGGCGAATAGTAGGACATAAGGACTACCCGCGTGGTTGATCAAGTAGGTCCACGGAAAAGCGGAGAGCATGATGAAAATAGACCCGATGTACAGAACGCCAATCCGAATCGTCACGGTCTTAAATGCTCGTCGAATGTTCTTTTCAGGATCTTTGGTTTCCCCAGCCTCTACGCCTAAGGTTTCGATCCCGCTATAGGCTTGCACGGTCAAGGAGATGGCCATGGCAATGCCGAGAAAACCATTCGGGGCAAATCCGCCGTTTTGCCATAGGTTCACAAATCCGAGCGCATGTCCACCGTTAAACAACCCTGTTGCAATAATCAGTGCGCCAAATATCATAAAAATCCCAACGGCAAATACCTTCAGGGTGGAAAACCAATACTCTACTTCACCGAAAACGCGTACGGAGAACAGATTGGTCATGATAAAGAGGATTAGCGCGACGAGACCGGGAATCCAGGCAGGTAACGTTGGGAACCAGTACTCCATCAGTTTACCGATCGCCGCGAGTTCTGACATCACAGTTGCAACCCAGTAAAACCACCACATCCATGAAGTGATGAAGCTCACGCGCTCACCGAGATACTTCTTGGCGTAGACGCCAAAGGAGCCAGAGACCGGCTCTTCGACAGTCATTTCTGCCAGACTACGCATGACGATGGCAACGATGAGGCCGCAGACCACAAAATCGATGATGACGGCAGGCCCGGCCAGTTTTACCGACAAGCTGGCGCCATAGAAGAGTCCGACGCCAATCACACCACCGATTGCGAGCATCTGGATCTGACGCGTCGACATGCTACGCTGCAAACCTTCTGTACTGACACCGGACTTGTTGGGTCCTTTACCGCCACCGGATACCGCCACCAATACGCCTCCTTGGATGTCTCTCTCAGAATTCCCTTTACCCCTTATGAATATGAGCGCTTCTTCCCCGTATCCCAAGCTTACACTCTACTGTAATGCAATTGCCGCTATGAATCAACGGACTTTCACGGTATGATAAGCAACGGGAGGTAGATACATTTGTTACGTACCATTTGTAAAGGTAAAATACATCGCGCTACCGTTACGGAAGCCAGATTGGACTATGTAGGCAGCATTACGATCGACCGTGCGTTGATGGACGCTGCAAACCTGAAGCCGTATGAGATGGTTCAGGTGACCAACGTAGCCAACGCTACACTGTGGCGGACGTATGCGATCCCCGCACCTGCGGGCAGTGGCACAGTGTGCCTGAACGGACCGCCGGCGCGGCTGTTTCAGCCCACAGATCTGGTGATTGTGCTATCTTTGGCCGATGTGACGGATGAAGAGTATGAGCAGATCACAGCCCATATCGTCCACGTCGACGAGAAAAATCAGATCACTAAAGTGGAGTCACATGTGCTGAAAGATCTATAAGAAGAGGATGTACAGAACAGCCCGTATCCGGCAGCAACGGATACGGGCTGTTCTGTTACAGGTTAGTTTTCCAAATGTTTCTTTAGACCTGCAGGCATGGTAATCGTGACTGGCAGGTTCAGGTTCGCGTAAGTCTGCACCGCGTTCATAGTGACAGTGCCAAGAGACGGCACGCCGGAGGTGGACTGGATCTCCATCTGCCTGAGGTGATGATCACCTTTGTCGATCCACAAGGTATATAGGGCGTCTCGCGGCATCAGCGGCCATTCTGAAGCGGGAACGACGCCGCGCCAGCTCTGCGGAATCGTTTCTTGAAACTGATAGACATCGCACTCCCAGGAAAGTACCGGTTGAGTAGGCAAAGCGTATACTTGTCGCGGAGGATGCAGTGTTAACAGTGCCGCCAAGGCGTCCCAAGGCAGGACGTTGGTCACGGGTGGCGCCGATTGCCACTTGCCATTCATATTGACATACGCATGTTTGCCCGACTGATAGATCACGGCATTGAGGCCATCGATCGTTTCACTCAACATAATGGTCGAAGGCAGTGAGATGGTGCCGAAGTAATCAGCCGTTTTCACATTGGAGCCTTCCGTATAGGTTTGCGTCGCTTTGAGTAAGTACGTATGCGTACTGCGCATAATAGCCAGTGACGCATCGATGCGAGACAGGCCTTGTGGGTCGAGTTGGCGCGTGATCAGGGTCTGTTTCATGAGCGCCGGGTCAGAGACCAGGTTGCATCCTGTTAGCAAGAGACTGACCAACGCTGTGCCCGTCCACGCGAATAGTTTAGACCGCTTCATGACGGGTCCTCCTTCTGATACGGCGAACGAGTCCAGTGATGATCAGGATAGCAAAGCCAAGATCGACGAGTGTCAGCCACGGGATCGAACTCGGTTCTAGCACCATAATCGCCGGTTGGTCAAAGACTGTGGCCATAATGGTCGGCCATCCGCTCATGGCATGGCTCACAGCGTGCACGTTGATCAGATTCGCTCGATATACGCGAAACACCCGTTCGAGTTGGTGATTGCTGTACACATACCCGCCGAGATAGCGCGTTGGGTTGGTGCTGTAGAGAGCCGGCGCATTGGCGATCAGCAAATCACGGTTGCTCGTCTGATGAGTGGTCGCCTCAAAGCGAAACGAAGCTTGTCCGCTTGACCATAGGGTTTTCCACTTATTTTGCGGCGTCAAGACCACGATCTGAGCCGGGACTGTGTTAATCAGTAGCGCATCTGTGTGATTGCCAAGGACATCGCCAAACTGGATATCGGATGTTAGCGGATGGATGTAGGAGCCGACCAAGGTCGACAGGATTCGTACACGATCTGGTGGTAAGGTGACCACCTGCAGGACGTTGTTGCCTTCAACCATGGCTTCTGCCGCTCGGCCGAGCGACGGGGCAAACGATGCGACGCCAAGGAGTGTCACCCCTCTAGTTTGGATGTGAACGGCTTGTCCGTGAAAGGTACCGTGTAAGACGCCGTTTTCGACTGATAAGCCGTCAATTTGCGGTGTAGCTTTTGCCACGTGTGCGCTCCAACTGTTGGCGGTCGTTCGCGCGCTTTCTACCGTCAGGCGAGCGGCGGTCAGCGGTAGCGTGTCTGGATTAAGCAGCATCGAAAGCAGTGTGGTGGGAGAATCAGTGATCGGTTCTACCACGCGTAGCTGTTTGTCTGGGGTACTGATGATGTGTGCGGTGTGAAACGGGAAATCAGATAGCGTCAGCGATGTAAAAGGCACGGCTTGTAATTGCGCCTCAGTAGCTGCCTGCAGGTGGTAACCACCTGAGGGGACACGCGTAAGCGCCGCGATCGCCAAGGACTCATCGAGCAGATCTGCCCGTGCCGCTGTACTCTGTCCAGGCGTAAAGGCACTGATCGCCTGAAGGAGCGTTTTCTTGGCCGCTGATTGGACAGGTAAAGCTGCCAGCGTAGTGATCGTCGGGTTGGTGTTCTCTGCAGTGGTCGCTGTGAGGGCGTCCGGTACGTTGCTGTTCAGCGGTGAAGGTGGCGCCAAGCTCGCTTCATAGCGAAGAGAGAAGGCAGACAGGACACTCATATCGGCAAATGGCACCCAAAGTTCGAGTGCGATGACAGACGCCACAACCAAGAGGACTTGAAGAATGTGCAGACGAACCACGTAGCGGCCAAGGGGCAGTGCCAGGACGAGGAAGACGACGAGATCGATCCAGTTCCAAGGGGAGACCTGCGTCAAGACGTTGGATAACCCAATCCCGACTAGCATGGCATAGGCAGTGAAGTAAAGGAGCGGTTTGCGCTCCAAACGCGGAAATGACACAAAAACGATAGCCGCTGCGACGAGAATCCCGATCACGCCGAGATAGGAATACTGAAGCGTCCAGGCTGTAAGCACTAATTGGTGAAAGAGCACGGCCCAGACCGCGTAGATCATGAGAATAGGGGTGAGCGCCCATGGGCTGAGTACGGGATTACGCATGCTCGGCCTCCTTGCGACCGTAAATGAGGACCACTGATCCGACCAGCCAGAAAAGTACGTACATCGGTGCTTCTTCAAAGACATTTTCCATCGCATTGTGCACCAGCAAAGCGGTGAGGCTACTGAGGACGCCCGCGATCAGATAGCGCGTTTGGGGATCGGTCTCTTCTTTCCATACGCGCCATACGCCGCGCCAGTAAACGGCAAACAGTGTCAGCAGGCTACCAAGGCCCACCAGCCCTGTCTCCGCGAGCGTTTTGGCATAATAATTGTCGACATAGGTGATTCCGAAGTACTGGGAAGCAATGGCGCCGCCGTAGTATCCCATACCAACGCCGAACAGTGGGCTTGTCCGCATCTCGTCGTAGGCGTTAATCCAACGCGCGATACGCCCGTTGGCCACTTCTTTAGAAATGTACACGGGCGAAAGAATTTCGAATACCCGTGCGTGAATCGGGTGAACGAACAAGACGCCGATCACGGAGGCCACGAGCAAGCCGATCGTCCAGCGGCGATCGACCAGTAGCGTGAAGACGAACGCGGCAACGAAAAAGCCGACCCAAGCGCCGCGGGTAAATGTGAACAGCAATGCGAAAAGCGCCATCGCAGTCGCTACCCCATAGAAAATGCGCTGACCTCGGTTCTTCTCGTATAGCGTGACACCGGCTGCCAGCGGTGTGATAAAAGCCATGTACGAACCCATGATGTTCGGGCTGCCGAAAATCGAATAAATGCGCGTACGCTCGTGCTGTAGCGGATCGGCCCAAGAAGCCGGGTCTGGGATCTTGACGATGTATTCGTATACACCGTGCATGGCGACGAGAAAGCCGATCAGTACTACCCACTTAATCAGCGGAACCATGTCTTCTTTCTCGATCACATACGGTAGCAAGATCGGGAAAATCATATAGGTGTAGTCATCTCTATACCCTGCAAAAGTAACGGTCAAATCACCGACATTCATCATCAGGAGTCCGAGGCCTAGCACCAATACGAACACGATCATCTTCTGTGTAGCGTCCAGCGGCTTCCACTGTCGTGTGGTGTAAGCATAGTAGGCCAAAGCGAGCAGGATTGCCTTGTCCCAGATGCCGCCAAGTGGTGTGAGCGGGTGGATGTGCAAAAGATAGTTGATGATCGGGTAAGCACTTAACAAATAGACGCACCAACGCAGTGGGGCTAACATCTTAGTGCGCGCTATGGGAATAGAACTCATCCCTTCACCCCTAGATCTATAAAAATAGAATACAGGCATCATTCAGTGATAACTTACCACAGTTTCTCCGTAATTTTAATTGCATTCGTTTAAATTTCAAGATTGTAATGTTTGGCTGACAAATTGGTCACAGAATGACCGTTACCTGACTCGAGGATCGGTGATGGTTTCGAGGATAGGCAGACGTACGCGACAAGGGTTGTCGCGTACGTCAAAGGGGTGAAGGGTGAGCATCAATGATGCCCTCTGCCTGGTCCTGGCGGTGGACCTCCCGGGCCTTTGGCTCGACCGGGCGGGTGCGAAGGCCCGGGTGGATGTGGGGGCTGCGCCTTGGGAGGCTGAGGCTGCTGAGACGGATGGTGAGGGACGGAGATGTGAATCGTTACGGCGTGTGAACGCGTGCGAATCCTTGCGGGCTTCGTATGTTGAGCTGGAAAGTTGGTTGGGTAGTCAGGGCCTACCGCAGGCCGTACAGGGAACCGCCCGCCATGAGACGGCCAACCTTGCCGAATGATCGCAGAAAACATCATCGGCGGGTACTTGCTGGACCACTGTGGCAGGCTGTCCGCCAGCGTCGTGTGTGGATATCCTTCCCAGATCGCGCCGACGACGTTAGGCGTGAACGCCGCTACCCAGAGATCGCTGTCCGTACGCGACCAATTGTTGTAGGCGACCGACCCTGTTTTGCCTGCGACTTCGTGGCCAGGCGCTGAGGCGCCGGCAACAATACCGTTTGTTACATTATTCTCAAGCAAGGCGACCATCTGATGGGCTGTGCTCTTGGACATCACGGTAACGGGATGTTGACGCGCTTGATACATCACTTTCCCACGATCGCTGACGATGCGCATGACTGCATGCGCCGGCATACGTACGCCGTTATTGTCAAAAGACGCGTATGCATCGGCGAGTGTGAGGGGTGAGATACCTGGGATGACATTACCTAGTGCGATGGTCAGGTTGCGATCGGCGGGGTGGTTCAAACTCAGACCTGCGCGATCAGCGAAGGCGATCCCGCGGTTCACCCCGATCTCGTGCAACAACCAGACGGCTGGAGCGTTCCACGATTCCGCAAGCGCCCAACGGATGCTCACCATGCCGTTGTCCGTCCAGTGCGGCTCCCAGTCACTAACCGTGTAGCCAGAAAAGGTCAGCTGATTGTGTAGTCCATCTTCCACCGCGGAACTGGCGTTCCAGCGCCCCGTTTGAATCGCGGGGCCGTACACGACGAGTGGTTTCATGGCAGAGCCGGGAGAGCGCTCTGTCTGCGTCGCGTAGTCGAATCCACCTACCGTGTACGTGTTGGCTTTGCCCCCGACGAGTGCCATGATGCCCCCTGTGTGCGGATCGATCATGACAGCGGCGCCTTGCAACTCCTCGTGAGCAGTCGACAGCGGTGTAGGGTAAAGGTGTGTGTTGTTGACAGCATCATACGTTGCTTGCTGCAGGCGTGGATCGAGATCTGTGTCAATGCGTATACCACCGTGCACAAGTAGACCACTGAGATGCAGCGAGGCGAGTTCCGTGAGCAGGTAGTCGCGGTAAGACTCATCTACTGTAGGGACTGAAAACCCAGTACCGCGTCCGGGATGCAATTCGAGTGGTGCAGCCTGTGCGCGGCGCATCGCTTGTGGCGTCAAGTAGCCCGCCATTTCCATACGCTGCAGCACTTCGTTGCGCCGCTTGCGTGCGAGCCCTGGATGGACGAGCGGGTCGTAGAGCGAAGGCGCTTGCGGCATCCCTGCGAGCAGCGCGGACTGCACAAGGGTCAGGCGATGCAGTTGATTGGGCCGCAACCCGAAGTAAGTGTAAGCGGCTTGCACTATGCCCGTGGCGCCACCGCCAAAGTATACGCGGTTGAGATAGAAGTCGAGGATCTGATTATGGTTGTAACGTTTGGCGATCTGGATACCGAGGATCAACTGTTGCCATTTGCGATTCAACGTTTTGTTATCACTGAGATAGACGATTTTGGCTAGTTGTTGCGTTAGTGTGCTACCGCCTTGCCCTTCGTCGTGATGCACGACATCGTGCCACGCGGCTCGCACATAGGATTCTAGGCTAAAACCGTCCTGATGATAGAATCCGGCGTCCTCAGTGGCGATCAGCGCGCGTTGAAGCAGGCGCGGGGTCGCTGAGAGCGGCACATCGATTGGACCTTTCGGTGGAATCACGAACAGCAAGTGACCGTAGCGGTCGAAAACGTCCGAAGGTTCACTGGTTACGGCAAGGGCAGCGAGATTGACCCGTGGTGTGGCGAGTTCCTCACTCACCTTCTGCCACGTCACAAAGCCAATGGCCGTTGCCGTCAGCGCGCCGATGGTGAACAGCGTTAAGAGGTGGCCAGCTCGCCCTGTCTTTTGACGCTGCTTGCGGTGGATCGGATCGGTCCTTTCATGAAGCACTTGTGTAGACATGAGTCGTTCCCCCTGGTACCCCTATCTTTGCTCTATACATCGTAACGCTATCAGAGATTCGTTGATACCTCGTTTTTTACGTCCGCCGAGGTATCTCTTTGTGGACGTTTATGTGACAAAGTGGAGGACGTTTTACCGGAGCGGTATAATGGAGCGATACCAGACAGCGTATAGGGCGCCGCTTAGATGGTTTTTATGACGCGATGCCGATATTTTGGAGAGAGAACGGAGTGTGGGAATGAGGGCGTACAATTTTAATGCCGGTCCAGCCGCGTTGCCGTATGAAGTGCTTCAACGCGCGCAGGCTGAGCTTCCTGATTATGAAGGCAGCGGTATGTCGATTATGGAGATGTCGCACCGTTCCAAAGCCTATGAGCTGGTGCATGAGCGGGCCAAGGAACAGCTGCGTTCACTGCTCGGCGTGGCGGAGGAGACGCATATCTTGTTTTTGCAAGGCGGGGCCTCGATGCAATTTGGTATGGTGCCCATGAATTTCCTGCATCCGGAGCAAGTCGCCTGTTATGTACAGTCAGGCAACTGGTCTAACAAGGCGTTTAAAGAAGCGAAGCTGGTCGGCGACGCGCGTCTCGTTGCCGCGTCCGATACCCGGCCGCTTACGGCTCCCGACCTCCGTGGTCTGGAACTCCCGGCTAACACCGCTTACCTTCATGTCACTTCCAATGAAACGATCGAAGGGCTGCGCCTTGGCTCACTGCCCGACACTGGGAATACACCCATCGTGTGCGATATGTCGAGCGATATCTTATCGCGTTCGATTGACGCCTCACGGTACGGCCTTATTTACGCGGGTGCGCAGAAAAACTTGGGGCCGTCTGGGGTCACGGTGGTGATTGTGAAACCAGAAATGTTGTCAAAAGCTAACCAGACTCTTCCCTCCATGCTCCGCTATGAAGTGCATGCCAAAGGTAATTCGCTATACAATACGCCGCCTACGTTCGCTATTTATCTGATGAGTCTGGTGCTCGATTGGGTGACCCAGCAAGGCGGTCTGCCTGCGATCTCCGCGCGA
The DNA here is from genome assembly GCA_026627345.1 of Bacillota bacterium. GTDB lineage: Bacteria > Bacillota > Bacilli > Alicyclobacillales > SLC66 > JAPNUJ01. The sequence goes on along the minus strand of JAPNUP010000060.1, from coordinate 4,160 downwards.
AACACGCGTAAAGCAGGCCTGATCTATCAAGCGATTGACGACAGTGACGGGTTTTACACTGGGCTTGTCGCGAAGCCTGATCGCTCGGACATGAATATCACGTTTGGGTTAGCAGATGAGCTGCTCGAGCCTGCGTTCTTGAGCGCCTCTGTGCAGGCCGGCTTTGTGGGTCTAAAAGGCCATCGCGAATTAGGACATTTTCGCGCCTCGACGTATAACGCGGTACCTGAGGAACACTGTCAGGCACTGGCTGACTTCATGCGTGACTTTATGCGCCAACACGGCTAAATGCTCGGTTTCTTTGCGACAGCCTCTTCTCGCCATCGTGCGAGGGGAGGCTGTTTTTTATAAATTCACCTATTTTGGCAAATACTATAGATTCGAACTGAAACCGTTATAGCGACACCACACGGGAAAAATAAGCGGCTGCGCCGTTATTTAGAGGGGAATGCAATGATAGTCACGGCAACAGTGGCCCTGCAAAAAGCCCGTGAGTTGGCATTAGAGCAAAATGCGCGAGTCAGCCGACGCAAGGATAACAGTAGATGGCAAGTACATAGAGCGGTTGAGCGACTGCAACAGTATGGGCAGATGCTGCGTGCTGAGGGAAGTGTAGACAATCAGCCCGCGGAGGAATGGCTGCTCGATCATCTCGATTTTCTCGCACAACAAGGATTACTTGCCGAGCGTACGTTAGCTGTGAGACCGCTCCAGATCGCCAGACTCAAAGGCGGCGAGCCGCGAATCGCAGTGCTTTGTGATGCCTATCTCGATACTGTGGACGGTGCTTTTGAACAGGAGTCGTTTGCTGATTTTGTGAATGCTTTTCAAAATGTGAGTGTGCTGACACAAGCCGAGCTTTGGTCGCTGCCCGTCTATCTGCGGGCAGTGCTACTCATACGCTTGTCCGAGGTCATGCTGCGCGTGCGCGCGCGCCGCGAGGCTGGAAACCGCGTCGCGCAGTGGTTGGCTGTGGTAGCGCCGGCGGGAAAAGAGCCGCGTCCAGGTGCACTACGCCAAGCGCTCGAAGGAGCAGGTGAAGCGTTGCCGATGGCAGGGGCGGTGCTGGTGCAACTCGTCGAGCAACTGCGTGAATATACAGACGATGAAGCAGAGCTGCGCGAGTGGCTGTCGTGTCGACTAGAAAGCGGCACGGCTGATCTCGATCGCCTCGTCTCCTACGAACACCGTTTGCAGTCAGAGCAGCAGGTGCAATCAGGGAATCTGATCACAAGCCTCCATAGGTTAGATAAACTCGACTTTCGCATGTACGCCGATGTCATCAATGTCGTAGACAAAACGTTGCGAGACGAGGCGGCAGGCACGTACGCACGGCTCGATTTTGTGAGTCGCGATCGCTTGCGGCAAAGGGTGGGTCATCTGGCAAAGTCGCTGCGTGTGCCAGAGCAGCTCGTCGCCGAACAGGCAGTCGCACTGGCCAATCGCGCTTGGCAGGAATCTTCTCAATCGTTGGATGATGCACCGAGGGCTTGCTATGTGCCTTATTACCTGCTCGATCCAGTCGGCGTGGGGGCGCTCGTCAAAGCGCTTCGCGCCTGCGCCAGCCCTCGGCGTGCAACGACCGTCGGGCGCCTGCCCAATCGAGCAGGCTATTATCTCGCCACGGTCATCACGCTATGTGTCGCTTTTTTGCTGATCTTTGTCGGCTGGTTATACGACGATGATCCCGAAAACTGGCGTAGTCCAGGCTGGCTAGGCGTAGTAGTCGCGGCCTTTGTTCCGGCGTCGCAGTGGGCGGTTTCAGTCGCTCACTGGCTGATTGAAACACGGATCCGCACGAAGCCGCTTTTGCGCCTCGATTATTCCCAAGGTGTGGACAAAGAGGCTAGTACGCTGGTCGCGATTCCGGTGATCTGGAGCAGTGAAGACGAGGTCGCCGAACTCGTGCAGCGGCTAGAGATGCATTACCTGGCCAATCGCGACCCGCATATTCACTTTGCCATTCTCGGGGACTTTGCAGACGCTACACAGGAGTCGCAAAGCGGCGACGCCGCCCTCTTGAGGGCCGCACACTCGGCGATAGAAGAGTTGGCACAGCGATATGCCAATGCCGGGTCGACTTTTCATCTCCTTCACAGGCGCCGATTGTACAATGAGGCGGAAGGCGTATGGATGGGATGGGAAAGAAAGCGTGGCAAGCTCGTCGAATTCGTAGAGTGGCTGCAAGGTAGCGACACGACCAGCTATGACGTGGTGGTGGGCCCACGCGAGATCTGGTCGTCTATTCGCTATGTCATCACCCTAGATACAGACACACAGTTGCCGATGGGCTCAGCGATGCGCATGATCGGCACGATCGCCTTGCCATACAACAAGCCGCGATTGAACGCGCAAGGGACTCGTGTGGCCGAGGGCTACGGGGTCTTGCAACCGCGTGTCGGCATCAAACACGAAGCGGTGATGCGGTCGCGTCTCGCCGCCTTGTGGGCAGGCGATCCTGGGATCGATCCATATGCGTTTGCTGTATCGGATCCGTACCAAGACTTGCTGGGGCAAGGCATCTTTACAGGCAAAGGCATCTTCGATGTGTCGACCTTTGGCGCCGTTTTATGCCAGCGTATTCCGGAAAATCGCGTGCTCAGTCACGATTTGCTGGAAGGCGGATTCTTGCGCGCAGGTCTGTTGGCTGACATTGAGGTGATCGACGATCATCCGGGTACATACACAGCGTATCAAGCGCGGCTCCATCGCTGGATCCGCGGTGACTGGCAGCTGCTCGATTGGCTGCGGCACAGGACACCGGATCGCCAAGGGAAGCCCGCACGTGTGCCGCTTAGCGCTTTAACCCGCTGGCAGATCATCGACAATCTGCGACGCAGCTTGATGCAGCCTGCGTTATTTATTGTGCTCCTATTTGGCCTGACTTCATTGCCTGGGCGACCGAGCCACTATGTGATTCTACTGGCCGTCACCTTAGGCTTGCCGATACTGCGCCGGGTGCTACACCCTATGCAGATTGTGCGGCATCCTCGACACGTGGGGATTGCGGCTGCGCAGGCGCTCGTCATCGCCCTTTTGCTGCCATTCGAGACGGCCTTGGCGCTCGATGCGATTGGGCGCACCCTCTGGCGACTGTACGTGTCGCACCGACACTTGTTGGAGTGGGTCAGTTCGGCTGAGGTAGAGCGTCGACACAATCGGCGACATGAGCGGGCGCTCCTGCGCGAGCCGTTTGGTTACTTACTAGTTGCGATTTTCGCCGTTTGGGTGGGTTGGCAGGCTCCGAATGCAGATGTTCGGGTCGCGGGGCTGTTGCTGTCTGTGATTTGGGCGTTTGCACCTGCCTACGTACGTATGCTCGATAAGCCGCTCGTGCGCCCGCGCCGCCCGCTAAGTGAACAGGAACGGCAACAGATGATCGGGCTGGCCCGTGAGATCTGGGATTTCTTCGAAACGTTCGCCAACGATCGAGAGCACTTCTTACCGCCTGACAATGTGCAGCTAGAACCAGATGTCGGCGTCGCTGCGCGCACGTCTCCGACCAATATCGCGCTTTTGCTCGCCTCCACGGTGGCCGCGTGCGATCTGGGTCTGATCGACCGAAAAGGGATGAGGGAACGACTGGATCGAACCTTGACTACAGTCGAAGCCATGGAGAAGTGGCATGGGCACCTGTACAACTGGTACGACACGCGGACTCTGCGTCCACTGCAACCTCTTTACGTATCCACCGTGGACTCGGGGAATCTGGTGGCAGCGCTCATCGCTGTGCGCGAAGCTGTCCTCGAAGCGGATGACGGACAGGATGAACTGGGTGCCCGCTTGGAGGCGCTGATTACGGCGACGGATTTTCGCCCTTTATATGATCATCGTGCCAAGCTGTTTACGCTCGGGTATCACGTGGACATTGAAGAGCGCGAGAGCATTTTGTACGACTTGCTTGCCTCGGAAGCGAGACAAGCAAGCTTAGTGGCGATTGCGCTCGGACAGGTATCGGCCGCTCACTGGTTGGCACTTGGCCGTTCACTGGTAAAGGCGGGGGGCCACCCTACACTGCTTTCGTGGTCGGGGACGATGTTCGAATACTTCATGCCCCCTCTTTTCATGAAGGTTTATGGCAAGACCCTTTGGGATGAGACTTATCGCGGAGCACTTTCACGCCAGCAGCAGTATGCGCAGGCACACGGAGTGCCTTGGGG
>JAPNUP010000034.1 GCA_026627345.1 Bacillota bacterium | reverse complement strand
AGATCAGGCGGCTGTTTTATCGGCACAAGCGGCAGTGCAATCTGCACAGGCACAGCTTCAATCCGCTCGGTTGCAGGTGCAAGACACGGTACTGACTTCGCCGATCAGTGGTGTCGTCACTGCAGTCACGGGTGAGCCAGGAGAAGCACTGTCAGGCACAGGTCCGGTAGTCACGATCGATGAAACCGCCTTTACCAAAGTGACACTCAATCTGCAGGTGCCCGAGTCAGAGATCGGGTCGGTCAAGCCCGGTGAGGTCATTACAGCGACTGCGACTGCTTTTCCGACAGACTCGTTTACAGGGCAGATCGCGCAAGTTTATCCGACCCCGCAAGTGGTCTCGGATGTGACCGAATACACGGTCATGGCGACAGTCAATGACCCGCAGCATCAACTGCTTACAGGTATGACTACCAATGTATCAATTGACACGCAAACTGCTAAACACGCGATTATTGTACCGGCTATCTCACTCACCCAACTCGGATCGATTCAAGGCGTCTATGTGCTCAATAGTGGCAAAGGAAAGAGTCCGGCAACGAATTATGCAGCTTACTTTCACCACAGCGGTTTTGGCGGCTTTAGCGGTGCGGCAGGAGGCGCGGCCGGAAGTGGTGCTAGCACAGCCAGCGGTGGCAGCGGTTTTACAGGCTTTAGTGGTGCGGCAGGAGGGGCTGGAAGTGGCTTTGCGGGCCGTTCTGGTTCCGGGTTTGCAGGCGGGTCTCGTGGCCCCAAAACGCCTTATGGTAGCCAAGTCCGCTTCCAACCGGTGACCGTCGGCCTCTTTGGGACCAGTACAGTGCAGATCACAGGCGGCCTTCAGCCGGGTGAGCAGATTCTGCTTGTGCCCCCGACCAGCGGTGCAAGCGCGTCAGCGAGTACGAGCGGTTCAGGTCGCGGCGGCTTCGGCGGCGCAGGGGGCTTTGGAGGTGCCGGCGGCTTTGGCGGAGGTGGGTTTGGACGCGGCGGCTTCGGCGGTTGATGACGGAGCGAGAGGGGGATAGGCCGTGGCGGCTTTAATTGACTTGCAAGGAGTCGTTCGTGAGTACGAGATCGGCGGTGAACGTGTACAGGCGTTAAACCACGTCTCTTTTACGATTGAGCACGGTGAGTACGTGGCGATCATGGGGCCGTCAGGATCAGGAAAGTCCACGACTATGAACATGATCGGCTGTCTTGATGTGCCGACGAGTGGCGAATATCGACTGGACGGCATTGACGTATCTTCGCTAAATGACAATGAGTTGGCCGCTTTGCGCAATAAGAAGATCGGCTTTGTCTTTCAACAATTTAATCTCCTTTCGCGCACGACGGCTTTGCAAAATGTGGAGTTGCCGATGATGTACGCGGGCATAGCGCGTAAGGAGCGGCGTGAACGCGCAGAGGCAGCCTTGATGCGCGTAGGATTGGCTACCCGGATGCACAACCGGCCTAACGAATTGTCAGGCGGCCAGCAGCAACGAGTGGCAATCGCTAGGGCTTTGGTCAACAACCCGGCGTTGCTGCTTGCGGACGAGCCGACAGGCGCACTGGATAGTCATACCACCGAAGAAATACTCGACCTATTTGAAGAACTGCACGAGCAAGGTCATACGATTGTGATCGTGACCCACGAACCAGAAGTCGGGCATCGCGCCAAACGGATTATTCGCTTCGTCGACGGTCAAGTGGCGAGCGATTCGAATGTCGGCGCGTCGATCCTTGCACGGGAGGGCTCATCATGACGATTCGCGACACCCTCCACGTCGCAATGCGCAGTATTGCAGCCAATAAAATGCGTTCTTTTTTGACTATGCTCGGCATCATCATCGGCGTTGCGTCAGTGATCGGGCTGTCTGCTTTAGGTGAGGCCACGACGCTCAGTATCACACAGGAGGTAGAGTCTCTCGGCACTAATCTGCTCACCATTGACTCAGGTTCGGCCTCTGTGGGCGGCATCGGCTTTGGGCCGGGTAGTCAGCCTACACTCACGTACAGTGACGCACAAGCCATTCAGGCAGACGACCCCGATCTATCAGGCGTCTCGCCTATGGTGCAAAGCAACGGACAGATTGCGTATGGACCCAACAATGATTCTGTGACGATTCAGGCGACTAGTGCAGACTATGCGTCGATGAAAGACCTGACGCTGTCCGAAGGGGCATTTTTTACGCAAGAAGAAGTCACGCAAGGGGCTAACGTGGCTGTGCTCGGCAGTGATATCGCGCAAATCTTATTTGCAGGTCAAACGGTCAACCCGATCGGCGCTACGGTCGACATCAGAGGATTGCCCTTTACCGTGGTCGGTGTGTTAACTGCCCAGAACACGACTGGGTTTCAAAACCCAAATGACTACGTGAACATTCCTGTGACCACGGCAATGAACGAAATGACAGGTTCCAACTACGTGAGTTCAATCATCGTATCGGCACAGACTCCTGCTGTGATGAATCAGGCGGAGCAGGAGATTACCTCCACTTTGCGGTTCACGCACCACTTGACCGGCACAGAGGCGAGTGATTTTCAGATCTTCAATCAGGCGACGACCCTGAGTACCTTAAGTTCTTCTACGCAGACGCTGACGGATATGCTATCAGGCGTTGCAGCGATTTCGCTGTTGGTCGGTGGGATCGGCATCATGAACATCATGTTGGTGTCCGTCACTGAGCGCACACGCGAGATCGGCATTCGCAAAGCGGTTGGGGCCAAGAAAAGTACCGTCTTACTTCAATTTCTCATTGAGTCAGTTGCGCTTAGTGTGACTGGAGCGCTAATTGGGCTCATTCTAGGTGGCGGCGGGTCTGAAGTGGCAGGCGCCATCACCCATTCGGGGAATCTCGTTACGGCGGGCCCAGTACTCCTATCCATCGGATTTGCTCTCTTAGTCGGAATTGTCTTTGGCGTCTATCCGGCGCGAAAGGCAGCCAATTTGAACACGATTGAAGCTTTGCGTTATGAGTGATGCGAGAAAGATGACAGGATCGGGGGCTAAATACATGAAACATACATGGATGACCATGACGGCCATCGTCGCGATGCTCGGATCTCTCAGTCCAGCGGCAATGGCCGACACGAGCACAGGAGGGCCCTTGTACTCCGATGTGACGAGCGCAAGCTACGGTGGCAAGCAGATTATCGCGCTTACGTCAGACGGGTATCTACAAGGTTTTAGCGACGGCGCCTTTAGACCGAGCGCTGTGATGACCCGCGGGGAGTTTGCCAGCGATTTGTGGCGCGAGTGGGATCTGGCGAGTCATCAGAAGCCGGTCGCCAATCCACATGCGCCGATCACGCCCGCATTTGTCGCAAGTCTCCTGTCGCAAGCGCTCAGTACAGCGAAACACATGCCACTGCCACACGGACAGACCGCCTTGCAGTATGCCATGTCGATGGGCCTCTTTCGCGGCGTAAAAGAAACCCAACCTATCGTTAAAACGAGGGCCAGCGCCGCCATTATGCTGTATAACGCACTTTTGTGGAAGCAAGGTAAGCTCTTGCCTACAGGGGAAATGCCTGTGGTGACAGGGTCAGCTAGCCGTGTGTCACCCAATTCATTGGTGTCACTCCATGTACAGTTGCGAAGTGCAAAAGGTGAACTTATGAAGGTGCCGAGTTCAGCGACGGTTTCCTTCTCTGTCACGCAGTCGGCAGGCGCTCTCTTGCTACCGTCCACGCAGCAACTCATGATTTCAAGCCCTGGCGTTTATCAGGTAACGGCAACCGTGGACGGAGTTGCTTCGAGGCCTTGGACCGTCACGGCCGGGGATCCGCCCGCAGCTGTACACGTGCAGGCATCGCGTACGGTGATGCCTGCCAACGGAAAGGCGACTGCGCTGATCACGGCTACTGTCGTCGATGAGTTCGGGCATACGGTGACCGGGTTCTCCGGAACTGCCACGCTCATCCCGCTTTTACACGGCACGTATGTCGATCCGAAGACCGGAGCGCCGATCACGACGGCAAACTTTGTCCACGGTGTCGCACACTTCGCAGTGGAGGCTGGGTCGACCGGCGGCGTCAGCGATACAGTGACGATGGACGAACTGGCAACAACCAGTGGCAAGCCGATTACCTCCAGTATCGACTATGGCTGGGTCACGATGGACTACACCTGGGGTAGCGACCAGCCAGCCGGTGTGCAAGTGAGCGCGGCGCGCGGGTCTCTGTCTGCCAATGGACAGCAAGTGGATGCGATGACAGCGAAGGTCGTGAACACATACGGGCAGACGATCGCCGATTTCAATGGGTCTGCACAGCTGACACCGCTTGTACATGGGACGTACATCAATCCGAGCACGCATAGCACGATCAGTTCTGTCACATTTGTGCACGGTATAGCGCACTTTGCCGTGGTTGCAGGCATGACTGGCGGCGTTAGTGACACCGTCAGTCTGTTCAACTTGTCTAACCAGACGGGGACGCCGACATCGTCCTCGATCAATTACGGCTCTACGACCATTACTTACAATTGGTCGAACACGCAACCGGTCGGCGTCGACTTGACGCCGAGCGCCTCGACACTTCTGGCAAATGGTGAGCAAACAGACGCCATAACCGCGACTGTCGTCAACGCCTTGGGCCAACCGGTCACGAATTTCTCTGGTGTCGCAGAACTGACTCCGCTGCTGCATGGGACCTATATCAATCCTGCGACGGGCGGATGGATCGATTCGGTGACCTTTACCCATGGCGTCGCGCATTTTGATGTGCAGGCTGGTACGACTGGCGGCGTTACGGATACGGTGAGTATGGCGGACCTGACCGCCACCGGTGGACAAGTCCTCACATCTGCCATGAACTATGGGACAGCGACGATCGACTATGCATGGACGAGTGCGCAACCGGTGGCCGTGAGCCTCACGCCAAGCACGTCAACGCTGGTTGCCAACGGTGCACAGACGGCAACGATTACGGCTACTGTGATAGATGCCTTCGGGCAACCCGCCACCGGATTTGACGGCACTGCGATGCTCGCGCCGTTGCAACACGGGACGTACGTGGATCCGACAACTGGGGCTGCGATTAGCTCGGTCACTTTTGTCAACGGCGTGGCGACGTTCGCAGTGGAAGCCGGCACCACAGGCGGTGTGAGTGATACTGTCTCGCTGCTCGATCTCACGTCTGGCACCGGTCAAGCGGTTACGGCAGTCAATAACGGTTCGGCGACGATCGACTACACTTGGCCGGCCAATCAACCGGCTGGGGTTCAACTCACAGCCGCTTCTGGCACCTTGCCGGCCAACGGAGAGCAGACAGACCTCATTACAGCCACGGCTGTCAACGCACAAGGGCAAGTCGTGAGTGACTTTAATGGGACTGCGGTACTCAAACCGCTACAACACGGCACGTATGTAAACCCGACCACGGGTGGCACGATCAGTTCTGTCACGTTCGTTAATGGGGTGGCGCACTTCGCCGTGCAAGCCGGGCTCACTGGCGGCGTCAGTGATACGGTGAGTCTATCTGACTTGGCAGGCGCCAATGGAGTGGTGGCGAGTTCTGGCGTGTCCTACAGCTCCTTGACACTGAACTACACCTGGACCAGCGCGCAACCGGTGGCCGTAACGCTCACGCCAAGCACCTCGACCCTGGTCGCCAATGGTGTGCAAACCGCAACGATTACAGCTACGGTGATGGACGCCTTCGGACAACCAGCCGCAGGATTTGACGGTACGGCCGCACTCGCGCCGTTGCAGTACGGGTCATACGTGGATCCGACGACCGGGGCTGCGATTAGCTCTGTCACTTTTGTGAACGGCGTGGCGACGTTCGCGGTGGAGTCCGGTACCACAGGCGGTGTGAGTGATACGGTATCGCTTCAAGACCTGACGTCGAATACAGGTGAAGCCGTCTCCGGTGTCAGTAGCGCAAACGCGACTATCGATTACTCGTGGCCGAGTGCTAACGCCATCGCACTGTCTGCCAGCAGTTCATTTGTCAGTGATACGGCTGCGACACAAGACGAAGTAAAGGCCTCGATTCCATCGGTCGCAGGAGGCGCCTATGCAGCAGGCGTGCCGATTGCTGCAACTTTTACCTTAAGCGGGCCGGGCTCGTTTGCGCAGGGAGGCACACCGCAAAAGACGCTCACCGAATATATTATCCCAGGCACGCCTACGATTGTGCCGGTGTGGAGTATCGCAGGTGATGCGGGTACGATCACAGTGACGGCCACGGCCTCCGGAATCACCTCCGCACAGACGAGCATTTTGTCCGGGGCGACAGGTCAGGCAGACAGCCTCTCCGTGCAACAGGCAAGCGAGACGATCAATGCAGTGGGTAACGCACAAGAATCGACGCTGACGGAGGGGACGCCGTTCACCTTATACACCGTCGGTTTGATGGATGCGAGTGGCTATCCCGTTGTTCCAGAAACGGCAGATCCACTCACGATATCGGATAACACCGATCAAGTGGGGGGCAATCTCGAATATTTTGCGGTGTCAGGTGGCCAGCCGACAGGACCGGCTGAGTCCGCGGCCGATCTAGACGCCTCGATTTCCGGTACGACTGGTCAAGTACAATTCGCGGTGGTCAACACGCAAGAAGGCACGGCTAACCCTACGATCACGATCGCAGACTCGCTCGGTCTGAGCACGACTGTACCTTACACGTTTAGCGCAGGTACGCCTGAGTATGCGATGTTCCCACTGGATACAGTAGGTGATTTGAGCGCTGCGACCGAGGACATGGAAAGCGGGCAGACCGCAACTTATGCGGTGCAAGTCGAGGATGTGAACGGCAATCCGGTAGCTTCCGCTGGTGAAACCGTTGATCTTTATTTCGCAGCGAAGAGCAACACGCAGAAAGTAGAGATTGACGGGTCGAGCACGTGGAGTGCGACCACCCCGTTCACGGCGACGACCAACCCTGAAGGTCAGGCTGTCTTTACGGTCACTGTTCCGCAAGGCGTGGGTGGGGCGGTCACCCTGGACGCAGCCGTACCTGGCGCCAGCGCTGTGAGTTCAGAAACTTTGGCGATCGAGTCTTCTACACAGTACACGACCACCTTGACGCTCGGAGCAGGGCTTGGCGCTCCTGCGATCACGTGGCCGACTGGCAATATGACGGTAGGCCAGACGCTTTTGGCCTACCTCAATGCGAGCGCCAATGACATGCTCGGCGATCTGTATGCAACGCCTGTCAATTCGGCCGGTGAGTACACCAAGACGAATGACATGCTGGAAATTACCACAAGTAATCCAAGTGTGCTAGGTCTTACGTCTGGTACTGACTGGACGGAGCTGAATGGCTCACCACTGATGCTAGTGGGTAGCGCCACTAATGCGTTGCCGACCATCACTGCGCTATCCGCAGGAACCGCGACTTTAACCATTACGGATATTTCCAACCCATCTGCGCCGCGCATCAGCGAAGTCATTACCGTCCAGTAAAAGCCCGCAGACAGCCAAAAGGCCAGCGATTTTTCGCTGGCCTTTTGGTCACTCGAGGGGGAAAAAGCAGACTGACATCTTGCAAATGAAACTTAGATAGTTTAATATCGCAATCAAGATCGTTTCAAGCAACGGATGGTTGCGTTCTCAGAGGGGCTAGTCTGACTTTTGTGGATGCCGTCTACCGATGTTGTAAGCGTTTTATCGCCGAAAATGATGGAGCGCGCGCATGGCTTGGAGCGACCGAATACACACAGATCAAGGGGGCAACATCATATGAAACGCAGTCGCATCATAGCGGCCGGCGCAGCAGCGCTGATCGCACTCACGGCAACCGTACCGGCTTTGGCCGCGACCGCACCTAAGGGAGAACTTCAGATTTTTAGCTGGTGGACCGGGGTGTCTAGTAGCAAAGCCTTGCAATCGCTGATCAACATTTATGAGCACGAGTACCATGCCAAGGTCATTAACGAAGCGGTGGCAGGTGGCGCTGGTTCCAATGCTAAAGCCGTTTTGGCGAGCCGCATGGAAGCGGGCAATCCGCCAGGCACGTTCCAAGTGCACGGTGGCAATGGGTCGCTGCTTTCCTGGGTGCAGGCCAATGATATGGTTCCGCTCAACTCGCTCTACAAACAAGAGGGTTGGTATAAAGTATTTCCTAAGTCTCTCTTGAATCTCATTACGTTTAAAGGCAAGATCTACGGCGTGCCGGTGGATATGCAACGCGGAAATGTGCTGTGGTACAACCCGCAGATCTTCCATAAGTATCATTTGACAGCTCCTAAGACGTTTGCCGAATTCTTCCATGATGCTGCCATCTTGAAAAAGCATGGGATCACTCCGCTTGCGCTCGCCAACCATGGCAACTGGGAAGCTACGCTGCTCTATTGTGACGTCTTGCTTGGCACCGTAGGTCCTGAGAAGTACGAAGATCTGATGACTGGCAAGATGTCCTGGAACACGCCAGGTGTAAAATCTGCCGCAGCGACCTTTACCAAGATGATGTCTTACACCAATTCTGACTTCTCTGCGCTGCACTGGTCGCAAGCGGACCAAATGGTCGCGCAAGGCAAGGCGGCCATGAACGTGATGGGCGACTGGGCGCAAGGGTATTTCACCACAGACCTTCACCTGAAACCAGGCAGTGGCTTTGGTTGGGCGCCGACGCCACAAACCAAGGGTTCCTTTGCCGCTGTCACCGACGTGTTTGGCCTCCCGGCTAAGCTCAAAGATAATACGCCTACTCTGAATTTCCTGAAGGTTCTTGGCTCTGAGAAAGGTCAAGATACGTTCAACCCGCTCAAAGGAACATTCTCGCCTCGTCTAGACGCGAATCCGGCGAAGTACGACGCCTACTCGCGCCAAGCGATGCAGTCTTACAAGAAAGACAAATTGGTGCTGATCATTGGCCAAGGCGGTGCTAACCCTGGGTTCACCAACGCATTTAGCAACGCTATGGAAATTTTCGTGACGAACCACAACATTCCGAACTTCGTTTCGGCGATTCAAAGCGCTGCGCAGTCTAATCCGCTGTCCTAACGCGTTTTTCACTAGGGCTTAGCAGTCGCACGCAGAACTGCGATCGTCGTAGTTCTGCGTGCTCATTATTTTTCGCGCTAATCTACGGCGCGATGGAGGAGAGAGCATGCAAGCAGGTGCACCACGCAAGCACCGATTTTCCTGGGATACGTTTTCGGCCGTTGCGACGCTGATTCCAACGCTGCTTGTGCTCGGCGTGTTTGTCTACGGTTTTATTGGCTGGTCTGTTTACGTCTCCTTGACGAACTGGAATAGTCTCATACCGAGCAACACTTTCGTAGGTCTTCAAAATTATCTCGATATTCTACAAACCTATCGGTTCCAGTCCGACCTGCGCAACATTGTGGTCTTCACTGTCTTTTTCATCGTAGGGTGTTTGGTGGTAGGACTATTTCTTGCCCTTTTGCTGGATCAAAAGATTCGTGCTGAAGGATTCTTTCGCAGCCTCTTTATTTTTCCGATGGCGATTTCCTTTGTCTCCACCGGGGTCGTCTGGGCATGGATTCTGAATCCTAACACAGGCGTGAATCTCATTTTGAAATCGTTTGGCATGAAACATTTGCCCGAATGGTTTCTCAGCACCGTCATCATTCCGAACTTCGGCTTAGGACAGATTGACGTCGGTATTCCGCTTGCGCTGCTCGCTGTGGTGATTGCCGCGGTGTGGCAAATGTCTGGCTTTGCCATGGCCGTCTACCTTTCCGGTTTGCGCGGAATCTCCGATGAAATCAAAGAAGCGGCGAGAATCGATGGGGCGGGCGCTTGGCGACTGTTCTTCGCGATCACTCTGCCGCAACTGCGCGGAACCACGACGACGATTATCATTATTTTGACGGCGGCATCCTTGAAAATTTTTGGTTTGATCTACGCCATGACGGGCTCGGGTCAGGAGTTTGTCACCGATATGCCAAGTATGAACATGTTTCAGACCACCTTTCAAGGAAATGAATTCGCGCAGGGCGCTGCCATAGCGATCATCTTGCTTTTACTGCTCGCCTCGTTCATTATCCCGTACCTCGTATCGACGTTGCGTAGGGGGGATGAGGCATGAGTATCGTGTGGAAGCGCACGCTTCGGATCTTGCTTTACGTCCTATTGATTGCTTTGGCACTCCTTTACCTCGTGCCGGTTTACGTAGTTTTGGTGACCAGTTTGAAGACCAACTCCGCCGTGAGCCTTTCGCAAATGTGGGAGTTGCCGCACGGACTCAGTTTCTCCAGTATTCTCTCTGCGTGGGCACAGCTTGGTCCTAACTTTGGTAATAGCTTCGAACTCGCTATACCGGCTACGCTGATATCCGCGGTGATCGGGGCCCTCAACGGCTACGCATTATCGAAATGGAAGTTTCGTGGATCTTCAGTCATTTTCTTTTTGATTCTGTTTGGTATGTTCATACCCTATCAGAGTGTGCTGATTCCACTACTCAAAGTGCTCGATGCGATCGGCCTGTACAACACGATCGGCGGTCTGATTCTTGTGCATGTGGTGTATGGATTGCCCATTGTGACGCTCATTTTTCGCAACTACTTTGCGGCAATTCCGTATGACTTGGTGGAGGCGGGAAGAATCGATGGAACGGGGTATTGGGGCGTATTCACCTACATCTTCTTGCCACTTTCGATTCCCGGCTTTGTCGTGGCAGGCATCTGGCAGTTTACACAGATATGGAACAACTTTCTCTTTGCGGTCTCTTTGACTAATCCGCCTAATCAGCCAGTTACTGTGGCGCTTGTCAATATCGCGGGCAGTCAAACCGTTCAGTGGAATGTGCAGATGGCCAGCGCTTTACTGGTATCCATTCCCACGCTGATCGTCTACATTCTTCTTGGCAAATACTTTGTGCGCGGGCTGTTGGCGGGCTCTGTCAAGGGATAGTCGGGCGTGTATCAAACAGAGTTTGCGCAATGACTAATGCCGCAGCCCCGATGGCCACAGAGTTGGCACTGGCGATGGACACCGGGATGTTCCTGTTCTGAGTGAGGGTTCGATAGTTCATGATGCGCTCGATTTCCGGAAGGATGAAGGTGGCCGCTTGGGATAAGGTGCCACCCAAGCTGATGCGGTCCGGATTGAGCGCATTCGTGATATTGGCGATACCGATGCCAAGGTATTGCCCGAGCGTATTGAAGGCGCGAATATACGCCCGGTTGTCTGCTTGGGCTTCTGAGAGCATTTGGTCTACAAACCCTTGCTCTTCATTCAGTACACTGGGGTCGCCGCCCGCTTCAATGATGTAGCGTCGCAAGCTACGCTCGGATGCGTATTCTTCCCAACAACCATAATTGCCGCACGGACAGGCTTGTCCAAGCGGCATGATCGTTGTATGGCCAAATTCGCCAGCGAGTCCTTGCCTGCCTCTATATAGCTGACCTGCGATGATCAGGCCCACGCCGATGCCTGTTCCAGCGTTGACGAACGCCAGATGATCACTGTGTGAGGCACTGCGCGTCAATTCGCCCCAGGCGCCGCAGTTGGCGTCGTTTTCACAGAAAACGGGGATGCCGACTGCTTGCGCCAGCTGATCGCGAATCGGCCAGTCGCGTACGGGGAGGCCGGGGAGGTAATGTACACTGCCCGTCTGCACGTCAACTAAACCGGGTAAAGCGAGGCCGATGCCGACAAGTCCGTGTGGACTGCTCGGGGTAGCCGCTACAGCAGCGCGCGTCTCCTCGACGATCGCCGTCATCAGGTGCTCTTGCAACGCGCCACGCTGTTCACCTGAAAGGCTTCGCTGCGATCGGTACACTGGCTCGTTACGCGTGTTGCAGACCATGGTCTTGATCGAATTGACCTGAACGTCCATACCGATGGCATAAGCGCCGCTGGCGTTAAAGCGCAAGAGGATTGGCTTGCGTCCACCGCTGGAGGAACCGTACCCGATTTCTTGTACCCACTGTTCGGTAATCAGTTCATCGACAATATAGGAAACGGTCGCTTTATTCAGTCCAGTCACTTGAGCGATATCAATTCTAGAAGTCGTGCGGTGGTCGCGGATGAACTGGAGGACAGTCGCTTTGTTGATTCGGCGCATCGCCGGCGCGTCTACGTTATGAAACATCCTCTATCACCCTCACTCAGAAAATACAGATTTCGCATCTCATGGTATGATACATCATAGAGCAACTGTACCACGGATCGCCAATGTCCACCACGTGACAGAGATTGTCTGGAGGGGTTCCATTGTCCCTGTATAAGAAGCTGGCGCTGTTTTTCATGGCAGTCGTGATGGTCGTACTTGGCTCCACGCTTACGGTCGTTTACACGCAGAGTCAGGCGATGATCGAGAGCCAGGCAGAGCAAAAGACGGTTCTGCTGATTCAGACCATCAATGCTGCCTTAGAAGCGGGCATACCGGATTTTTACTTTGAAGATATCCTTTTGCACATGAGTGAGCAGAACCGGGCTATTTTGTCGTTCAACATATACAAACTAAACGGTTACTATTATGATATCGCTTCCACGAATGCGAACTACATTGGCAAGCGTGCACCAGTCTCCCAACAAGCGGTGATGGAACGCGGTGTCCCTACGACCACTATGCATGGTGATGTCCTGCACATTGTCGCGCCGGTGCTCATCAACGGCGTGACGCTCTATAGCGCTGATGTGCAATATTCGATGGCACAGGACTTGAGCAGTACAGGCGTGCTGCTGGAACGTTTTATGATCGTCGGGCTGGTGGCTATCCTTTTGGCAGCACTCATTCTATGGGCATTTAGCCGACAACTGCTTTCGCGGCCACTACACGCGATTACCGCTGCGGCGAATGACATTGCCGCCGGCAATTTGCAACCCGATTTGGCTACGCTCAGCCGTAGGGCGGATGAGATCGGGATGTTGGCGCGCAGTTTCGTAAGGATGGCGGATCAGCTCAGCGGGATGATTGCCGGGATCGCCCGGACGTCTGAGGAGTTGCGCAGCGCTTTTCAAACGCTTGTGGCTAGTGGAGACAACATTGCCCGTGGTGCGATGCATGTCACGGATGTGATGGATCATATGGGGCGCGAAGTGCGCAGTCAGGTCACAGGTACGGATGACTTGGCACAGTTGTCACAGCGTCTGCGAGAAATTGTGGAGTCGCTGACTGAGATTGCAGGGGAGCAGCCTGATCTCGATCGAGAAGATGTGCGCGACGGGATTGAACGCATCAGTCGACAGACAGAGGACATCTCAGAGGCGGTTAGTCACATTCAGGAGGTATCCAGGACGCTGCAAGACGGGCTCAAAACGATTGTTTCCACGGCGAGTGGTCAGCTGGGGCGTGTACAAGAGGTCAATCGCTCCATCGCGCGCCTTCAAGAACTGGCCGCTGAGCTGCAAAAGTTGACGGCCGCCTTTGACATGGCCTAGCAGACGACAAAACGGGTTCAGCCAGAACATGTCGGCTGAACCCGTGTGAACCTTCCCGATGCGTGTGATTATGCAGCGTGCGCAGCTTCGATGAGAACGGAGATCTTGATTTTATCGCCGATCAAAACGCCGCCGGTCTCAAGGGCTGCGTTATAAGTAAGGCCAAAGTCGCTACGGTTCAGTGAACCCTCGGCGCTAAAGCCCACTTTCTGATTGCCCCAAGGGTCTTTGCCTTCGCCTTCAAAGGTCGCGACCAAGGTCACAGGCTTCGTCGTCCCGCGGAGCGTGAGATCACCGGTCACGTCATACTCGCCATCAGCACGCTTCGTGATCGACGTCGATTTGAATACCATCTTCGGATGGTTTTCCACATCTAAGAAGTCGCCAGAGCGAAGATGATTATCCCGATCTTGGTTACGCGTATCGATGCTGGCTACGTCGATGGTAAACTCGATGTCCGCTGTCGTCAGATCGTGAGCATCAGCTGAGATGCTGGCTTCAAAAGCGCCAAAGTTACCTTTCACAGTTGCAATCATCATGTGCTTTACGGAAAATTCCACGCTGCTGTGGGCGGCGTCTACAGTCCAGTTGGTCTTGGCCACAAGATATCCCTCCGATGATTTCTTTAAGTAACTAACTTCCTAAATTCAAGTTACAGTATGTAGTATACTTACAGACTTTGCACGTGTCAATAGCTGAGGCCCAGGTTTTTTGAGAGGGTGGGCTGGCATCTCGCTTTTAGAATGTCTACACTGGGGAAGATATCGGACATCAGGAAGAAGGGGATCGCTCTATGACTACACATATTGGCGCCAAGGTCGGGGACATCGCCGAACGCGTACTGCTTCCCGGAGACCCTTTGCGAGCGCAGTTTATCGCCAAAGAGTTTTTCGATTCAGCCGTGTGCTACAACGAAATTCGCGGCATGTACGGCTTTACCGGACTGTATAAAGGACAGCGCGTCTCTGTGCAGGGAACCGGGATGGGGATTCCGTCAATCTCGATTTATACACAGGAACTGATGCAAGACTACGGAGTCAAAACGCTGGTGCGCGTCGGTACTTGTGGCGCGATGCAGGCACATCTGCAGGTGCGCGACGTCATTCTCGCCATGGCCGCGTCGACCGACTCGGCGGTCAATCGGATTCGCTTTCCTCACGTCGACTACGCGCCAACAGCAGATTTTTCGCTCTTGTCGCGCGCGTACGCAGCGGCGAAGGCGGCTGCGCTGTCCGTACATGTGGGTAGCGTGTACACGTCGGATACTTTTTATAATGAGGATGACGAGATCGGACAGCGCTTGACCAAGTATGGGGTATTGGCCGTGGAGATGGAGACCACTGCGCTCTATACACTAGCAGCGCGGTTTCAGGCACAGGCACTCGCGATTTTGACTGTCAGTGATCACTTGATCACGGGCGAGCAAACGTCACCGGAACAGAGACAGACGAGCTTCCGTCAGATGATTGAACTGGCTCTCGATACGGTGGTTCAAGAGGGATGACAAGGAAGTACAAGGCCGCCATTTTTGATTTTGACGGGCTGATCATCGACACGGAGAGTCCGTGGTTCGAAATCTATCAAGAGATCTATGCACGCTTCGGGCAGTCGCTGACAGCCGATCAGTGGAGTGCCTATGTCGGCACGCACGATCCAAACCATGACTGGTACACGGCGCTTGCCCCGCACATCGGTCAAGGCATCTCACGGGCAGCGCTTCGTGCAGAGGCAGATGCGCTGCATAAGGCTCGCATGGAAAAGGCCGACTTGCGCCCTGGTGTACTGGACTATCTAGAAGCTGCACAGGAACTTGGTTTGTCGATCGGCTTGGCCTCGAGCTCGACAGCCTCGTGGGTGCTTCCGTTTCTCGATCGACATGGCTTACGTGAGCGATTTCAGACGATCTGTACCGCAGACGATGTGTTGCGGGTAAAGCCGGACCCGGCACTCTATATGCTCGCCTGTCAACGTCTAGGGGTGGCACCAAGTGACGCCATCGCTTTTGAAGACTCGCCGAATGGAGCTAAAGCCGCCAAGACGGCGGGTCTCGCCTGCGTGGTGGTGCCGAATGGCCTCACGGCTGACTATGCCTTTGACGCGCACGACTGGCGATTGGCGAGTATGGCGGACATGGCTTTCGCGACACTTTTGCAGAACTTGCAGAGGTAGTCTGTGGCACGGGCTTTCTCGCTGCATAGGTCACTCCTTCGCTCCTCATACTGATAACTACAGAATAGGAAGCATTGGGGAGTGAGCGGTGTGAAAGCAGTCACCTTTCAAGGGATGGGCGCTGTTGACGTGGCTCAGGTGCAGGAGCCGACGATCCAAAAGGCAGACGATATCATTGTGCGCGTTACGACAACTGGCATTTGCGGGTCAGATTTACATCTCTATCACGGTATGATTCCGAACCTGCCCAAAGGCTATGTGATTGGTCACGAGCCCATGGGGATCGTCGAAGAAGTGGGTAAAGACGTACAGCGTGTTCGCAAAGGCGATCGCGTCGTGATTCCTTTCAACGTGTCGTGCGGCGAGTGTTTCTATTGTCAACACCAGATGGAGAGTCAGTGTGATCGGTCGAATCCAAATGGTGAAGTCGGCGCATACTTCGGCTATTCTGACACATTTGGCGGTTATCCGGGCGGGCAGGCGGAATATCTGCGCGTCCCGTATGGCAACTTCTTGCCGTTTCGCCTTCCGGATGACTGCGAGCGCGAGGATGAAGACTTCGTCTTTTTGTCAGACATCCTGCCGACCGCATACTGGGGGGTGGAGCAAGGCGGGGTACAGCAAGGGGATACGGTTGTGGTGCTCGGGTGTGGGCCCGTGGGCCTGTTGGCGCAAAAATTCGCTTGGATGAAAGGCGCGAAGCGCGTCATCGCCGTCGACGAGGTGGATTACCGTTTGGCGCTGGCTCGTCAGATCAATCAGGTGGAGACTGTCGATTTTGGTCGCATCGAGCGAGCGGGCGATCACATCAAAGAGATGACTAAAGGCGGTGCAGACGTCGTCATTGACTGCGTCGGGATGGATGGCAAGAAGACGCTGGTAGAGAGCGTGGAAACCCTCCTGAAGCTACAGGGCGGCGCGATGGGGCCGATCGTCCTCGCCAGTCAGTGCGTGCGCAAGTTTGGCACCGTCGTGTTTATTGGGGTCTATGGCCTGCGCTACAATGCTTTTCCGTTTGGGGACTTTTTTGCTCGCAATATTACGATGAAGATGGGCCAAGCCTCAGTCGTTCATCTGATGCCCCACATCTATCAAATGATCGTCGCGGACCAAATCGATCCGACCGAGATCATTACCCACCGGCTACCGATATCCGATGCGGAACACGCCTATCGCATCTTCGATCGCAAGGAAGAGGGCTGCGTGAAGGTGGTACTGAAGCCTGGCAAAGCGTAAAATAGAGCGGTGATAGTCTTCACTGCGCATGCGCAGTTTTGAAAAGGGGTCAAAACAGATGGACCGTACATTTGATCAACAGACGTTTCGCCGCGCGATGGGCGCATTTGCCACTGGCATCACCATCATGACCACACCGGACGACGACACGAGCGGCACCGGAATTCACGGGATGACCGCCAATTCTTTTACCTCCGTTTCCCTCGACCCACCGCTTGTACTTGTCTCTGTCGACAAGAGAACTCGTATGCATGGATTGGTCGACAAGCAGAAGGTGTTTGGCGTGACCGTGCTCGATGCGAGTCAAGAAGGCGTGTCACGGCATTTTGCTGGACAGCCGAATGACGAAGTGGCCAAGGGCCTTCGCTACGAGTGGGTGGACGGGATCCCGGTGCTTGCGGATGGGCTAACCACTGTGGCTTGTAAACTGTGGGCGCAATATGACGGCGGAGATCATACGCTGTACATCGGGGAAGTCGTGCAAATGACGCAGCAAGAAGGCGCTCCCCTTTTGTACGTGCGAGGGCAGTACAAACAGGTGGGAAATTAAAGTCGGCAGTCGTTTCCTGTGCAAACGAGGGGATGGCCTATGAAGAGAGTCTGTGTGTTTGCAGGATCGACAATGGGCGATAAACCGGCGTATCGCCAGAGTGCGCGGGCGCTCGGGGAAGCGCTCGCGAAAGCAGGTATGGAGCTTGTCTACGGGGGATCTGGCCGCGGCCTCATGGGCGAGGTTGCAGGTGCCGCGCTGGATGCCGGTGGACGGGTCACAGGCGTCATGCCTAAGGGCCTGTTCGCTCGCGAAGTCGCTCATCAAGGATTAACGAGTTTCGTGGAAGTCGCAGACATGCACGAGCGCAAAGCGACGATGGCGCGACTGTCCGACGGATTCATCGCACTGCCGGGCGGTGTGGGGACGTTTGACGAGCTGTTTGAGACCGTATGCTGGGCACAACTCGGTATTCACCGCAAGCCCGTGGGTTTGCTGAACGTGGAAGGCTACTACGAGCCGTTGCTCGCGTTGATCGATCATGCAGTGAAGTCGGGTTTTGTACAGCAGTCACATCGTGCGCTCTGGCTTTGCGCACCTGATGGGCAGTCACTGCTAGCAAAGATGCAGGCTTGTGCCAGCGTCGCTAGGTGACGCCTTGTAAGGGGCTTTGGGGGGCCAACAGCAGCGGAATCAGGGGTTCCGCTGCTGTTCATCATGCGACGTGTCATAGACCGTCGCAACTTTGACGTGCTCACTAAGTTGATTGGTGAAGGATAGTTTCACAGGCCCCATGTAGTCATCATCGTCACGTTGCGCAAAGGCTTTGGCAACGAAACCGCAGTTGGCGTTACTGGCATTCCAATAATTGCATCTAGATTTCGCATCCTAAACCTGTTATAGTCTAGCACTGAAACACCACTACATGCCGAATCGCCGCTCGCCACGAGCTGACGTACGGGGGAACTACTGTCGAAAGACTTGGGGTGAAGCGCCTTTACAGGCGCCGGGTGCACTCGTCATCCGAACCCGACAACTAACCTCGGAGGCAAAACGAGAGGATGACTTTCCTGTGTTCAAATTACCGATGGCGCTTTCCGTCTGTGCAGCTGCACTGGTCGGCAGTATGGCAGTTCCTGCTTTCGCTGCAACCAATAATGTCACTGTACAACCCGGCAACACCATGTGGTCGATTTCCCAAGCGCAAGGCATCAGTGTGCAGGCACTTGAACAAGCCAACCCCAGTATCAACCCGAACGATATGCTGATTGGCACCGTGCTTAACTTGCCAGGCAGCACATCGGCCCCGCAAGCCAGTCCAGCTGTCTCCAGTACCGCGCAACAAAACCTCTATTGGATGGAACACGTGATCAACGCAGAAGCCGGCGGAGAATCGTTGAACGCGCAGATTGCGGTAGGCGACGTCATCATGCACCGTTTGCAAGCGGGCGGGTACGGTAGTACTGTGCATGACGTGGTGTTCCAAGTCATCGCTGGTCACTACCAGTTCAGCAGTGTGCAAAATGGCTACATCTACTCGGCTCCGGATGCGTCGAGCATTCAGGCTGCTGAAGATGTCTTATGGTATGGCAAAGACGTGGCGCCAGGCGCGATGGTCTTTTACAATCCGACCATGACGCCGTCAAACAGTTGGGTGCGGGCGCAACCGTACCTTTCTACTTTTGACAATCTCGTCTTCGCGCGATAATCTTCGCACGATAACTTGCGGTACCTCAAGGCTCCTACGCGGGCCTTGAGGTTACATATAGCCGTTATGTTGTCCAGTGTCGTGCAGTTCAATCAGGCATCGGTGCGTTGCATGACAGCGTGCGCCAGTAGCGACGCGTATACGCGGGCACCGACCGGGTTCAGATGTACGCCATCCGGGTAGAAATAAGCGTTGTGGTTGGCGCTTTGGGCATACCAGTTCACGAGGAAGGTATGAGGGACCTGGCGTGCCACCTGCGCCAGCATCGCATTGACCTCATCTTGCCACGGACGTGGTACACGAGTGTTGGCGAGAATAATTTCCTGTTCGTGAAGCGATTTTAAGAAGGTGACCAAGTCGCTTTCGTCAAATGGCCCGTTGGTGCCAAGTTCAATGATTAGGCGCTTACGCAGTTTCCCATGTGCCTTGAGCTCGGCAACGGCTTGGGGAAGGGAGAGCATCTGACGTCCGACGTAGCCGTCCACCCAGATGCCTGGTAAAAAGTCAGGCAGGTAGGGCTGCATGTCGATCATGATCGAGTCTCCAATAGCTGTAGTCGTACGGCCCAGTTGTTGACGCCACAAAAGTGCTTGGTGCGCGGACGAAGGGGAACGTCCACCTGGCTTGACGTGTT
>JAPNUP010000023.1 GCA_026627345.1 Bacillota bacterium | reverse complement strand
CCCCCTGCTTGGGTTCGCGGCGTGCTTTTTTTTATCAGCGCACTTGCGATCTCGCTGGCCATTGCCTATGGGATGAAGTGGGCTGGCGTCCCGATCGAGCACCCGCTTTTCATCGCTTTCATTCTGAGCACGACATCGATCGGTATCGTGACGCCGGCACTCAAGGAAAAGGCATGGCTACTCGTTCCCTTTGGGCAAGAGATCTTGCTGTACGCATTACTTGCCGATATCGTCACCTTGTTACTGGTCGCAGCCTATACCACACTGCACACCACTGGCAACGCGTTTAGCGTACTTTTGGTCATGTTTTTACTGCTGTTGTTTGTCGTCGCCTACCTCCTGTTAAAGGCGATTCGCGGGGCCAAATGGTTTACCATCGTAGAAAATGCGACGAGTGAACTAGGCCTGCGCGGTTCATTTGCCCTGATTCTCGTATTTCTCACCCTCGCTGAAGCGCTCGGCACGCAGGTCGTGATCGGTGCTTTTCTCGCAGGCGCCATTATCTCACTGCTATCCGAACGCCACGGAGAACTCACACAGAAGCTTAACAGTATCGGGTATGGCTTCTTCTTACCACTGTTTTTTGTCAACGTCGGACTCACGTTCAATATCTCCTCTTTGAGCGCTGGCCCTATGTTTTGGATCTCCCTCGGCATCATCCTCATCGGCATGTATGCCAATAAGGTGATCGGCTCGTTGATCTTCATGCGTACGTTTTCCTTGCGTCAGCGTTTTGCGGCAGGAGCGTTGCTCGGATCACAGCTGAGTCTTACGATTGTGGCAAGCCAGATCGGACAACAAATCGGCGTCCTAAGTCCTTCGTTTGCGAGTGGGCTCATTCTGCTTGCCATCATTACGTGTCTGATCTCACCTGGCGTCTTCACGCGCTTGGTCGGTCGGCAAACAGCTGTCCTCGGCCCGTCGGGAACGGGTGTGCTACCGAAGGACTTTCTTCCGGATGGATGGATGGTGACACAGATCGAGGTCTTGTCTCCGCGTTTCTCGCACACCCCGATGCGCAGACTCCTATTGCCTCAGGAAATTCTCTTTATCAGTATTGAGCGAGGCTCCGAGAAGATCGTTCCAAGAGGCCATACGGTGCTCGAGCAATTTGACGTCGTCCACCTGATGGGCACACCGAAAGCTGTAGAACGGCTGCGCAGACGCTTCGGGGCCTAGCTTTATTGACACTGTCAGATGGCGTCGAAGCCTCAAGTTTTCGACGCCATCTGACAGTTGTCTACAAATTATTTGCGTGCTAGACTATGTCAGAATAACGGTGAAGCCCCGGATTCTTCCCTTGGTCTCGGCCCGCAAAGCAAAGTTCATTTCAGGGGGAATAGGCGGACAAGCTGGTAGCGCGGGCGCATGCACAGGCACGCCACAGACAGTGAGTGATTAAACGTATGAAGGCCTGGCTGACTCATCTTCTAAGAACGCAGGTCGTGGTGGTGGGACTGTCCATCGCCGTTATTGCCCTGACAGAAACGCCAGCCTTTAGTGATCCTCCGGCCGCTATACGCCACGTGGCCCTATGGCGCAGTACTGAGGGTCGGCTCACGCTTCTTAAAGGTGGACAAGGTGTGTTGATCAAAGCACCTGTATTCAACCAATTCCCGCAGTATCATAACGGCTGTGAAGTGACCAGTCTTAGTATGCTGCTGAACTATGAGCAGGTGCACGTGGACAAGCTTACACTAGGCGCACAAGTGAAGCGCACCACAGCGCCTCTCGTGACTAATGCGAGTGGAACGATCGTCTCTTGGGGAAACCCAAACGTCGGATTCGTCGGCAATATGTCGGGCATGAAGCCTGGATACGGTGTCTATCACGCGCCGATTGCGGCGTTGATGCGCAAGTATCTGCCGCACGACACGCTCGATCTGACCGGGGCGCCTTTTGCCTCAGTGCTTGCCGTCCTGCGTACCGGTCGACCTGTGATCGTATGGACAACGGTGACCTTCTCTCCGGATGTCCCGTGGGTTGTCTGGCAGAGTCCGCAAGGGCCCGTTCGCGCGACGATGTATGAACACGCAGTACTTCTGGTCGGTTATGATGCGACGGACGTCTATGTCAATAATCCACTCGGTGGTATCGCGCAAGAACCCGTACCGATCACTGCCTTTCGCGCGAGTTGGGACGCCATGGGGCGACAAGCGATTACTGTGATCTACAACCGCTAGGGAGACTGAGCATGCAACCCACTGTATCGATTATCGTACCTACGTACAATCGGCCGGATCTGCTGCGGGCCTGCTTGGCAGCGCTGGCGCAAGATCCGCAGCTACATAAGGAAGTGATTGTCGTCAATGACGCTGGGGATGACGTGTCCACTGTCCTAGCGCCTTTTGAAGGGGCATTTGCGCTTCGTCTCATCGATCTGGCGACTAATCGCGGACATGTCGCATCGCGCAACGAAGGCATTGCAGTAGCGCGTGCAGATGTGATTGTGCTGTGCGACGATGACGACATCTTGTTGCCAGGACACGTACGAGACGTGGTAGGCGCAGTCTCGCAGACACCTTCCCAAGTGATTTACACAGATGCGGAAATCGTCACCTACCGCATGACTGGACATTGCCGCGAGCCACTGAAGCGAAGGCTCTTTGCCTATGCCTACGACCCGACACTGCTTCGCAAGTGGAACACGATTATCCCTTCAGGCATCGCTTATGCGCGATCGTGGCACGATCGCCTCGGCCTATTTGATGAGGAAGTCTACCACTACTGGGACTGGGACTTTTTCCTGCGCGCAGGAGCGATTGCACCTTTGCGCCGGATCCCGCAAGCCAGTGTACTGTATATGGTGAGCGACCGTGGGCACAACTTGTCAGCCGATCCGAACAGCATGTCCTCACACCTGTTGCGCCTGCAAGAAAAACACCAGCTCGGCCCGTTGCCCACGAGTTCCTTCGCCCTCATGCAACAAGAGCCTGCATTGGCAGGCTCGCAGCGCACTACGGAAGTCTTATGGGACGG
>JAPNUP010000007.1 GCA_026627345.1 Bacillota bacterium | reverse complement strand
CATCTAAGCGCGAAGCCCCCCTCAAGATGACCAATCCCGCTCGGTAAAACGAGGTAAGACCCCTTGAAGACGACAAGGTAGATCGGTCCGGTGTGGAAGCACGGCGACGTGTGGAGCAGACGGATACGAATCGGTCGAGGGCTTATCCTAGAAGGCAAGTTGTAGAGGCGAGCTCGAAAGGGCGCGCCAGTCATGATTCGCATCCGGTTGTCAGGGAGTTGGCCCTGCAAAGGGAGCCCGATGAGGGCAGCTTGGTGATGATGGCGGAGGGGACACACCCGTACCCATACCGAACACGACGGTTAAGCCCTCCAGCGCCGATGGTACTTGGACCGCAGGGTCCTGGGAGAGTAGGACATTGCCAGGCAATAGAAATACAAGAGAGGCAAGGACTTTGGTCCTTGCCTCTCTTGTCGTAGTTAGATATGGAGCGCATCGGCAAAGTACGCGGGAGTCGTTTCCTCTACAAGGTCACACAATCGTTCCACCAAGATCGCCTCTATCGTATGTCCGTCTCCAAGCAACTCAGCCCACGCCTCGCCTTCATATCGTAGCATCATGCTGAGCTGAAAGAGAAGGGCGAAGTGAATCATGGGCTCGGGCAGACTCACCTCTTCCAGGAGTGGCAGCGGAAGTGGAGAGATCATCAGCCATTGTCCGGAGACTCGTGGCAGGCAAAGAAGAGGATGGTGTGCAAGGAGCAAGGGAGAAGGGTTGCTTTTATCCAACTTCGTCAGTTCGTGTTGCTCACTAAGCCAATCGAAATGTACAAGACATTGATCAGGAAGCTGGCTGGCAATGCGTTTTTCACACTCCTCTATCGTTAAGCCACAGTTCGCCGGCCATGAACGCGCCACTTGCATGGACAGTGAGCGGTTGGTTTCTTGGGCACCGTATATAGCTGTCCGAGTGCAGCGCGCAGTTAAGCCTAGTGCGGGCAGCAAGGGAACTGCCTCTGGTAGGCACGACCATAGATCGCCAATCGGCATAGGTTGCTTGTTCGCGAAATGCGCGTGGGCCGCCTCAGTGGCAAGTGCTCCAGTGGCACGCAACCACTCGACAAACACACCATTTGGTTGTGTCCAGATGATCTGCTTCCAGTAGGGAAGAGGGTGTTTTCGACGAGGAATGGCCAGCCCGTGCTTTTGACTCTCGGCACGCATTGCACGGTTGGGCAGACGCACAAGGATATAAGCCTTTACAAACTGTATCATGCCGTAATAAAGAAGCAACGGTTTAATCACACTCGCACTGTCGCGCGCGCTCTCAAAAAAATGTCGTGCCTGGGATATGTAGGCGGATAAAGCAAAGCTGTTCATCACGTCATGCCCACCGTCAAGTTCTTCGAGGTAGCGCTTGGACATGATAGGGGATTCAAGTACCCGCAGCTGTTCCCATTCCTTCACGCAACGCGAAAAGTTCACGAAATGACCTCCTAGGATGGTTGACATGACACCGACCGCTCTGTAGACTTACTCATAATATCCGCACGGAGATTCCGGATTACTCAAGAAGTTCTTTCGTTGAGAACACATATTACAGAGGGGGCCGCTCGGCTTGGGGACTTGGGAGCAAAAGTTTGGCGCAGAGGCACTCACTTTCGACGATGTGCTATTAAAACCAGCGAAGTCGGATGTGTTGCCTAGAGAAGTGGACACATCGACAAGACTGGCACGCGCTATACGCCTTCAGATACCCATTATGAGCGCCAGTATGGACACCGTCACAGAGTCCAAACTCGCGATTGCGATGGCACGTGAGGGTGGTATAGGCATTATTCATAAGAATCTGACGATCAGTCAACAGGCGGATGAAGTGGATAAAGTCAAGCGCTCGGAAAGTGGCGTTATCACCGATCCTGTCTATCTGACAGCCGAGCATCCGATTTATGATGCTGAAGAACTGATGGCTAAGTACCGTATTTCGGGTGTTCCGATCGTTGGTGAGAACAGACGACTGGTCGGGATTTTGACCAACCGCGATCTGCGCTTTGAAAAGAACTTTAGTCGACTGATCGGCGAGGTGATGACGAAGGAGAATCTCGTCACAGCGCCAGTTGGGACAACCCTTGAACAGGCTAAAGAGCTTTTGCAACAACACAAAGTGGAGAAACTTCCCATTGTCAACGACAACTATGAATTAGTCGGTCTCATCACGATCAAGGATATTGAAAAAGCGAAGCAGTTCCCGAGTGCGGCTAAAGATGCTCATGGGCGCTTGCTGGTCGGCGCTGCTGTTTCGACTGGCGCTGATTCATTTGAAAGAGTTCAGGCGTTGGTCAAAGCGGGTGTGGATGTGGTCGTGATCGACACGGCGCACGGGCATTCGACGGGTGTGCTGAAGATGGTGAGGGCTGTGCGCGACCGCTTCCCAGCGCTTAGCCTGATCGCAGGCAACGTCGCAACTGCCGAAGCGACTCGGGACTTGATCGACGCAGGTGTCGATGCTGTGAAAGTCGGTATCGGTCCGGGTTCCATCTGTACCACGCGCGTGGTTGCGGGCATCGGTGTGCCGCAAGTCACGGCTATCTATGAATGCGCGTCGGTCGCGAGACAGTATGACATTCCCGTGATCGCAGACGGAGGCATCAAGTACTCAGGCGACATCACCAAAGCGATCGCTGCAGGCGCGAGTGTGGTGATGATCGGGAGCCTTTTTGCCGGTACAGAGGAGAGCCCAGGAGAACTGGAGATCTACCAAGGGCGCAGCTTTAAAGTGTACCGTGGCATGGGGTCGATCGGTGCCATGAAGTCGGGCAGTTCCGATCGGTATTTTCAAGAGCAGACGAATAAATTGGTTCCGGAAGGCATTGAAGGGCGCGTCCCATACCGAGGCTCGCTCAGTGAAATTGTCTTTCAACTGGTAGGCGGTCTACGCTCAGGCATGGGGTATTGTGGCACGCCAACGATTGAAGCTTTGCAATCGAACGCCACGTTCATTCGCATCACGAGTGCCGGACTTCGGGAAAGTCACCCACATGACGTGCATATCACTAAAGAGGCGCCGAACTACAGCGTCTGATGGCACAGCGCGCGGAGGGATGAGTGATGGAGATTTGGGCTCACCGGGGAGCGAGCGGACTCGCACCGGAAAACACCATGGCCGCTTTTGTGAAAGCTTATGAACTAGGGGCCGATGGGATTGAACTAGATATTCATCGCACCGCAGACGGCGTCCTTGTCGTCATGCACGACGAACAGGTGAGTCGCACGACGACTGGACGAGGGTACCTGCACTCAGGAACGTATGCCTGGGTGCAGAGTCTTGATGCCGGCGTGCGCTACCACCCCTCCTTTGCAGGCGAACGAGTCCCCTCTCTAGTCGATGTTCTCACATTCATCAAGTCGACCCGTATGAAGCTCAACGTGGAAATCAAGAATAACCAGATCGAGTACCCCGGTATTGAGCGTGACCTCGTGAACCTGCTACAGGAACACGGGATGATCGAGCGCACGATTGTATCCTCGTTCAACCATGCGTGTTTGCATCGGGTTAAACTGGCCAATCGGAGTGTGGCAACAGCTGTCCTTTGCACAGAATTTCGGCCCGTGCATCCGGGTTACGCGAAACAAATCGGGGCAGCGGGCCTCCATCCAAACATTAAGTCTGTGAACCCCGCCCTCATTCAAGGCGCGAAGGCGCAGCAGATTGCCGTGCGTCCTTACACGGTCGACAATGTGCAAGTGATTCGCTCCTTGAACGCTTGGGGTGCCGATGGCGTGATCACCAACCGGCCAGATCTCGCCAGAACAGCAATATCGTGACGGCGAAATCGTGCTGTCGCATGGTATAATAGATAGGTCAGGGGAGTACGTCAACAGGTTACTCATCTTGCTGCTGGTTCCTGGCGGTTTTTTTATGTGGGCGCGGTTTTTGAAGAAGATGAGACAGGCTGGTTTAGGTGAACCAAGCAGCGTAAATTGGGAGGTTGTCTTTCATGGCACAAGTCGGTACGGAACGTGTAAAGCGGGGCATGGCCCAGATGCAGAAAAATGGCGTCATTATGGACGTTATCAATGCTGAGCAGGCCAAATTGGCGGAGGCGGCAGGCGCGGTTGCTGTCATGGCGCTGGAAAGAGTACCGAGTGATATTCGCGCTGCAGGCGGCGTAGCTCGGATGGCCGATCCAACCATTGTTGAACAGGTGATGAAAGCCGTGAGTATTCCCGTCATGGCGAAATGTCGCATCGGACACATTGTCGAGGCCCGCATCCTCGAATCGATGGGCGTAGATTACATCGATGAAAGTGAAGTGCTGACACCGGCGGACGATAAGTTTCACGTCAATAAGCGTGAGTATAGGGTGCCATTTGTCTGTGGCGCGCGCAATCTCGGAGAAGCGCTGCGGCGGATTTCTGAAGGAGCAGCGATGTTGCGTACGAAAGGTGAACCTGGTACAGGCAATATCGTTGAGGCAGTCAAGCATATTCGCCTCGTCCAAGGACAGATCCGCAAAGTCGCAGCGATGTCCGAAGATGAACTGGTGAATGAGGCGAAAGAACTCGGGGCACCGCTTGAGTTGCTCCTTGAGGTTCACCGTTCAGGTCAGCTTCCTGTAGTCAATTTTGCGGCAGGCGGCGTGGCTACGCCAGCGGATGCTGCGCTGATGATGGAGCTTGGGGCAGACGGTGTATTTGTTGGATCAGGCATCTTTAAGTCGGCGAACCCAGAGAAGTTTGCGCGTGCAGTCGTCGAAGCGACGATGAATTTTCAAGACTATGACTTGCTGGTTCGTTTGTCCAAGGACTTGGGCGAGCCGATGAAAGGCATTGAACTTTCGACGCTCAAGGACAACGAACGCATGGCGGAGCGTGGTTGGTAAGATGTCCGTCCGTATTGGCGTACTTAATGTCCAAGGGGCCGTGTCTGAGCACGTAGAACATGTTCGCCTTGCAGGAGCAGAGCCGGTGCTCGTCAAGCACCCGGACGATCTTCAAGGGCTTTCGGGAATGGTTTTACCAGGTGGTGAAAGCACGACGATCGGCAAGCTGATGCGCAAGTACGGATTGCTTGATCCAGTACGTGAACTGGCGCAAAAGGGACTGCCCGTATTCGGTACGTGCGCGGGGATGATCCTGCTAGCCAGTCGCATCGAAGGTCACGATGAACCTCACCTTGGTGTGATGGATGTGACCGTCAACCGTAACAGCTTTGGCCGCCAAAGAGACTCCTTTGAGGCTGATGTCGCTGTGTCAGGGCTGTCAGATGACCAGCCTTTTCCGAGTGTATTCATACGCGCACCACATATTGTGGAAGCGGGTCCAGATGTCGAAGTGCTGGCGACTTATGACGGCAAGATCGTGGCGGCTCGCCAAGGCGGCCTGCTCGCGACAGCTTTTCATCCAGAATTGACACCTGACACGCGACTGCATCGCAAGTTTGTGGAGTTGGCAGAGGCTTACCAAATGGCGACTGCCAGACACTAAGGGGTGTGGCTTATGGCATCGGCTGTCAATAGCAAGACGATCAAATTTCGGCCCAACACCTATGAACTCGTACTTGCCATGTTAGCGGGTGGATTGTTTCTCGATCCTCCGCTGGCAGGCATCGAGCGCGAGCAGTATTCAGGCGAGGCTTCTGCCTTACTCGAGACAGCGACCGATGACCTGTTGCGGCGGCACGTGATTCAAGCGCGTTTGCAAAAGCAGCTTCGAGATATTCCTTCGTCACCACGGTTGATCTATTCAGCCGTCTATGAATTTCTAACCTCTACAGCCACGTTTATTGCCCATACGCGCCATGGAAAGCTTTGCGTCGATGTGAGTATCGCTAAGGAGTCAATCCAGCGCGTAGACGCTTATTTGCGCTCCTATGGGTTCGCCAATCTATACTGGTTGTACGGCACCCTGTCTACTTATTTTAACCTTCATGTGATTCGCTATTACGGTATCATGACGAGACGCGAATTTGTCTTAGGGCAGACGCATCGTCCATGGATTTCAGACACGCTTGAGGACGAACTGTATTACCTGGAATCTTTTAATTTACTGCAGCAGTACAACTTCGACGGTGTTTCGCATGTAGCACTGACGCAACTCGGTAACAGTACATTCGATGAGTTACACCATGCGCTCGAAGAGGCGAACTATTTGGCGCGTCGTGCCCAACTGCTGGCCGTTTCCCACTTTGACTCGATGGACAATATCGAAGCGCTTCAGCTAGAGGCATGGCCCCATGGTATGAAGCAACGAGAGCATTTTCTTGTAATGACAGGCATTCGCCCTGGGATGAAAGTGCTGGAAGCCGGGATCGGCACGGGTGTCTTGACGATCGATTGCGGTCTGGCCGATCTGGTGCTGCCAGCGGGGCATGTGACGGGTATCGATATCTCGGCTGGGATGATCGAGCGCGCGACGCAAAAGGCGAAAGCCTACGGTCTTAACCATGTTCACTTGATGCAGGCGGATGTCGAACGCTTGCCGTTTGGCGATGACAGCTTTGACTGCTCACTCGGATATGAGTTTTTGCACTATACGAATCCGCTGCAAGCGCTAGGCGAACTGAAGCGAGTCACGCGACCTGGTGGGGTGGTGGCCACGGCAGGGCCTGTGCTGCTTGACCTGGAGGCGCCATTTTTCCAAGAGTGGTTCGCCCCCCTTCTTCGCATGCTGCGTCGACGAAGAGGGCGTCAGTCGAGTGCTTATATGTTGCAGCCGTTTGAGATTGAGACGATTTATGCGAAGCTCGGTTTTCAGAGGTTTCATCGGGTATTCACACATTCAGAATGGGTGTTTGTAGAACCGAAGCGCGTCATTCAGTACGTATTGCAAGGGGTATCTTATTTTCGCGATGAGCTATTGGATCTGCCTTGGCGAGCGAAAGAAGAGCTCGTTCAAGAGTTGTATCGTCTCGGAGTAGAGGTATGCGCCAAGTATCCGCTTGAGGCGCGTAGGTTGCATCTGCCAGGGGAGTACGTGATCGGCATCGTATAGACGACATAGAAAGCAGTTCGCATATGGGGGTATTGACTTGATCGTCGGGGTGATCAGTCCTAGTCGGGTGATGTTTGGCCGCATCCGTGCGCAGTTGCCAGAAGGAGTAGAGGTGGTTCGACTCTACTCACACGAAAACCTCGTTTCCAGGTGTCAGGAGGTCGGCGTACAACTGCTCTTCTACGATCTGGACGCTGAGTCGGGCAGAACGCTTTCTGCGGCAAGGTGGCGTGCGCTCGGCAATGAACAGGGGCCGGCTGTGATCTGGATTGCGCACGAGAGCAGTCTCGATTTGCAAGTCAAGGCCCGACGCAGCGGCGTCATGGCGCTTTTGGTGAGCACAGAGGATATGGACGAGCGTATCGCGCACATCAGTACCGTGCGTTTGCGGGAGATCGCGCATATGGCACAGGACGAGGTGTCTGTACGCACCTTTGGGGAAACGGTCGTGACGATTCGTGGTAAGTCGGTGGCGCTTACGCGCACTGAGTATCACATTTTGCGTTTGCTCATCGACCACAAGGGGCGCTTTGTCAGTACGCAAACGATTACGCAAGCCGTG
This sequence comes from Bacillota bacterium, assembly GCA_026627345.1. GTDB lineage: Bacteria > Bacillota > Bacilli > Alicyclobacillales > SLC66 > JAPNUJ01. The sequence goes on along the minus strand of JAPNUP010000007.1, from coordinate 3,836 downwards.
TGGGGCGCAGACGCGACCGAGCGAAAGGATGACTTGTACGTGTACATGGCGCGGCTGCGCGACAAGCTCGAGGAGCACCCATCGCGACCGACGCTCATCCGCTCTTCACGTGGGTTCGGTTATGCGTTTAACGGAGACGTGTGGCTCCATCACCACTTTGCTTGAGAGCCGGCTATATGGTATGTTATGGGTTACTCGTGGCGCAATAGCGCCTGTATTTTAGATGGGAGTGCATAGCTATGTTAGATGCCAGACTCCTTCGTCAGTCGCCCGACATGTATAGGGAATCTCTCGTGCGACGAAGCGAGCCGCAAGAGACGCACGATATGTTTGAACGGTTTCTCGTCGTCGACGTGGCATGGCGCGAGGCTACGCAGCAGACAGAAGTGTTAAAAGCCAGGCGCAATGCTGTCTCGCAACAGGTCGCTCAGTACAAGCGCACAGGTGAGGATGCTTCATTACTGATCGAAGAGATGCGCGTGGTGGGGGAACAGATCAAGGAACTGGATGATCATTTGCGGTCACTTGATGATGAGATGACAGATATCCTGCTAAGACTACCCAATATCGTGCATGAAAGCGTCCCTCAAGGGCGCGATGAATCGGAGAATGTACCGATCCGTGAGATCGGCGAACCACGGACGTTTTCATTCGAACCGAAGCCGCACTGGGATCTCGGTGTCGATCTTGGTATTGTCGATTTTGAGCGCGCAGCGAAAGTGACAGGTTCGCGGTTCGTCTTCTACATGGGACTCGGCGCGCGGCTCGAGCGCGCTCTGATGAATTTCATGTTGGATGTGCAGACCACAGAGCGCGGATACACAGAGGTATGGCCGCCGTACTTGGTCAACCAAGCCAGCATGGTCGGAACAGGCAATCTACCCAAGTTCGAAGACGATGTCTTTAAAATTCGTGAATTTGACTACTATTTGATCCCTACGGCTGAAGTTCCTGTCACAAATTTGCATCGCGATGAAATTCTATCGGCAGAACAGCTTCCAGTTAACTACGCTGGATATAGTGCTGCGTTTCGCTCTGAGGCGGGGGCATCCGGTCGTGACACGCGCGGACTGATCCGCGTACATCAGTTCAACAAGGTGGAACTCGTCAAATTTGTGGCGCCAGAGACGTCGTACGACGAGCTCGAACGGATCTTGGCGGATGCCGAGGTGATCTTACAAAAGCTCGAATTGCCGTATCGGCTGATCGAGATTTGCACTGGAGATCTCGGTTTTAAAGAGTGCAAGAAATATGACCTTGAGGTCTGGCTGCCAGCGGCTGGGATGTACCGCGAAATTTCTTCTTGTACGAACTTTGAAGACTTTCAGGCTCGACGCAGTAACATTCGCTTTCGTCGAACCGAGAAGGCGCGCCCTGAGTTCGTACATACGCTAAACGGGTCAGGTTTGGCAGTGGGCCGCACGGTTGCGGCGATTCTCGAGAATTATCAGGAAGCAGACGGGTCAGTATCTATTCCTTCGGTGCTTCAACCGTACATGGGTGGTCTCACCCGGATTGCTGCGCCGGACAAGCGTTAAGCGGTCCATCTCATGGCACTGCTCAGTACCGGTGCATGATTGCTTGATGCACTCGTTTGGTTCCTCTGATAGACGTTTCTCCTTCCCCTGATCGATCGCTCCACTCGCCGCAGGGATAGCCATGATGTCGCTGTCTCTGTGTGCAAGTGATGAGGTCTCTACTTTGGGCTCGCTCTTTTTCCCTAGGCAGGCGCGCCCGGTACATCTGTCACATATAGTATCTTACCGAGACAGGTGTACCGCGGCACTTCGTCTACGCCTAGAGACGAAAAGGAGAGGTTTACATTGATTCACAGCGATAAGAAGGTACTGTCTACTACGCCGCCTTATTTGACCACACAGACTAAGAAAATTGAAAACCGAGCTTCCGGAGTCAAAGCCTCACTGGTTGCTGGGCATGCGACACCTCTTGCCAAGCGCGCTCCTGCGAAAAAGCGTCGCCCCCGTCCGGTGGATACCGGTGTGGCTAAAGGCAAAGCGAAGTCTGGCAAACAGCCGATGGTCGCGGCCGCGCCAGCGGAACCTGCGAAGCTCATGTTACGGCCCCTGGCCATGGGGGATGACACGTTCATTCAAACGGTGACGCAAGAAGAGATCGCGCCTATCTTCAAAACCACCTATGGGTACGATCTCGACATGTCGATGGTGCTTAGTTATGTACACGCTGCCAACACGCGGATGATTCTTGTGGACGATCAAGTGGCTGGGTATGTCAGCTACGTCGCGGACGACAGTGGTCGACTCAACATTGGCTCACTGATCCTGGCCGCCGAATATCAAGGCAAAGGCTACGGCAAGCGCATCATGCGTCAGATCGAACAAGAGGCACGGGCTATGGGCATCATGGAGCTCGAGGTGTTCATCCAGGAGTCTAATGCGCGCAGCCAAGCATTTGCCGAGTCACTCGGTTTCACACGAGTACAGTCTATGCAGCCGCAGACGATCGTCATGGTGAAAACGCTGGTTCCCGCTCAACCAGAGATGATGCCGCAGCCGATGCCTGGGCAAGTGATGCCGGGTCAGGCGCCTGTGATGTAAGGGGTGGCTAGGGCGGGTTGGTGCAGCGAAATGCTTCACTGACTCGTTATCGTCCAGGCAAGCAGACGCGCCGCGATAGGGAGAGCGCGGCGCGTCTGATCAGCTGTCGCGGTAGCTTACCACCACCACGCGCCAAGTGCACCGATGGCGAGCCAAGGGAGAAAGAAGAACGGCCAGAACGCGGGTTCAGTATCTGTGTTGTCGGCTGTGCTAAACGGTAAGGTTTCAAGGGAATGCTCTGACACACCACTGGCCATTCCGTTCGCATTGCCTTTGCGCAGATAGATCCCATCACTGGTTACATGATGAAGAATGCCATAATGCGTGCGACCGCCTGCCTGCACATACACAGGCTGCCCAACAAGACTACGCGCATGGTGATAGAGAGGATGCATAATAATTCGCTCCTTCCTGAGCCGTAAATCGCATAAAGGCTCTATCCCAATACATGCATACACTTGGCGATCGGCACCGGACATTTGTCACGTGGCGAAGGTTGATCTAGAATTTAGGTAGCACTCGACGCGTTGTTGGCCGGTGGCTATCGTGATATAATCAATGTCTATAATCAGTGCATGCACCCGTAGCTCAGGTGGATAGAGCGGTGGTTTCCTAAACCGCGTCTTGCGGGGGTTCGAGTCCCTCCGGGTGCGCCAGAGTAACCCTTATGTAGTGCGAATTCTCGAGGAATCGAGGATCACGCACTTTCTTTTTTTAGAGGCCATTGCCCAGATGGACTTTAAGAGAAGCTTGTGGGGGACGTATTCAATACACTTAAAGACCTAGCATCCCGTAGACATGAGCCGATGAATTCTATCCCTGCCATCCTTAACGCACTACACAAAACAGCCCCCAGCTTCGTGATGCAGGCATTTGACATTCTTCCTCGATACGAACAAAAAGGCGGCCCTGTGTAGGCTGCCAGAGCCATTATGGAGCGGGACGAGGGTGCGGGGCTTCTTTAGGATTTACGCCCGTATGCGCAAGATGGTTAAGTAATCGCATTTAAAGCTCTTTCACCAATCACCGCATCTATCCAAAAGCGGCTATGAGTATGCTCACACCTTTACGGAATGGCGACCGTCCGCTCTTGTTTACCAGCGCGCTGCATCTCCCAGGTGTTACGGACGTAGGATAATGTCCAGAAGTTGACGGTGTCTTTTGTCCATAGGTTGATGGAAACGCTGTCCACACCTTGGCGCAAAAAAGAGGAGATCTCTCTCCTCCATGGCTAGGAATCTTTTGCACAGATAGTCACTA
>JAPNUP010000172.1 GCA_026627345.1 Bacillota bacterium | reverse complement strand
TTCGACCCACTGAGGCACACCGTCAACATATAGTTCCGATACGTCGTCTGTGTTGAAACTGACGTTCAAGGTCCCCGTCGAGTCGTAGACCTGCGATGAGAACACTAGAGGAACACCATTAACCGCACCGCTTCCTGCGTCCGACACATTCCATATCCCCGATGTTGCAGGTGAAGTGGAGGTGCTGGAGCTCAGATACGAATCTGAATACACCGTGCCTGCTTCCATTCCGGCAATTGTATTTGGATTGTTTCGCGTCTGTACCCAGTTGGTTCCAAAGTTGAAGTACACCGACTTACCCTGCATCGAGTTGTTGGCAGCCGTTTGTGACCCAAACTCGCTGAGAAGACTGCTCGGCGCCTCTTTATTAAATCCGACTGTAAAGGCCAGGAGCGAGGACTGTTTAGGCTTGATCACATCTCCAAGCGAGCTGACGTTGATGCTATTATTGACCAGACTATCCAACGGTTCGTCGACCATCTGAACGACCTGCACAGAGTCTGAGGTCACCGTCTGGCCGGCTGCAGTGGTTGCACTAATGTCGTTCACCTTCTGAAGCAGATTCTGATTCACCCAATCGAGCAATTCCTGCTGACATGCCGGACTGGACAGATTCTTGCTAGGGTTTGCGCGAAGCCAACTCGTATACAATTCGTTGACCCAATCTACTGCCTGTTCAATTTGCGTAGAGCTTTCCCCTGCTAAAAAACAGTCTGGATCGCTTGGGTTAACTGAACTCGGATTCACCGCCACCAACTGCCAAATGCGGACGTTGGACTGCTTGGCGAACAGGAGGTCATTGTTATAATCCGTAGAGTCCGTAGAGGTACTCGTAAGAGCGTTACCACTAGAGTCTGCTGGGAAAGCTGAGAGCGTCGTCAATCTTGCAGACAACGTTCCGTTGTTCTCTAGGAACAGCCCTCGTGTGTGCTGGTCGCCCGGTGCCCAGAGACCTGTCGGAACAGCACCCGTCTGAGCGCCTGTCGAGGACGTGTAGAACATCGGACCCACCTGCGGAATGTCGTCACGCTCTTGGGTGATGCTCAGCGTGCCTGCTGTAAACGTGTTATTGCTGTTGGTAGACTGCGCCGTGAACATCGCATAGGTTCCATATCCGGCAAGTGCGCTAACGGATAGGAGCCCAGTAGCGGATAGCAGCGCAATCCTAGTTTTGAGATTCAATCGTTTCACCCCTTCTTTAATTAGGGAACGCAAGAGGTACTGACCCTCTTGCGTTCTCCTGATCAAGTACTAGCTATGACTCGATTTGATCAACTCCAGGCTGTTGGTTCGGTAGCGAACGTTGCTGTCCCATCACTAACTGTTTCGCCGTTATTTCTGGCCTGCACGGCTTGGAGATTGAAGTCCGCAATGCCAGAAGCGCCTTGATAAGCGTTACCCGCAGTAGACGGGAAGTTGTATGAAACGGTAACTGTGTCAGTTGTCTGTTTCGCTTGCACCCACACAAACTCCGGATTAGTTCCGGCGGTGCTGCCGCCGGCAGGAACGGTATCAGTGGCGACAGTTGTCCCTCCGCTAGTGACAGTGACAGTCAGCGTCAGAGGGTCGTTATCACCTGACAGGTCCGTGAAAATGTTTGGGGGCGTAACATTACCCACCGCGTTACCCGCGAGCTCTTGTACGTTCATTCCCACATACTCAGTAAGGTTTCCAGTATTCGTAACGGTGAACGAGCTCTTCCCAGTGTCTCCAGGCGCCAAATTAGTGTAAGCAGTGTCCGTTGAAGCAAATGCCGGACTACTACTTGCTGACAGGTTCAAGGTCCCTGCCGTAAACGTGTTGCCGCTATTAGTTGCCGAAGCCGTAAACATGGCAAACGTGCCGCCCGCCATCATTGCAGCGCCTGTTGCAGATGCGATCAAACCCATTGCCAATTTCGTTTTCAGTCCCATTTCTAAATTCCTCCCAGTGTGCCCCTTTGGGGCTATATGTGTTGGCCGTGCGGTCCGTTTTGTCGGAGGCCCTGCCCCTGAACCCGAACTGTGAATCCTTGCGTATGGCACGCTGCAGCAGTGTCCCCTACCCTCTACGTGACGGAGAACTTGCGATACGGCGAAACCACAAATCTGTGTTCGTTCCCAAACTTTGGGGCAATCGCGTCGGATCACGTATACGTGAGCCCTAAGGCCTTATAAGCGATGGCCAGGGTACTCAGTGCCGGGTGAATGCTCCCGCGTTTCTGCCCTTCAGGTTCAGTCCAGCAAGATTCAAGCGTTTCAGCACATCTAGGGAAATGAGGTATGAATGCTCATACAAGTCCCCGCGTTGCACATCGACGTTCGGTTGCTGTTTCAGATCATCGTCGGCGTCGACGTCGTCATTGGAATCTCCTAGCGACGAAAAAACAGTACGCTATTTAGCACCAACGCCCAATCCTTCAGCCTCGTTTGTTCTGTATAACGAACACAAGACTTATTATATTCTCTATAACGAAAATTGCAATACCCTTTTGAAATTATTTTCTTTATTGAGAACAGAGAAAGAAAACATCGGTTATCCACCTGCCGCCCACCACCGATCAGCCGCACGCACACCCCTGGCACACAAACAAAGGTCACTGCCCGGATTGCCTCCGAGCAGTGACCCTCCGTCCCCATGCGCATCCTAGCTGGCAAACCCGGCGGTCCCTACCCCTACCCCTGCACCGCCGGCAGTCTCCTGTTTGACCCGTTAGAACACCCTGTCATCCTCCACATGCGTCGCACAGTGCTCACAAGTGCCTGTGAGAATCTCATGCACGTCATCGATGTCGGCACCGCACACACCGCATCCTACAAATTCATCCTGATTAAGCTCGCGACCCTCTGTCTCCATAGTCATTGCCTCCTCAACCTGCAAATTGTTGTTCTTCCGTGGAACCATGCAAAGCCGTCGTCGAGGACTGTCCGCCCGCGATGACTTGTGCCACCTCGTCAAAGTACCCAGTCCCGACTTCATGCTGATGGCGCGTAGCCGTGTATCCTCGCCGTTCACTGGCGAACTCGCGCTCCTGAAATTCCGCATACGCCGCCATTTTGCGCTCACCGTAGTCGGACGCGAGTGTAAACATACTGTGATTGAGCGCGTGAAAGCCCGCAAGCGTCACGAACTGAAAACGGTACCCCCACACCGCCAACTGTTCTTGAAAATTCGCGATCACATCAGGGCGCAGTTTTTTGCTCCAATTGAAAGACGGCGAGCAGTTATATGCCAGCATCTTGCCCGGAAATTGCGCGTGGATCGCCGCGGCGAACTCCCTCGCTTCGTCAAGGTCTGGCGTCGCCGTCTCACACCAGATCAGGTCTGCATAAGGCGCATAAGCGAGCCCGCGAGCGATGGCTGCCTGGAGACCACCTCGATACTGATAGAACCCCTCCGGTGTGCGTTCTCCCGTCAGAAAGGGCCGGTCCTGTTCATCAATGTCGCTTGTGAGTAAATAGGCGCCGTTGGCATCTGTGCGCGCGACGATGAGCGTATCCACTTCGCACACGTCGGCTGCCAAACGCGCTGCAACCAGACTGCGAATCGCCTGTGCGGTCGGAATCAGGACTTTGCCGCCCATGTGGCCACACTTTTTCTCACTGGCCAGTTGGTCTTCGAAGTGCACCGCTGCCGCACCCGCCGCGATCATCGACTTCATCAATTCAAATACGTGCAAAGGCCCGCCAAACCCCGCTTCGGCATCAGCGACGATCGGAACAAACCAATCGATCTCGTGCCGTCCTTCGACATGGTCGATTTGATCGGCGCGCTGCAAGGCCTGATTGAGACGCTGGACCAGCAACGGCACGCTATTGGATGGATATAGGCTCTGATCCGGGTAGACCTGACCGCTGACGTTAGCATCGGCTGCGACCTGCCAGCCACTGACGTATATAGCCTTTAGACCTGCACGCACCTGCTGGATCGCCTGATTGCCGGTCAGTGCCCCGAGTGCCGGAATGTATGGCTCTTCGTGCAGCAACCGCCACAGTTGCGCGCTACCGCGGCGAGCCAGTGTGTACTCGATGGATAATGATCCCCGCAGGCGCTCCACGTCTCCTGTACTATAAGGTCGTCTGATTCCGGAAAAGCGCTGAGGATCGACACCGTGTGCAAGCGCCTGCCGATTGCTCTGCTCAGTCATCCATGAACTCCCCCATTTCATTGTATTTTCGATGCTATTCTGTGATCATACAGATCATGCATAGTTGCATCTGTTTGTAACAATGTATTCTATAACAGAATATTCGTTAATACATCTGTTGCAATTTTCACGACTCTGCTACAATCGAGTCAGCGCCCACGAAAACCCATATCTCTAAGGAGGCATCGCCATGTCTTACATTTGCCCGCCCGGCGTGACTGTGCACGCTCCGTACACGCCAAGTCACGCGGCCATCCTCTCTTGCGAGGCCCTGCAACTGCTAGCCACGCTCACGCGCGCACACGGACCTGCGATTAGCCATTTGCTTGCAGAACGACAGGAAAGGCAGACACAGATCGATGCCGGAGCCTTGCCTGATTTTTTACCTGAGACGCAAGCATTACGTCAGGCCAAATGGCACGCAGCACCCATTCCCCCAGACTTACTCGACCGTCGCGTGGAGATTACAGGACCTTCCAGCGATCGTAAAATGGTGATCAACGCGTTGAATTCAGGAGCAAGCGCCTTTATGGCCGATTTTGAGGACGCGAATTCTCCCACCTGGGAAAACAGTGTACAGGGGCAGATCAATCTGATCGACGCGGTGCGTCGCGACATCACCTATACGAGCCCAGACGGCAAGCCCTATCGACTGTGCGATCAGCCTGCTGTGCTGATCGTGCGGCCGCGCGGCTGGCATCTTGTGGAGGGGCACATCGAAGTAGACGGTCTGCCTATGCCAGCCGCCTTGGTCGATGCGGGTTTGTACCTATTTCACAACGCGCACGAGTTGATCACCCGCGGTTCGGGGCCTTATCTGTATCTACCGAAACTGGAGAGTCATCAAGAAGCCCGCGTATGGGATCAGGTACTGTCTCACGCCGAAGCGCTCCTTGGGTTGACCACAGGCACGGTGAAAGTCACTGTGCTGGTGGAGACGCTACTAGCCGCCTTCGAGATCGATGAGATCATCTACGCGCTGCGCGATCGCATCGTCGGTATGAACTGCGGTCGCTGGGATTACCTGTTTAGCTACATCAAGAAGCTACGCCATCACGCTTTCCTACTTCCAGATCGGGCGCAGGTGACCATGACGTCACCGTGCATGCGTGCCTACTCGCTGCTAACCATAGAGACATGTCACCGCCGCGGGATATTGGCCATCGGCGGCATGGCGGCGCAGATCCCGGTAAAAGGCGACCCTGTAGCCAACGAACGCGCGCTGGCGCTCGTTCGTTCAGATAAAGAACGAGAGGCAAGCGATGGTCACGATGGCACATGGGTTGCCCATCCGGCACTCGTTTCCGTGGCTCGGGAAGTCTTCGACCGTTTGATGCCGGCATCCAACCAAGTGTCTCGTATTCCAGACATCGACGTCACTGCGCAGGATCTGCTCCAGGCGCCCAAAGGGACGATCACGGAACGCGGGGTGCGCAACAACGTGAGTGTGGCTGTGCGCTACACCGCCGCTTGGTTGGACGGCCGCGGTGCCGTGCCTTTGTACAATTTGATGGAGGACGCGGCGACTGCCGAGATCGCGCGGGCGCAGTTGTGGCAGTGGATCCACCACCCGCAGGCGATGATGGATAATGGTAGGCGTGTGACGAAGGAATTCGTGCAAGCGTGTCTGGAAGAAGAGATGGCAGATCTGGCCCAAAGTGCTGACCACGCACAAGGGCGGTGGGCTGACGCCAAAGAGTTAATCATGAGACTCACGCTAGGAGAGCAGTGGGAGGATTTCTTGACGATAGGCGGCTATGAAAAGCTAGTGTCCACACCAGTCGCGCCGCAAGAGTCAGCCAGCTAAGAGAGGCTTCGCTCTGTGCCAGCACCTGTACACGAACAGGTGCTGGAGATTCACGTCAGGCGCAAACGGGACGTTACGAGGTTAGCGCCTGACGTCATGAGAGCGGTCGGTCGAGACGCTCGTGCCACGATGTAACCCCGTCCCCTGTTTCGTCGTCAATACGGCAAACAACTAAAGTGAGGGATCAAAGTGGACAGAGACAGAGCACGCAAGCGGTGGCCCATGGGGCGGCAAAACAGGATGGAGAAGGCGGGAGCGCTGTTACTCGCCGCAGTGCTGGCAGTCGGCGCCGTTGTGACGTTTCAATCGCACATGCAAGGCGCCGCATCGATCATCGCGAATTCAACATTTGTCAGCGCCACATCGAGCAATAGCGCCGCGTTTGGCGCAATTCACGCTGCGGCCCAAGGATCGATGCAGATGGCTGCCGGAAACGCTACGAGCACTGTAACCAGCCCTGCGCCAAGACAGGCGATCTTCGCCGCATCCGGACGCCTCGTCGAGCAGTCGGCCAGTCTCGACTTGCGCGTGCAAAGTGTACCTGCCATTCGCCAGCGACTAGAGAATATCATAGACCGCGACGGAGGCTTTGTCTCGTCGTCCAATCAGTACGGACTCGGCAAAAATCTGCAGGTGCAGATGACTTTGCGCGTTCCTGAGGCGCATTTCGCGTCATTCATGCGCCAATCGCAGGCACTTGGCACCGTGCTGAATTTCTCGCAATCCGGTCAGAATGTCACACAAGCTTACAATGACAATGCACAGCAACTCGCCACCTTGCATTCTGAATTGACTGCCTACACACGTCTATTTGCCAAAGCGCAATCGATGAAAGACATATTGACCATTCAGCAAGCGATCATTCAAGTACAGTCCCAACTGGCCGACCTGACAGGCCAGCAGCAAGGGTTACTGCGGGCGGTGGCCCTCGCGACAGTGTCGGTCACACTTACACCATCCGCATTTTCCAATACTGCGCCACAGCCCGTCATCACCGCATGGAATCAACTACTCGCGTCACTGGGTCAATCGGGCCTCAGTCTGCTCACACTGGTAGCGTGGGCTGTACCTTGGGCCATTCTGTTTGTCATCGCCGTCTTCGCCTACAGATTCATCGCGAATCGTCGCAAACGCCGGTCCTCCTAGACTTGCAGAGGCACGCGATCAAGTCACGTTCATGCGAGAACACCTATAAGCGCATATCACAGCCCGGACCCCAAATCTGCTATGATCGACTCGAGGAATCTTCGAGGAGGCGCTTCATGAAATCTTTCCATGCGATGCCGTACACGCGGCCCAATCTAGAGGCTGTAGAGACCGCCGCGCACCAGTTGATCGATACCATACGCGGCGCTGACAACGCCGCCTCAGTCATTCAAGCCGTGAAAGATCTGAATCACCTGCGCCAGGAGACTGCCACGCAATTCACACTGTCGCACATCCGCAACTCGATTGACACGCAAGACCCTTTCTATAAGGAGGAAAAACAATTTTCCGACAAGAACCAGCCGCGCATGCAAGCGATTTCGTCCGCCTATTACCGTGCGCTTCTGGAGTCTCCGTTTCGCGATCAATTGGAGAAGGCATTCGGTCAACTACTGCTTCGCAAAGCTGAGCTGGCCATTAAAACCTTCTCCCCTGAGATCGTGGACGATCTCGCGCGGGAGAACGAACTGTACACCGCGTATAGCGACATCACGTCAAACGCACAGATTCCCTTTCGCGACGAGACGTACAACTTGTCGCAAATGGGGAAATTCACCTCGAGTCTTGACCGAGATACGCGGCGAGAAGCCAGTCAGGCCATTTCTTCGTTCATGGCTCCCTATGGCGAGCGCATCGACCAAATATACGATGAGCAAGTCAAGCTGCGCACCAGCATCGCCAGAAAACTCGGCTACGACAACTTCATCCAGCTGGCCTATGACCGTCTAGGACGTTCCGACTACACGGCCGACATGGTGGCGAACTTTCGCGCGCAGGTCAAGCAGTATATTGTGCCGCTCACGATCAAGCTCCGGGAACAGCAGCGCGAGCGCATCGGCGTCGATACGCTCTACCATTTCGACGAACCCCTGCATTTCGCCTCTGGCAATCCGCTTCCCAAGGGCGCGCCCGATGAACTCGTGAACCAAGCTTCTGCCATGTACGACGAACTCTCCCCGGAGACGGGCGCATTCTTTCGCTTCATGGTGGACCACGATCTCATGGACCTCGTAGCCAAAAAGGGAAAGCGTCCTGGCGGCTACTGCACCAGCATCGCAGGTGAGCATGCGCCGTTTATCTTCAGCAACTTCAATGGCACCTCAGGCGACATCACCGTACTCACGCACGAAGCGGGACATGCGTTCATGTTTTACGAAGTCAGGGATAATACCGTTCCGGAGTACCAAATGCCGACACTCGAAGCTGCAGAAATTCATTCGCACAGCATGGAGCTACTCACGTGGCCGTGGATGGATCGCTTCTTTCAGGAGGATGCGGACAAGTACCGCTTTGTGAACCTCAGCGGCAACGTCTTTATGCTAGCCTCCTGTTGTCTCGGTGACGAGTTTCAGCACTGGGTGTATGAGCATCCCGAAGCGACACCTGCGATGCGCCGCGCGAAGTGGCGCAGCCTAGAGCAGGAATACATGCCGACCCGGACTTATCTGAACGACGAATATCTGGAAAGTGGCGCCACTTGGCACCGGGTGCTTCACTTCTTCATGCGTCCGTTCTACTACATCGACTACGCGCTCGCGGTCACCTGCGCCCAACAGTTTTGGACCAGAAGTCTTGCCGATAAAGAGGCAGCGTGGACAGATTATCTTCATCTGTGCCGACTCGGGGGCAGTATGTCGTTTCTTGACCTTGTGAAAGAGGCGCAATTGCAATCACCATTTGACACAGCCTGCATGCAGGGCATCATCGGGGATATCGAGCAGTGGTTTTCGTCTTCTAGTGTGAAATAAGGGCCAGTTTGTCGCTGCGGTAATCTTGGTCGAAACGCCATGTCCCGTTCGTCGCAGTACTGGGCAACGGGCATGGCGCACATTTCATCGAGCATCGCTATTCCATACCCGTCACATCACCAAAGCCCCCAGCGCGACCAATGTAGCCATTACGCCGACCGCGTGATCCGCCCAACTTCTCGTGTTCATCACAAGTAGGCGTAAGCGCTGACCAGCCTGGATGAGCACCTGGAATCGGCTGCGTCAGCCCAAGCCCGGTGGTCGCATAGGAACATCTAGTGACCACTGGTCTTGGGCTAGAACCGTCTGAGGAAAGATGGCTTGCGCCTCTGCAAGCATCTCGTGAAGATCCGCGCTTGTGTAACGCGGACTGACGTGCGTAAGAATCAAAGTGCGTACATCAGCCGACCTCGCTATTGTGGCCGTCTCGCTAGCGGTGGAGTGGTGCGTGCGGTTTGCATGCTCTTGTTCAGACGCGCAAAATGTCGCTTCGTGAACCAGTACATCAGCCCCTCGGGCCAATTCTACAGTTTGAGGCGTCGGACGGGTGTCCCCGCAGATGACTACAGCTCGACCGGGAATGGATGGCCCGACGACTTGC
>JAPNUP010000141.1 GCA_026627345.1 Bacillota bacterium | reverse complement strand
GAGACCGTCCCTTGAGGGTGCTTGCGCGTGCTGTACGGCGCCGGTAATGTCTTATGCGGTGCGTGCTGTACGTAGTCGAGGTAAACGCGTGCGCGACGAGCCTTTACGCGGCGCTCCAGAGTGACCGCATCCGGGTGCCGGGTGGCGATAAATTCAGCGAGAAACTGCTGAACGCGCCTCGTCTCGGCAAATGAATAGCGCGGGGTAATAGGGACGTAGATTTGTAGACCTGTTTGCCCGGATGTCTTCGGATAACCGACGAGCCCGATGCCGGACAGCGCATCGCGGACGTAAAAAGCGACCTCACGCGCGTCGTCGAACCGGTCAGTCGTCGGGTCGAGATCGATCGCCAGTTGCGTCGGATAAGTAGGCCGCGAAGAAGTCGCATACCATGGGTGGATTTCCAAACAATTTTGGTTGCCAGCCCAAAGGAGACTGTCGAGATCGTTCAAAAGCGCATAGTGAATCGGCTTTTCCCCGCTCGTGTCCACATAGGAAGCTAGCCACGAAGGGGCATGGGCTGGCAGGTTTTTTTGATAGAAGGACTCACCTGTCACACCGTGTGGGAAGCGGATGAACGTGATCGGCCGATCGATCAGGTGCGGCAACAGGTAGGGAGACACGGCAATCAGGTATTGGAGATAATCAGCTTTTCGAATGCCTGCTGCCGGCCATAGCACTTTATCGGGACTAGAGATCGATAGCATGAGTGGTGTGGACACTGGCGACCCTCCTTCTCCTTCTGGCCATTACTCTGTGATCAGTCTCAGAAAGACAGGCTGGCGAAGGGTTCCGGTGGCGGTCCACTCGGCGAAGCGCACCTCGATCACGACAGGATCGACGAGAAACGCGTAACGCTCTCCCCGAGCAGGGGCTGGGACGGAGAACGCGACTCGATCTACTAACGTATCGGTCATCGCCTGTAGCGCCGCCAGTAAATGCTGAGGTACACCTGAGCCGACCCGGCCTATGTAGAGTGCCGGATCTTGACGCATGGCCAATAAGAGAGAACGCGGTCGCCCTTCAAACACGACTACGCCCCATACAAGCGCTTGCGTGACTTGCAGGTGCCTCGCTTTGCGCCATTCATGCGACCGCTGACCCGGTAGATAGGTACTGGTACGCAGTTTGGCAACTACCCCTTCGAGGCCTAGATCCTTGGTCGCCTTCCAAAGCACATCACCATCTGTATGATCAGCGCTCCACTGGAGGAGACCGCTTTGCGGAAGCAGGGTTTGTAAGCGTGCTCGTCGTTTGGACCACGGCCAGTCTAAAAGACTGATCCCATCATGCTCTAACAAATCAAAGACCATGTAGTGAATCGCGTCGCCCCCGGTGCCTTCTGTTGTGATGGTAGACCGTTCACGGCGCAACACACGTGCAAAATCCGGCTTGCCCGAGGGTGTGAGTGCGACGATCTCACCGTCTAGTACACAGGGCGTTTCCAGCAGATCCCGCATCCCCTGCAATTCATGATAGCGCTCCGTGTGGTTCAAGCCGCGACGACTGATCAGGCGGACCTTTTCACCCGGCACGACAACACATAAGGAGCGTACGCCATCCCACTTCACTTCGTAGGCCCACTGCTCGCCGCAAGGCAATTGAGGGGTGCTGGTAAGTAGCATTGGCAACAGCGTAGAAGTGCTCACTGTCCGCGCTAGCTACTCTTACGCGTTCGGCGCGGCTTAGTGGGGGCGCCCTCTGAACTCGTTGCGCCAACAGGTTGGGGAGGACCGCCATTGCCCGCTTTGGCAGCTTCTATACTCTTTTGCAGCGCGGCCATGAGATCTACGACGTTTCCGCGTGGGGAGGTGGCGCTGGCTGCTGTCACCGTCTCACCTTGTGCTTTGGCCTGGATACGCTCCCACAGCGATTGCCTGTAATCATCTGTATATTTTTCTGGAACAAATGGCGCGCTCAAGTGCGCGATGAGCGCAGAAGCCATGTCCATCTCGCGCGGGTCGACTGTAGGGTGCGCGCCGTAGAGTGGCGTCTCGCGCACACTGCGCACCTCATCGGGATAAAACAGCGTTTCGAGTACAAGCGAGTCTTGGTAAAGCCGCAATGCCGCGAGTGAAGCACTGGAGCGCAGCACGATCTTGGCAATAGCGATCTTGCCAGTCGATTGCATCGCCTCGCGTAAAAGGGAGTAGGCTTTGAGGCTGGTTTCCTCAGGCGAGAGGAAATAAGACTTGTGAAAAAAGATCGGGTCGATATCCGACAATTGTACAAAGTCGAGAATGTCGATCGCTTTGGACTTTTCCGGCGAGATACTGGCGAAGTCATCTTCCGAGAGAATGACGAAGCGGCCTTTTTCAATCTCGAATCCACGCACGATGTCTTCATCGCCAATATCCTCGTTGCATTGGGGACACCGCTTCACGTAGCGCACAGGGGTATTGCAGGTTTTATGAAGATACCGAAAGCGAATATCTTTTTCCTCAGTTGCCGCAAACATTTTCACAGGGATACTGACCAAGCCAAAGCTGATAGAACCTTTCCACATGGTGTGCACAGGCGGCACCGCCTTTTTCACTTTTGCTCAGTATCTGTAGAGCGAAAGCGGCCTATGCACAGGCCATTAGCGTTCGTCTTTTGGCGTTCGCAACCAAGTGAGCAAGTCGGGTAAAGGCCGGGTATTCAGCACGTGATCTGGCGATAGCCAACCTTTGCGTGCCATGACGACGCCGTAGTCAGCGACGCGATCGAGGTCCTTGATACTGTGCGCATCGCTATCTACGACAAACAGACAGCCCATCTCAAGGCCTATGCGCAGCCACTGCGGATCGAGATCGAGACGACTAGGATTGCTGTTATGCTCAAGCGCCACACGGCGACCTGCACTTTGAAACACGCGTTCGAGGTCGACCGGGTACGGGTCCCGGCGACCTAGCATCCGTCCTGTCGGATGTGCGAGGATGTCCACGTGAGGGTGTTCAATTGCGTACAAGATGCGAGCCGTCAATTCGGCTGCAGATTGTTGAAAGCCTGTATGCACAGACGCAACGACGATGTCGAGCATGGCAAGCACGTCATCCGCAAAGTCGAGCGTATTGCCATTCAAAATATCCACTTCTGTGCCGTGAAGAATGCAAATGTTCGGGTACTTGTCGCGCAGTCGTGAAATCTCTTCTTGTTGTCGCTGTAAACGCTCCACACTAAGCCCGTGCGCAATGTGAAGGGACTGGGAATGATCGGTGATCGCCAGGTACTGATATCCTTTGGCGATGCACCTTTCCACCATCTCCGTCAGCGTCTGTTGGCCGTCGCTGGCATCCGTGTGCATATGTAGATCACCGCGAATGTCCTGCGTCCGCAGAAGTCGTCTTCCACCGAGCGTCATACTGAAGCCTTCGCGCAATTCTGGTTCAATAAAAGGCAGATCGAGGGCCGAAAAGACAGCGGCAACGCCCAGCTCTGTGGTGGCTTTCGGATCAGACGGCCTGTCATGATGGCTAGACTGCTGCTGCTCACACAGACAATGTAGCGCTTCCGTATAGAGATCGTCTCCAGATGTCGCCACGACGGCACTGGCCATGGCGCCTCTTGGGAGCAGTAAGACCCACACGTCGGCCACTCGCTCGGTAAGTTCTATCTGGCGATAAAACCACTGGCAAGTCGCAGCCTGCCGACCTGTCAGCGTCGCTAGTTGGACAAGTAAAGTCTGTTGCTCACGTTGCCGCTCTGGGAGTGATAGGCCTTCTCTAGTGGCAGCCTCATCACTGTCGCTGTTCACAGGTGTATAGCCAAGCGCTCTGAGTGCGCCGGTGGCTTGCTTGCGATCTTCTAGCGCGGCGAAGGCGGCGAGCAGAGTCAAGCAGCGCGCCTCCGTGCAGAAGCGCGCTATTTCCCCGGTTACCTGGACTTCGCATACCCCTGTACACTGAGCTAGTTCTGCTTGCAGCGCCGAGATAGCCGTCCTTCCCCAAGCGAGAGGGATGCGCCGCTGACGCTCTTGCCAAGCCGTTACGCTCGCTTCGAGGCGAGCCGTCTGTATGGGCGTTCCGAGCTTGGCTCGCAGCGGGCCGTGCAGTGTACTTTGCAGTGTCTGACAGTCGGCAACGCCGGCTTCCAGCCAGTAGCGCCGAGCCGTCTTGGGGCCGATACCCGGAAGTTGCATCACCTCGCGCAAGGATGCCGGTACAGAGGAAAGGGGCAAATTCGCAAACGCAGCAGCGGCACCCTCTGTCAACAGGATGTGAACGCTACTGCGAATAGACTTGTCCATACGTAACGCCGAAAGCCGTGCTTCGTCTTCTTGTAGCTCTGTGTGAAGATCGCGGATCCGCTCAGCGGCCTTGCGATATTTCAAGACCTGGTTCGGGTGATGATCGTCAGCTTCCAGCAATTGCGCCATGTCGCGCAGATGTCTGGCGATCGCTTTGTTGTCCATTGGTCATCTCCTGAAGCAAGGTGGCCAAAACGCGCGCTTGCTCACGTCGTTCGTAAGAGGCTGCGAGTGGATGATGTTGCCAGGCTGCGAGTTCTCTTGTCGACCAAAGCATATAAAAGTCTCGAAGTAGCTCGGCCACACCTTCCACCTGTCCTGGTTCTACTACTTTTCCAGCCTTGCAATCGAGAATCAAGCGGCTGGCCTCACCTTGTTGAATTACGCCCAATATTGGTTTGCCCACACCCAGGTATTCGTAAACTTTCGCTGGTACATAGGCCGAGGCGCCCGGAGCCTGATCACCGATCACAAGCAGCAAATCGGCATGCGCCATCAGCGCCGCATGCGATGCGTGCGGTACGTACCCGACAAGATCAACCACGTCCTCGAGTCCGAGTGCCGTTACCAGTTCGCGATTAGCTGACTTGCCGGGATAGTCAAAGACGCCCGCAAATCGCACCAACACTTTGTCGCGGGGCAACAGTCCTTGTCTGAGAGCGGTGTGTAACCCACGCAGGAAAGTCTCCGGGGATCGCTTCTCGTACAAGATGCCGCCGTAGTAGATGACCATTTGATCGTCATTGGTCGCTTTCTCAGGAATGCGCAGATCGCGACTGTCGAAGCCGTTGGAGATCACAGATAGCTTGTAGGCATAACGCGGGTAGCGCGCCGCAAAAGTCGCGCGAAACGATTCGGTGACTGTGGTCACACGCCCGGCGCGGCTAAAGACAAACGCTTCGAGATCGCTTTCGATGCGATGACGCGCGCCTTTCTCGCTTCGGTGTAAATTCCCAATCCACGGATCGCGAAAGTCGGCCACCAAGGGGATGCCCGTCTTCTCACTCAAAATGGCAGCCACCAGCTGTGCAGACTCCGGGGGCGAAGTCGCGTAGATCGCAGATACGTGATGCTCCTTAATCGCGCGTAAGCCTTCGGATATCGCTGCAGGGAGCCAGAGGATCGCATCGTCTGGGATCAGGAGCGCTTGACGCACGCGTCGCGCCTGCCTTTGCAAAGTACCCCGCAGCAAACTTCGCGCGCTTGTGGCGCCAGCCGGTTGGCTTGTACCGACAGCCCTTTTTGCGAGCGGGCTCGCTCCTTGATCTGCCTGAGCGCTATGCGTCGACTGTTTCTGTCGGCGGCGATGCAACCAGGACTGAGCCTTCATCATCGGGTTTTTCGCACGGTAGACCGGAATCTGCTTTTCTTCCAACCAGGCCAGCAGTGACTCGTCCCAAGTGGCGCTATACAATGCGTCTTGCGTCAGAATCACTGGATCCCATCCAAATTCCGGCAGGTACTGCGTAAACTTGTATGGCCGTTGCACACTAACCCCTCCGATCGGAGGGAATTCGTGTGCAACGATCAGGACTTTCGGTCGCGTGAGTTGCGAGACATCATTCACTGCGTTCAGACTCCCTATCGATCGCCTTGCGGTGCTAACATCTTCTATCTTCTATTACATCGTTAAAATCGGCACAGACTCGTCGCCACTGCGTGTCAAGGCTTCGCAAGCGTCAAAAATGATGCGGCAGGCAGGCGCTTGCGCGAGCAGCTCTGAGGTTGCCATGTGATCCCACTGCTCTTGGCGGATGGTGATGATGATCACCTCTGCGTCGTGTATCGCCGCTTCTAAAGAAGCGACCCCGAAGTCCGGATACTTCTCGTACGGCACTAGCGGATCATGGCTGTGCACGGCTGCCTGGCGGCGCGTGAGCTCAGCGATCAATGTCACGCTTGGACTGATGCGGTCGTCGTTGGAGAAGTTCTTCATCGCCAGTCCCAGCACCGCGACTTTGCGGCCTTGCCAGTTTTCGCGTTCCCATCCTAGCTTGTCCGCTATACGGTTTAAAAGAGCGGTGGGGACATCGTCATTGGTGCGCCGTGCGGTCGAGAGAATAGGCAATGTTAGTCCCATGGCAGTGGCTTTGTGTTCGAGGTAGTAATACGCATTCGGGATGCAATAACCGCCGACGCCAGCGCCTGGGATCAGCAGGTTGACACGTGGGTGCGTATTGGCCAATCGCACCAGCTCTGCCGTCGGCAGGTCTGCCGCTTGCGTGAATTTCGCAATTTCTTGGACCATGGCGATATTCACATCGCGCTGTACATTTTCGATCACTTTCGTCGTTTCCGCCAGATCGATCGAGGTAGGGTGGAGGGTCGCGCGGTTGATCACGCGCAGGACTTCCATAGCGTGCGAAAGGCTCGCATCGTTAATGCCACCTACGAGGACATCTACCGTTTG
>JAPNUP010000125.1 GCA_026627345.1 Bacillota bacterium | reverse complement strand
GTGGAGTCAAACTGGCCTCGAGCAGGACCGTGATAGAATCCGAGTCTAGCTAATGCCTGCTGAACGAGCCGCACATCTGCACCGATCTGACCGTATTCGAGTCGCCTCCGACGCGCAAGCGGATCGCCGCTGACCACCACGGCGGTACCGATCGGAACGATGTCATACAAAGCCTCGACATCAGCGTTGTGCATCCGGATACAGCCACTGCTCGCATATTGACCGATCGACGCAGGACGATTCGTACCGTGGATACCGTAGATCCCCCAAGGGACGTTTAACCCGAGCCACCTCGTCCCGAACCCCCGCCCCCAGCCTCGCTGCTTGTCCACAATTCTCCAGGAGCCTATAGGGGTCTCCGTCTGCACCTTACCTAGTGCAATCGGATAGGTATGCACAAGATGCTTGTTGCGATACAGCCGCAATACCGGCGATTCCATGTCCACCCGTATCGTATAAGGTGACCCCGCCGCAAGTGCCGGCGGTACAGGCGTAATGTAGAGAGGCGCACCCCAAATAGCAAGCGCCAACAGCCAAACACCAATCCATTTCCACCTATCCACATGATTATCCACAGAGTTACGCACAGGGTTGTGCATAACTTGAGACTTGTGTGGTTGCGGGCTGCCCTGACGCCTATGCCTACGCCCTCTGCCAAGCCGAATCACGCCTGCGTCGACCCCCTTACGCCCGGTCACGTCCTCTTTGCTTCCGGTATAGGATGAGCCTACGTACGCCGAGTCATGCAAGGACGAAACTTATGCGTCGTCCTCTGTCAGCGAGCGTAGCTGGCAGAGATCCTCCAACTCAGTATCGAAATTCAGCTGTAGTGGGCCTGGCAATCGATCGCGAATATTGGCAAGAAGAGGGTTTTCCAGTGCAGCATCCAAATCGTGCGGGCGAACTGGCAACTGTGTCATAAAGTCAGCCACAGTATCGATGAACCGATAGAATGACTGCTCGAAACGCTCTGCATCTTCCCCGGCATCATCCGGGTCGCTGGTTTGCATAGTCGCCCAATTGGCAAGAACCCATTCGAGTGCCTCTTCCATCTACTTCTTCCCCTTCCAAGTCCCACAGTGGGTAGACGTCCTACACGCGAAGCGTATACAGGGACGTGGTACTCAGCGTGCCGATCGCCTCCTGACGCTGCTGTGGACTCCCTGACAGTGCAGTCTCCATGCGCTCCACCCACGCCGCAGCCTGCGAACGGTGTGCCCGCCACGCCTGATAGACGCGCTCCCAGACAGGACTGGTGTCGATGACCACATCTCGTTCACCAAGCGCCTCAGCGTGCCCTTGCGAAAACGCCTGACACTGGAGTACCGGCCGCTTCTCTTCCGGTAAACGTTGCAACGCCTTGACGGTGGCCGCAGCAATGGCTTCATGATCGGGATGAACGCAGTATCCTGGGTAGTACGTGATGATCAATGAGGGTTGTAACTCACTGATGAGGCCTTCAATAATATCCGCCAATTTTTCAGGGTCCTCGAACTCCAGCGTCTTATCGCGAAATCCGAGCAAACGCAGGTCATCGATACCCAGCGCTTTACACGCCTCACGCAGTTCCATCTCGCGAATGGCCGGCAACGACTCTCGGGTCGCAAAAAAAGGGTGCCCCATGTTGCGCCCCATTTCGCCCAGCGTGAAGCAAGCGTAGGTAATCGGCGAGCCCGCTGCCGCATGGTAGGCGACCGCCCCTCCTACCGCCATCGTTTCATCATCTGGATGAGGAAAAAGCACAAGCACATGACGCTCCATCCCAGCAGCCCCTCTCATTCATCTGTATATCTTCCCATTGTACACGATTATTTTGACATACCAAGACGAGCCTGCTTTTGTACATCGCACATATCTTGTCAGCGCGATGGGTATACCAACAGCCAACATCTCTTTGCACAGGAGTGAGCCTATGGACAATCAATTAAGACAGGGTGAACGTGCCGTACTCTCATCCTTTCGCTCGCGCGAGGAAGCGGACAGCGCAGTCAAGAAACTGCTCGCCCTTGGCATTGACCACGGATCGATGAGCGTAACAGAGGTGGCGCCGCAACCGGAAGCACCCAGGACTCACCTACTGAATCCTATCACGGGGGATATTCCAAGCCTGGCGTCTTTGGTGAGCGAAGAGCAGATCCATTCGCGCGATGCGTCCATCCTACAAGCAGCCACCCCCATTCAGAGCGGGATGGCCGATGGCAGAGATATGGTGGATGGATTCAACTGGTGCTTAACTGTTGTCGCACCAGAGTCACTTGTGGAACGAGTCGTCAAAGTAGTCAAAGACGGGGGCGGCTTCACATGATGGCCGCGCCCCATCGTTAGACTTATTAGTCACCCGCCACAGCAGCCGGTTCGGGCAACACTTCGTCCTCCACCGGTGTACGACTTTTGATCAGTGCTGAGGCGACTGCCGCTGCGAGCGAAAGCACCAAAGAAATGATAAAGGCAAGAGAAAGTCCGTGCATGAACGAAGGACCGATCAGATTCGGGAAGAACGTGTGTCCAGTAATGGTCTCGACCCGTACCTTTGGCATACGGTCCAAAACTTGTGGTTTCACCATCGCCTGCAATGGATTGTACCCAAGCAGCGCCGCGAATAGTGAGGAAGACGGAGGTAACGACGCGACTTGCTTCACAATCGCTGAAGGCAGTCCTTGGGCTGTGAGACCCTTGGTGATGGCGCCTGGCAGACGACTGGCTAGGCCCGCAATGACGATTGAGAAAAATACGCCCATACTCATCATCTGACCGGCATTCATAAATGTCGCGCGCATGCCGGAACCGACACCGCGATATCTAGCAGGAAGTGCATTCATGATCGTGGCGCTGTTCGGTGAGGCGAATAGTCCCATGCCCACTCCGACGATGACCAGATACAGCGCAAACGGCAGGTAAGAGAAATCGACTGGCAAAGTATTCAGTAGGTAAAATCCGATACCGGAAAGTAGCATGCCTACTGTCGCAAAAGCTCTCGTCCCATACTTGTCAGACAACCAGCCGCTCAGCGGCCCGACTACGAGAAATCCGACCATTTGTGGCAGCGTATCGATACCTGCCTGAAGCGGGGTATTGGCAAAAGAAACACCGTGCAGTGGCAACCAGATACCTTGAAGCCAGATGATCAGCATAAACTGTAGCCCACCACGCGCCAAAGCTCCAAGAAAATTACTGAAGTTTCCAAGCGCGAAGGCAGGGATTCGAAACAAGTCGAGATGAAACAGCGGCTCTGCCACTTTCTTCTCTACAAAGACAAACGCGATCAGCATCAGCAAGCCAATCGCCAGCATAGCGATGACGAATGGATTACCCCAGCCCATCGACTGCGTGCCATACGGCATGATGCCATAAGTCAAGCCTAGCATGATCCCGAGAATTCCCAGACCAAGCGTCACATTGCCGATGATATCCAGTCTGTGCTTCTTCTTGACCACAGGTACCTCTTGCAGCGCCACGTACGCCCAAATCGTTCCGAGAATTCCGATCGGCACATTGACGAGAAAAATCCAGCGCCACTCGCCGGTAGCAGCAAGTAGCCCACCAATGACGAGACCCAGTACGCCACCGCCGACAGCGGCGATCTGATTGAGCCCGAGCGCTAGGCCGCGTTGGTTCGATGGAAAAGCATCGGTAAGGATCGCTGCGCTGTTAGAAAAGAGAAACGCACCGCCGACACCCTGCACCAGACGAAAGATGATGAGCTCCAGTTCACCCGCGGTACCCGTGCTCCACGTGATAGAACACAAGACAGAACCAATGGTAAAAATGAGGAATCCGAGATTGTACAGCTTCACTCGACCGAAGATGTCAGACAACCGTCCAAACGTCACGAGAAATACGGTGGTGGCTACGTTAAACCCAAGCAGGACCCAAAGTAGCAGTCCAGTTTGACCACCCGCCAGCGGATCGACTTTCAGACCCGCAAAAATCACGGGAAGCGCGATAATGAGAATACTGCTATTTAGTGATGCCATCAGAACGCCAAGTGTTGTGTTAGACAGCGCGATCCACTTGTAATGCGTACTGCGTCCAGCTGACTGCATTTGTCCACTCACTGCGTTGAATCTCCCTTCCAGCAATATCGTTCGGCAGTAGAAATAATAACACCGATGATCAGTCTAACTCGAAATGAAGTTTACGTCAACGTAAGGATTGCGATGTAATACTTTTGTGGAAATTGGGAAAAGCATTAAATAGTATTGCAATGCATTTCCCTGTGTGTTTTACTATTTATATCTTTGATTTTTAAAATATATAGCAAAGGTAAGATGATGCATTGAAATCCTTACACCGAATCCTCAGTATCGTGATGATTGCCGCTGCCCTGAGCCTTTGCGGATTCGGTGTGGCCAGTCTAGCCTCTAAAGGTGTAGATACTTTCCTCTACACGCACACCGTTCTCTCCGGAAGTCCTCTGATCTTCCAGATTCAGGCGACCCCGTTGTCAGGCTTCTTTCTCATTATGCTTGGAATCGTCGGTACGCTGGCTGCTCTATATGGCATTGGCTACGGGCAAGAGTATAAGAGCCGACACTACGGCGTATGGCTTGATATCGGATTGCTTCTATTTATAGTCGCGATGGCACTTGTGTTTTGCGCTGACAACGTCTTTACGTTCATGATCGCGTGGGAGAGCATGTCGATCGTGTCTTATCTCCTGGTGGTCTATGATCACGAGAAGCCTGGTGTCATCCGCGCAGGATTGCTCTACGTCGGCATGACCCAACTCGGATCCGCCTTCTTGCTCACTGCTTTTCTCATCTTGCATCACTATACGGGTAGCTATGATTTCGCTGTATTTGCACGACTGGCCTCGTCTCTACCGGCAGGTGCCCAAAGTGTCGTTTTTCTCTGTGCGCTGATCGGTTTTTCCACCAAAGCAGGCCTCATGCCACTGCATATATGGCTCCCGGAAGCTCACCCGATTGCGCCTAGTCATATCTCTGCGCTCATGTCAGGTGTCATGATCAAGACAGCTGTATTCGGCCTGATTTTGGTCTCCATCGTCTGGCTGCATGGGGCCCAAGCGTGGTGGGGCGCCGTAGTCGTGTTGCTCGGTGCGCTATCCGCGATAGGCGGTTCCTTCTGGTCAGGGCAGGAGGGCAGTTTCAAACGCATACTCGCTTTTAGCAGTATCGACAATATCGGACTGATCTTTATCGCCATCGGCGTGGCACTGCTCGAGTGGGCGCTACATCAACCGCTATGGGCCGCCATCGCACTGACCTCAGCTCTCCTACTGGCCTTCAATCATGCGTTGTTTAAAAGTACGCTGTTCCAGGGTGCTGGAGCCGTGATATTCGCCTGTCACACGGGACTACTCAATCATCTGGGAGGCTTGATGCGACGCATGCCGGTGACGAGCACAGGTGTCCTCATCGCGCTCGCCTCTCTATGCGCTTTGCCACCTTGGGGCGGATTCACCAGTGAGTGGTTATTATTCTCCACCCTCGCGCACGTCAGCTCGCTGCACCTTCATACGTGGGTGGGACTATTGACAGTCGCCGCTTTGTTGGGGCTCTTTGCAACGGGTGCACTCACATTGGTGTCCGCCGTGCGGATCTTCGGTATCGGCTTTCTCGCGGAACCACGAACGGCATCCGCCGCCGCCGCGCGCGAAGTACCCTTGACTATGAGAATCAGTATCGCGATCGGTGCGATGTTGACTCTGCTATCCGGGCTTATGGCGCCATGGATCGTCAGCCACATCGAACAAGCATTGCCCCATGCTCTGCTCGGGGCACCAGGCCTGACTACGACGATCGTCACACTCTTGCCACCTTCCGTCTTGTGGGTTATCGGTGCCGTCATTTTGGTCGGTGTCTTGCTGGCATGGCTAGTCACGCGTAGTAGTAAGCGTCCTCGGGTCTCTCTCACACAGACGTGGACTTGCGGTGGCCAACGTGTACCGCGCATGTCTTACAGTGCTACAGGGCTGTCGCAACCTGTACAACGGGTCTTCGCCTTTGCCTTGGTACCGATGGCGAGGCAGTATGTGTACCGGCCTGCACTTCGTGTCGTGCTGCGTACGACTACGTCATTTCGCATCATTCAAAGCGGTCACGTGCGCACGTATCTGCTGTACCTGTTTGCGACCGTCCTGCTTTTGCTGTTGATCGCGCGCTTGGGAGGTTACTGATATGCTAGACGCGCTTCAAGTCATCTTGATCCTGTTGTTCGCGCCCTTTTTGCAAGGATTCATCCATCAAGTAAAAGCGAGGTTGCAAGGTAGACGCGGCGCCTCTCCCTGGCAGCCCTACCGCGAATATCGAAAGCTTCTGGGCAAGGATAGGCTCCTTTCCACTTCTGCTTCACCGATCACACGTGTGGCTCCCGTTTTCATCGTTGGTTTGCTCATCGCAGGCTGTGCGACGCTGCCAGCACTGACCTCGAGCGCTCCACTACTGGCAGGAGGCAGCTTCTTTGTCTTCCTTTCCTTACTGGCCTTTGCACGGTTTGCCACTTTGATGTTGGGACTCGACTCAGGCAGTGCGTTTGCCGGAATGGGCGCTGGTCGGGACCTTCTATTTGGCGTCTTGACAGAGCCCATCGTACTGCTCAGCCTGATCGCCGCCGGATTGCAAAGGGCCGCCTTCTCCTTCCCTAGTCTACTCGCTGTGCATGCATCGTCTGACATCTGGGGTAAGTTGCCCGCCACTCTTTTGGTCCTCATTGCCTTATTGATGGTCCTCATCGTGGAGACGGGGCGGTTACCGATCGACAATCCCGACACGCACTTGGAATTGACGATGATTCATGAGGGCCTGACTTTAGAGCTCACCGGACGAGACCTCGCACTGATCAAGTGGGCCGCTGCGATCAGACAGACGCTATGGTTCACGTTATGGCTCGACGTCTGCCTACCCGTTGGCATAGCTACCACTGTAGCACCCGGTCCTTTACTTGTGGCTTTACTTCTGTGGGTGGGCAAGTGTCTCTTGTTAGGACTGGTCGTCGCTGTCCTCGAGAGTCTGTCAGCCAAGATGCGTATCTTTCTGGTGCCGCGATACCTGTCATTCGCACTCACGCTCGCCGTTATCGCCATCCTTGCGGACGCAGCACTCTAACGATGAATTGAAAGAAGGTATCCCATCGTGCAGTCTTCTGTAGATGTACTATCAGCCGCTCTCATTGTCAGTACGAGTTGGCTGATCGCAGTCCGTTATAT
The DNA here is from genome assembly GCA_026627345.1 of Bacillota bacterium. GTDB lineage: Bacteria > Bacillota > Bacilli > Alicyclobacillales > SLC66 > JAPNUJ01. Next base: position 10,089 of record JAPNUP010000125.1, on the reverse strand, counting down.
CGCTTCTGCAGTCAAGTGGTTGTCCTTTCAGTCCCTGATGTTAGCCCTGATGACGTCAGCGATTGCGTACGAGACTCATCGAGTCGAACTATACTGGATCGCTCTTTTAACGCTGGTCATCAAAGCGTGGATCATTCCGATGATTTTGTACCGAGTGCTAAAGCGCGTAGGCATTAACCGACAGGCGCAAATCGTGGCCAGCCGGGACAAGTTAATTCTCGGAGTCCTCATCATGTGGATCATCGGCTATTATGTAATACCTACAGGAAACGTTCTCGGTGGCAGTCATATCTTTCTGGCCGTTTCCATCGGTATGTTATTAAGCGGCGTTCTCGTCATGGTCACGCACCAGAAAGCCTTGATGCAAGGCATGGGCCTGATCGTGATCGAAAACGGACTATTTCTCGCTGCCTTGTCTACAAGCCTCGGCATGCCACTGCTCGTGGACATCGGCATATTTATTGACGTGCTCGTCGTCGTCATCTTGATTGCATTTCTTACCTTGCGTATGGATGAAGAATTTTCCAGCATGCATATCGGAAAATTGAGGAGGCTGCGCGGATGACTCGTCTATTGCCATTTGCTCTGCTTGGCCTTCCGCTATTGACTGCGGCTGCCTGCGGACTCATCTCGTCTGCACGGTGGCGTGAGGTTGTTCACATAGTCGGTACGCTACTGTCGACGGGAGCCGTCGTTTGGCTTGTCAGCACGGTGATGACACGCGGTCCGATCGCTGACAACAACGGCTTTTTTCTCGTCGATTCGCTCAGCGCTTTACTCCTGATCATTGTGACACTGGTAACCTTAACAGGCGCCTTGCACTCGATCGGATATATCCGTCACGATGCCCTCCATGGCGAGTTATCCCCGCGCCAGTTGCGCGCCTATTATACATGGTTTCACATGTTTGTCGCGACTATGTATTTCGCACTAATTGTCAATAACCTGGGGATCGTCTGGGTAGCCATTGAAGGAACCACCATCACTTCCGCTTTTCTGGTGGCCCTTTATCGCAAGGCAGAAGCCCTGGAAGCGGCTTGGAAATATTTGATGCTCTGTAGCGTCGGCATTGCATTCGCACTACTGGGACTGATATTCCTATATAGCTCCGCTCAAACTGCCTATGGCCCGGGGGACAATCGATTAAACTTTATCTATTTGATTCACGCGTCACACGGCCTACCTACATCTGCCTTGATGATTGCCTTTGTTCTTGTTTTGGTCGGTTATGGGACGAAGGTAGGTCTCGCACCTCTGCACTTCTGGCTGCCTGATGCACATAGTCAAGCGCCGTCACCGATCAGCGCCATGCTCTCGGGGGCGCTGCTAAGTACGGCTTTGTACGCAATCTTGCGTATCGTGATCATCGTGCATCACACTCACCCAAGTGCGCTGGTGACCGGACTTTGTTTGGCGATGGGTCTCTTGTCACTAGTCGTCGCCTTTCCTTTTTTGCTACTGCAGCAAGACATCAAGCGCATGCTTGCCTTCTCTAGCGTCGAACAGATGGGTATCTTGCTTTTTGGCGTTGGTATAGGTGGAGAAGCCGGGCTGCTCGCTGTCGTCTTACAAATGTTTAATCACGCGATGGCCAAGTCCACTTTGTTTATGACCGCCGGCAATCTGGTTCAACAGTACCATACCAAACAAATGTCGCGTATGCGTGGTGTACTCAAAGGCTCACCATTTTCAGGCACCGTGTTTGTGATTGCGACCTTGGCTCTGGTAGGTGCACCGCCCTTCTCTCTATTTACCAGTGAATGGGCCTTATCCGCGGCCGGGGTCAGTCAAGGGCATCCCTGGCTGACCTTGATCTTTATCCTCCTGCTCGCCGCGCTCTTTGGCGCTACGCTTTATCAACTCGGACGCATCGTGTTCGGACGTCCGACATCCGTGAAACTGCCGGCTACGAGTCAGTGGTCGCTTTGGCCGTTACTGATTCCTCTTTGTTTCGTTGTGGTATTTGGCTTATTTATCCCCGCACCTTTTCAGAATCTGTTTCACAGTGCGGCAGGTGTGCTAGAAGGGAGGCTTCTATAGCATGCGAACAGAAACCATTAACCCTACACAGGTCGGCATGACTTGCGCAGGGTATGTAGAAGACGGATTCCGCCTGCAAACGATGGTGGCCGCAGATGAGCGCGCGACCAAGGGCGTCTATACGTTACGTTATCTATTTTTTAACGACGACGAGCGCCAAGGTAGAGAAGTATACACTGAACTGTCGCCTGATAACCCGACTTTTACGTCAGCTACGCCGCTCGTTCCTGCAGCCAATTGGTACGAACGTGAAGCGTACGACTTGCTGGGTCTCGTCCCTGTGGGCCACCCAGATCCGCGACCGCTGATCTTGCACGGCGATCGACTTGCAGAGGTGTACCCTTTACGTAAAGACTTCCCCGTCGACGGCGTCTTGCCAGCAGTCGAACGCACGATGACAGAACTCCACCTTCCCGAGGGCATGTTCGAAGTGCCAGTGGGTCCGATTCATGCAGGCGTCATCGAACCAGGACACTTTCGTTTTCAGATGCGCGGTGAAACGGTGCACGCGCTATCCACCACCTTGTTTTACACGCATCGCGGGCTAGAAAAGCGCGCGGAGAACATGTCTTTGTCAGATGGGCTTGCCTTGGTTGAACAGACATGTGGCGTATGCAGTCTCTCGCACGCGCTCTCCTATGCGCAAGCAGTGGAGTCCCTCGCGCAAGTGGCAGTACCAGAGCAAGCTCGCTACATTCGCGTCGTGTGGGCGGAGATGGAGCGTCTGTACAACCACATCGGGGATGTCGGCAACATCTGTGCCGGTATCGGTTTTTCCTTTGGTACCATGCAAGCGGGACGCCTGAAAGAATATTTGCAGCGATTGCAAGCGCGTCTTACCGGTCACCGATACTTACGTGGTGTGCTGAAAGTCGGAGGCGTGCAGCAGTCCTTGACAGCCGATCAGAGCCATCAACTCATGCATGGCGTGCAGGCGATTATGGCAGAATTTGCGGAAGTCGCGGATGCCATCCTTAGTCACGAAACGGCGTGTGATCGTTTCCGGATGACGGGGGTGCTGTCAGAGTCTGCAGTGCGCAGCTGGGGTGCTGTAGGACCGACCGCACGCGCGTCTGGCGTCGCCCGCGATGCGCGTCTTCAGCAGGCGCATGCGGCCTACGCTGATCTATTTCCTGATACGATTCCTACCTTTGTGCAAGGTGACGTCATGGCACGCTTATTACAACGGATCGAAGAGACACAGATCAGTGCGAAGCTGATCGCACAGGCCATTTCTCATTTGACGACGATACGGGAAACGTCAGCCACGACTGATTTATATACGCCGCTCCCAAGCGTCGAGCCGTACGCTACAGGGATTGGGGTCAGCGAATCGCCGCGAGGTGAAAATGTACATTTTGTCATGGCGGGCGCGCATGGGCAGATTGAGCGCTTACGTATTCGCTCTGCATCTTACGCCAACTGGCCGGCGGTGCCAGAAGCCGTGCCGGGCAACCTGATCGCGGATTTCCCGCTGATCAATAAAAGTTTTGAACTGTGTTATGCCTGTTGCGATCGCTGATCGCCGTGGTGAATCAGACAGGCCTGAAGGAGGAGGAATCATCGATGTGGAAGCTCATCACACAGCGTCTGCGCACACCGCGCACAACGCTGTCAGTAGAAGAATTACTTGCGGATAAAGGACTAAACGAAGGCACACCCGATCAGACGCTCGTCCAATCATGGAACCGGCTTCGACGCACAGCCTTTGGTGGATCTGTACACATCCGTCATGTCGACACAGGATCGTGCAATGCTTGCGAATGGGAATTGACGGCGCTGCTAAACCCTGTTTACGATATTCAGCGGTTAGGAATCGATTTCGTGGCTTCGCCTAGGCACGCCGACGTGCTGGTCGTGACAGGTGGACTTACCCGCAATCTCGCGGAGGCTTTACAACTGACGTACGAGGCTACTGCGCACCCGAAAGCGGTGCTCGCGATCGGCGCATGCGCGTGCGGAACTGGGCTGATCGGACGCACATACGCTCAGCAAGGCGACGTCGCTCTGTCCGTGCCTGTGCTAGCGAGCGTCTCCGGTTGTCCCCCACAGCCAGCAGATATTATCCGCGGACTCATTGAAGTAGCGACTAAACTCGAGGAGGCACGGGTCAAGCATGGACATGGAACTCCAGCAATTTAAAGCCGAGTTTCTCAAAACATTAGCGCATCCTTTGCGCATACGCATTTTAGAGTTACTCCGTGACGGGGATCTCTATGTACATGAGTTGCAAGCGCACCTCGGCGTGGATAATTCTGTCGTTTCCCAGCAGTTGTCCTTGCTGCGCAGTAAAAATATCGTCGTAGGCAATAAAGTCGGCGTGAAAGTCACTTATACCGTGAAAGACCCACTGATTTTTGAACTGCTGGATGTGACCAAAAAGATTTTTAACAACAATCTGACCGACACGATTACCATGTTAAAGCGCATGGATTCGGAAAACAGTGAATAATTCAGCACGCGGGCTCCGGGTGGTAGACATCGAGTGCTAGATAGCCTTCGTATCATGCCCCACCCGGCGTGCGACCGGATTACCCACTACGTCCTCACCTCATGTGGTTGCAGGCTTTGTCACCAAACGAGCAATGGCAGAGCCTAGCCAAGTCGCGGAAATCGACAGTAGGATTCCGAAAACTGCTGTCAGCACCCAAACGATCCATCCATCGCCAACGCCAAATCCCATCATACCTGCTAAAACGGACGAAGCCCGCCCCATCGGCAAGCTCTGAGCCTGCCAAAGTAGCGGAAGGATCCACCCGAGCCCTCCGGCAAGCACCGCTATCACCGTTTTGACCCCGGCGCCTGTCCACAGGAGTCCAATCACTCCTCCTACGATCAGCGTAGCCCACCAATCCCCCACGTTGTTCGTCAACCAAATGGCCGCAACCGATGCTACGAGAATCAACAGGCCCGTCAACATACGAATCCGAAACATCGAAATCACTCCCTATTCTGTCCCCGCTATTGCAGGGTCCACGTCACATGTCCAGGTGCTCTGCTGGCCGCTTTAGCGGACAACATCGGCGCGTAGGTGCCATTCCACCATGCTTGGACGAAGTTTTCATACCATGGAGACATCGGATTCTCACTCTCGCCACCGGGATAAATGCCGATGGCCTTACCATCGCCCCAGTTCATAATGAATCGCCAGCTCGGACCTGCTGTCGATAGGTATCCATTGTTAGAGTCGGCAGCGTCTACAGTCCAGTTGTCACCACTACTAGGGCGTGGCCCATAGCCAAGGGATGGAATTTGCGAGACGGCCTGAAACTCACGGGCGTGCAGTTTCCCCCACTGCCACTCACTGACGTGGTTCCCAAGCTTTTGGCTAAGCTGTTTGACCGTTTCGGAAAAAGCTTGCTGCATGACCTCGGAGGCCGTTCGATACGCTCCACCAGGGGCCGTGAAAGCGGCGTTTGTCGGATCATTCAGTGTCCATGATTCGAGATCCTCATTCAAAGCAGCATTCGGACCCACCGCCAGGGATGGATCTTGTGCTACAGGCACCTTGTCTGCAGCCCACCATGGTTCGAATGTATCCTGAAGATATTGGGTCCAGAACGTCCACCAGATCGAGGCTGCGACCGAGTTGACACCCATCTGGTCATGCCAAGTGGACAGCGCCTTTGCAGCTGTTCTTTGTTGTGGTGTCAATGTTTGCTTCTTCAACACCGACACTAGCTTCGGTACAATTTCAGTTGCCAGATAGTCAGTCGTACTGTTTTGCAAGCGTTCCATGTCCTGTACCGTCAAATCTTTTCCATGGCTCAGTACCTGGTAAATTTCATCCGCCCGATACCCGTTATCGAAGAAATCCATCGTTGTCCCAATGTAATACGGGTAGTTGGCTCCGACCTCGCGCTGGTTCGCGGAAAATACGAAATCAGTCGGTGGATCATACACCTGCGGCACGTCTTGAAAGGGAACGGTGCCGATCACATCCGATTGTCCGGTACCAGACAGTGGGAGCCACATGTCTCCTTGTTTGACGATGGGATAGTATCCGGCAGAAATAAGACCAATATTGCCTTTGTCATCGGCATATACGAAATTTTGAGAAGGCGCATGCCAATTTTGCAGTGCCGATTTGAAGCCTGTAAAGTTGGAAGCATGAATGATTTGTAGCATGACATCTAAGTCCGGGCTCGGTAAGGCACCCATCCAATCAACGGAAAGCGTTTGACCCTCTTGTGTCATGATAGGACCATGCACCGTCAGTTGAACGTTGAGTGGTACCGTTTGACCACCCTTTACAGGGATGTGATAATGAATCGTTTGCATCGGGTGCCAGGCGCCCTTCCAGAAATACTGATGCGGGTGAGACTTGGCTGTCTTTTCTTGATAGAATAGCGTCGCCTGATTCTGTACGTTCGTTTCACTCCAGCTGATGTGTTGATTATGACCAATCAAAATAAGGGGGAGCCCCGGAATACTGACACCACTAAAGTGGGTATCAGGATCGTCAGCAGAGATTTGGTACCAAATCGATGGCAACGTTTGTGCAAGATGCGGATCTCCTGCCATGAGCGCCTCTCCATGCACGGTCTTTGTACCATTTACAGCCCAGTTATTGCTGTTCGATCCTTGATGAATCGCTGTTGAAGGCAAGTCACGAAAATGCTTCTGCAGACCTAGAATGGACTTCTCTTCGGTCGCAGATATAGACTGAACTTCTCCGGTTGTGGATGATTCGATTGGTGCAAGTCCGTTGTCAGCATAAGGGCCTGTATCATACGGGTGTTGTGTATCCGGCGGTAGTATCGGGAAAAATTTCATTGTCTGCTGATATCCCATCGCTTTGACCAACAGTGCATAGTCGAGAGGCGATGTACTGAAATCCAGGGATTGCGTCATTTCGCCTTGGATCACGAGGCTGTCGATCGGTGTCCATACCGCAGGTTGATAGCCTAACAATTTAAAGAGCGCTGGGAGATTGCCTGACTTCTCGTCCTGTGCGATGCAATCATTGACGCCCGCAGCATACGCAAGTAGCACAGCTCGTGCTGGGTCGCCCGGCTTCATTTCCCGCCATTCCTGCTGGGCTGTCCGCTCCAATCCAAGTTGCAACTCGAATTCATCGCTGGAGATGGCTTTGCGGCCCACAATCTGCGACAAGAGACCCTCACCTTGGCGCCTCATCAAATCCATCTGATCCAGACGGAAGCGTGCATGAAGGTATCCCATAGCTGTATACAAGTCATGATCATTTTTAGCCTCTATATGAGCGACACCATTGCGTTCAAATATGACTTTTACTGGCTGTTCGAGCCCATTAATACGAAGATCCTGCGACATGGGTAACTGTGCATCGGATGCCATTCGCCAAACTCCCGTTCCCGGATTGAAGCCTGGTCCTATAGGAGGCAGGGGACCTATCCCATGTACCCCTGCATAAAAAAGTCCGCTGGTCACTATCGCAGCCGCTACTACATTTCCCAATCCCCATGTCAAATTTCTCTTTTTCGCCAATCGCTCGCCTCCATCTGCTATGCACGCTCAAACTGACGGCAGGTAGTCTATTACAATAATAGCACAAATAGCTGACCGTTGATAGCGTTTTCATATCCGCCCCGATATGGCAACACCCCAGTTTGGTCATGTACCACGCCATGTATAGTGGACCCAAGAATCTAAACACGAGGTGAAAGGCGATATAAGACTAGAGGTATGAAAAAAACTATAGGTCTGAGCGGAAGGGGCTTTTCTGGCAAAGTCCCACCTGTTGGCGGGCGAGTGGGCTTGTTCCCTTGTGCGCAAAGAAGACCGCCTTCCCGTGTTTCGGGTTGGCGGTCTTTCTCTTCCGTTTGGAGCGGACGACCAGATTCGAACTGGCGCGGTCAGCTTGGAAGGCTATGCATTTTCCAAATCGCCTTTCAGGAGACCAATTCTCTCTCGAATCGCCTCGTTTTCCAACGGTTCATGATCAAGCCCCATGCGGTAAATTTGAAGCGCCTTCTCAAAATCGACATACGCTGGTACAGTAGCAAAGGTGGGGCTGTACTGGTCTCCCCATCCGATGTACGCCCAAGCCTCGTCTGGGTACCGCTGAAGCAGCGACTTATAGACCTCATCCCCCGCCACTGGATCGCCCAAACGGAAGAGTGACTCGCCCTCTGCTCGACCCCAATTCAACAGATTCAAATTAGACACAGGAAACTGTAACTGGACCGCGCGAGCAAGATCCAGTCGCTTTCGAGTGTATATTTCTCCTTCATTCCATAAATTACCAAGCAATTCCTCCAGATCCATCAACCAATTGGACACAAACCCATCAAGAAATTCACTCAGGCTATCATCCAGTACTTCCAGAGAGCGAATATCGTTCTTTCTGGCCCAAGCTATCACAAATTCCCAAACCCGCCACCAGAAATCAGATGTCGTCTTTTCATTGATATGTTGCATATGGTATCCGTCCATGATCCAGAACCCTACGTGATCGAGGAAAGGCTTGTCCGGACAAATCCGTTCTGTCAGCGTGTAAAGTGCGAGCCATGGAAAGTCCGCGTCTTCCCCCAATTCTAGACGGTCATCCTTGCTCTTGTATCGATCCAAAAACTGCCCAATGGATTCAAAATTGCCTGCCTGCTCTCGAATGATTGCTTCATCGAGCGAAATCCCCAACGCGTTGAGTTTCTCGAAAATTGCAGGACTGCTCATAGCGCGCACATTGTCAAAAGACCAGCGAAGCTCGGGTATTCGCTTGTTCTCTACTCTTCGACTGGGCAAGACCATTTGCCGCTTCTGTGGCTTCATCGGTGGCTTAGGGTCAGGCGGCCGCCACTGATACTCCGGCTTATCGACGCAGCACTTTTTAAACTTCTTTCCACTTCCGCATGGACACGGATCGTTACGCCCAACCTTCATGACGAAGAATCAACCCCTTGTGTAAAGTTCTCTTTCGGTCTAGTCGAATATGTCCTGCAAGTTTATCTGTAAATCCCTGAATATGCCCACCGTGACCGTTTCGTCTTTTCCGTAAACCGTTGGGAACACGTTGTTTTTTAGGTCGTGTACTTCAACGAACTGGTGAACAGGGTCGATAATCCAGTATTCGCGGACACCCGCGAACTTGTAGGCTCGTAGCTTGGTGGTCTTGTCTTTTACCCCCGTAGACGGGCTCAGGATTTCCAGAACCCAGTCTGGTGGCCCATAACACCCGTTGTCCCGTATCATGCTTGGATCACATATGACTGCAACGTCAGGTTGCACATAGTCACCTTGGTCGTCTGCGGTTAGATATACGTCAAACGGCGCATAAAACAACTCACACGGTTGCCCATTTAGATAGGAACCGATTGCAATCGTAAGCTGCCGTGACAAGCGTTGGTGTCCTGACGATGGTGCTGGTGACATATCGTAAATGATGCCGTCGATACGCTCCCACCGTTCCAATTCATTCGGATCAAGGTGTTTGATTCCCATACGCAACCTCACCCTCCGACTTCCAATAATCTCGGCTTCTCGTCGTATGCCTCTATACTACCCACGAAAGAAGTGACTTGGTATAGCAAAAACCGCCTTAGCTCTTGACCAGTCTAAGACGGTTCCACTTAAGTCCTATGGAGCGGGTGATGGGAATCGAACCCACGCTATCAGCTTGGAAGGCTGAAGTTCTACCATTGAACTACACCCGCATGTGAGAATACTGATGGCGTGCCCGGAGAGATTCGAACTCCCGACCTTACCCTGTTGGGCTACGAGCCTCTATCAGTGCCTACACGCATCCACATAACCTATCTATCTGCCCGCCAAGCATCTCACTCACCAAGGCACAGAAAATCAATATGCTCCATAAAGCTGGTGTCCTCGATTTCCATTTTAGCAGTTCTGAAGCGGATAGTCTACAGCATGTGACGATATCGGTCTTCCCCTGAAACAAGGGTTCTGAGTAAGACGACAGTACGCTGTGCAACACCTTCTGCTCTCTCATTAGTGTCCACCCACCCCAGCAAAGGTTCCAATACCTCTTACTACCCCTGCCGTGTGGTCTTACGAAGCGTACCGCACCTTCAGCCCCTCCTACGCATGTCCCCCCCTATAAGAGAGCGC
>JAPNUP010000094.1 GCA_026627345.1 Bacillota bacterium | reverse complement strand
CGCCAACGCCTTCGCCTGCTCTACCATCGATGTCGTGGACGCTTGAATCGCATCGACCAACTTGAGGGGCAAGTGCGCGTAGACGAGCATGCCGCGATCGACCACTTGCTCGCTCCAATTCCGCCAATGAAGGAAAAACCTTGGCAGCGCCTGGGAAAGGCTGACCGCTTCTTCGGCGCCTTGGACGATCAGTAGCAAAATGATACCCAACAGACCGCCTAACACGACGACTAACGTCACAACGATTGATACACGTCGCGACGCGCCTGTCCGCTCAAGACGGCGCGCTATCGGCCAAAGGGCTACCGCTACGAGAAAGCCGATGACAAAAGGAAGCGTGTACGAGAGCGTTAGAAAAAAGAGCGTCGTGGCTGCGGCAATCAGAAGCAGTAAAGCACCTATTTCGGCAGATTTGCGCAGATACGGTTTTAAGCGTTCGTCACCCCACATACGCCATCACCTCCATTCGTGTCAAGAATAACGTGGCAGTCGCCGATTCGCCCTTAGCGACTGGGAAGCAATATGACAAAGCGCGCGCCTGCACCACTTGCGTTTATGGCGTACATATCGCCGCGATGTTTATCGATAATCGCTTTGGCGATCGGCAAACCCAAACCTGTATCCCCTTTGGCACCGTGAAAAAAGCGTTCAAACACACGCGTCTCATCACCGTCGCGAAACCCTTCACCGTCATCTTCGACAATCACCTGTACCGTGTCACCTGCAGTCAAGCGAATAAAGATCTGTCGACGAGCGTGTCGGACAGCATTGGAGGCGAGATTGAGCAATGCCTGTACCATCTTGTCCCGATCCACCATAGCTGTGACTGACTCGTGTGGGATATCCGGCAGGATACGGATGTTCCTCTCCTTGGCTAACGGATGCACGCGCTCGATGGTCGCATAAATAATCATCGCCATATCGTAAGGAGCAAAGGTGTATACCTCTTCCAAAGTCTCGAGCTTCGACAAGTAAATCAGCTCATCGACAAGGCTTTTTAACCGCACACTCTCTTGCGCCACAATATCGAGGATGCGAAACGCTTCACTTTGCTCAAATACGCCGTCTCGCAACCCTTCCGCATACCCTCGAATCGCCATAAGTGGGGTCTTCAATTCGTGTGAGGCATTTTGGAGAAACCGCTTCTGCCCATCATCAAACGCCTGTAATGAGCGCACCATATCGCCGAACGCAGTGGCAAAGTCCTCCCACTCGTCTCCCGTTCGCACCACTGGAATACTAGAGAAATCGCGCTCACGTACCCGCAAAATGGCCTGTTTGATCACCCCGGCTGGCCGCATCAATCGACGTGCCACAATGACGCCCACGATCGCCGTGATCAGACTGGCAATCAGAAGGCCTTGCGCGACCGCTAGCCAAATCTGGGAGGTGATCCGCTGCAAATCTGAGATACGCGTAAATAACACGATGACTTTGGTGTTGCGATTGGCTTTCACCAGATGCTCATCAGGGAGAATCAGTCTGCTCATCGCACCAGGTGGGCTCATGCCGGCCGGAAAAGATATCGTATAGGTGAATGGAATAGCCACGAATTCAAAAAGTGGATTATGGTCGGGATAGAGACCCGTGGCAATGTGTCCCTGCAGCGCTTGTACGACTACCCCTCGCACTTGCGTCAACATAGAGAAGTCCGCACGAGAAAAGGTATTCCATAATATATGCCCGGACGGATCGACGATAACATACTCTTGCTCGACACTTTGTGCAGCTATCGAAACAGCATCGATCTGCCTTGCTGCCTTAGTAGGTTTGGAGGCCATTGCGTTAGTGCCGGTAGATTCGAACTGATGAATGACGCGTTGGGCGCTTTGGATAAGATTATCACGTGTTGCCTGAATGACATAATTTTGGATCGCGCTATTCGTCAGAATGCCTGCCAACATGAGCGAGCCTATGACCAGCGTCAGGTAGACGAGTACAACCTTGAATGTGATGGAGGTTTTCATCTCAGCCCTCCAGTTTGTATCCGTAACCCCAAACCGTCAGGATCTCCGCCTCCGAATTACCTTGCCCGAGTTTCTTGCGCAGTCGTTTGACGAGATCATCGATCGCCCGTTCGTCGCCTATATACTCGTACCCCCAGACCTGGGTCAGTAACTGTTCACGCGTAAAAGCGCGATTCCGGTGCTTAATCAGATAAGCCAATAACTCAAACTCCTTGGTCGTCAGTACGAGATCTTGTTCACCACATACGATCCGCCGCTCCTCATCACGCAAAGACAGGTTGGCGCACACGTGCACATGCGGCTGCTCCTGCGTCTGTGCACCCATTGGCTGCACGACCCGCAATCGGCGAAAGACTGTACGTACACGAGCCACCAACTCGCGTGGAGAAAAGGGCTTCGACAAATAATCATCAGAGCCCAGCTCGAGTCCCAAGATACGATCTACTTCCTCGTCACGCGCAGACACCATAATGATCGGGATGTCGCTGCGCGATCGCACCCACTGGCAAAGATCGTAACCGCCGATGCCTGGCAGCATGATATCTAGTATCAGCATGTCAGGCATCCTTTCACCCATCGCACGCTGTGCATCTTCACCTGTCGCAAAACTCTCAACCAAAAATCCTTCGCGTAGCAAATATCGTTCCACGACAGTGCGCACACTCTCATCGTCATCGATGACGTAGATGAGTCTGGATGCATCCGCCATCAGACGCGCTGTTGGGCTCTACGCAGCCTAGCTTTCAGCACAAATCCTGAGCCGGCGGCCGCAAATCCGACAAACTCCATCACCAAGCCTAATCCAATATGATAGACCATCACGATCGAACCGATCCCGAGTACAGCCATGGTCAAGAGTGCCAACATAAAAAACCCGAATTTCGTCCACTTAGACATGATCACGCCAGATCTTCCTTTCCCATGAGCGGGAATTCCCGCATCTTTCTAATGGTCTCCATCTGCGAAGTACGATACACGAGTATCTGTCGCACAGCGGCCGGTCCATCCATCTGTAAAATACTATCATAAAGCGCCCTATGTACCGCCAGCCATTCTTCCTCACAATCGGTGTGCAGCAGCATATGTCGCAGGACACCACTCAGTGGCTGGTACAAGATCCGCATCAGATTCGCGCCCATCTCGTTGTCCGTCGCAATTGCGATCGCAAAGTGGAAGCTGCGTTCAGACTCAAGCATCGCGTCGACATCTCCGCGAGCAACTTCCATAGCGAACAAAGCATCTAGCAGGCCCGCGCACTGCTCATCTGTACGTTTGCTCGCCGCCGTCTGCACCATGCCCTGTTCAAGCCACGCGCCCACTTCAAGCAGCGACCTTACATCCGCTTGCCCAAGCAGTAACGCCGCATGCATAGGCCGTAAAAAATGCTCAATCGAGAAGGAGCGAACGTAGGTGCCATCACCATGGCGTAGTTCGACCAAGCCAGCCCCGACAAGGACGGAGCAAGCTTCACGCACGACTGCCCGTGATACCTCAAAATGCGCAGCAAGTTCAGCCAAGGCAGGAAGCTTTTGCCCAGGCACCCACTTGCCGCGCATGATCATCTGCTCAATCTGCGCTGCTACTTCCTGATATAATACGCGCGGGTGAGCGGTGCTCTTGTCCATGTGTATGCTCGCCGCGCCCAGTCTAATTCCGAGACCGTACGTTCAGACCAAACAATTGCAAGATAAACAAGAACAGGTTGATGAAATCGAGGTACAGAGACAACACGATCCCAGGAATCTGTTCAGGCATTGCACCGTAGCGCGTCAATCGATTCACGTCAAACAGCATGTATCCGACAAACACGGCAATGCCAAGGTACGTATAACCGAGCGTCATTGCACTTCCCATCGGGAAGATCATGTTCACAATCATCAATCCGATCAGCACGAACAACCCGACGGACAGAAACGAGCGCAAAAAACTAAAATCTGCATTCTTGCGCGAAGCGATAAACGCCGTGACGCCAAACGCGCCAGTGGTCACCAACAACGCTTCTTCCACCATGCGCACGCCAATCATCTGTGTATACATCATCAGAATCGGCGTCAGCGTCATCCCGGACAGTAAAGTGAAAATCGTCACAAATGTCCAACTTACCGGCCGCCTGCGTACGAATGAGGCTACAATCACCATGATAATCATGGCCAGCCAGATCGGCATGTAAAGAGCTGGCGGTACGTACTGGCCAACGAACGCGCCTGCGCTCGCTGAAAGCAAGCTACCAAACAGTCCAAGCAGCACCCGCCCACGCAAGCTTCCTTGGGACATGCTGTTGTACATTGTCCTACCCCCTGTATGCCTTGCGCCTAAACTGCGACGCTATGGGTACTTCCTTGCTCTCATTGTACATCTTTTCGTTGCGATCGTCACGAGCTTCAGCAAAAGCCATCGTCATCTTGACCGCGATCGATATAAAAACTGTCATATTCCCGATCATACCGCACGTGTATCGGCGACGGCATGACTTGTGCCGTAAAAGCATCGACGACAAACACATTGCCTTTCACTTCGAACGCCTTATCACGGTGATTTCGCTCATCCAGAGCGAGTGAGAAGCGTACGCCCCCTCACCCAGGCGCAGCGGCGATGCGCACGGCCAGACTCTCATCGCCTTCTTCCTTGCGAATTTCAGCCAACCGTAAAGCCCCTTCATCAGAGATCTCAATCATGGAAGAGTGCAAGTTGCTCGCCTCCTTTACGCTCCGGCCTAGACTCCGG
>JAPNUP010000092.1 GCA_026627345.1 Bacillota bacterium | reverse complement strand
TATAGTATTGAGGTGAAAAAATGGAAAATGAAAATGAAAAAGCAACAGATAGGCAAAGAAAATATCTATTTAACCTGTTATCAAATAGGCAAATAGATAAAGATGATGTAGAAGCAAAACTCGGATATGGAATATCCGAGTTGGACAAGAACAACATGACAAAAATCATAGATATACTTGTAAATGCAAAAGACAACGAAGAAGCTTTTAAAAAAATAGAGGAATTAAAATTACCAGAAAATACAAAAACAGAACCTGTAAAGCCAGAACAAAAAGAACCTACATTTCAAAAAATAACCGATAAAGTACAATTGATGGCTAGAATGAATAACATACCAGAGCAGTTGGCAAACATGTATTTCATGGTCATCGATAACACATTATACATAAAACATGCTGGGCTGTTAGTAATGGCAAGCAAAAAAGGATATACGAGAATATCCATAACATCGGAATACAATGAGAATACAAAGGAATGGAATGCAGAAGCGAAAATATATCCGAAAATACCAATAGAAGTGCTAAAAGCAATATCCAGTCTATCACCAGAAATGCAGGAAGAAGTTTTGACTACACAGTATGGCGCAACAGTTGGGTATGGCAGGGCAAGCAATGAAAATGTGAAAAATCCAAGAATGCAGATATTCTTGAAGGAAATGGCAGAAACCAGAGCAGTGAACAGGGCATTAAGGCTATTCACAGGCTATGGCATGACATCCTATGAAGAAATGCCAGAAGCAGAATATGAGGTGGAACAATGAAATTGAGTGATATAGAGATAAGGGACTTATTTAGGATAAGCAATCCTTACTTTGAAAATTCATACAACAAAATGAATGAATTGATTGACAAAATATACTATGAAGCAGTAGGATTATCAATGTCAGGTGAAATCAATGAAGAAGAAATAAAGGTAGTTAGGAAGGATTTAGAGATGGTTAAAAAGGATTTAGAGATGGTTAAAGAAAGAAAAATATCAGAATATAAAGGAGGGATAAAATATGAGTTATAAGGATAATGAAAATAGGATAAAAAATAAGCTATATGATAGAATGCTAGTATTAAAGAAAAAACATGATGAAATAAAGAAATACCATGATTTATTGCAAGAAGCAATAGACAATAACAAAATACCATACTACGAAATAGACAGCTATAAAAGGACAATAGAAGCTGATAAGCATATGATGAAAGCGATTGAAGAGCAGATAAAGGGATTAGAAATAATGTTGGAGGATTAAAATGAATACAATAAAAACAAGGGCAAAAAGGCTAAGCATAAGCTTTTTCATTACAGATTATGAAAGGGAATTTATAGAAAAACACGAAGATATAAATTACAGTGAGACATTGCGTGGTTTATTCGATAGTTGGATAAAAGAATTCGATGAAGAAAAATATCTGGAAGCTAAAAAAATGCTTTACAAGAAATAATTTTTTAATTTTTCAAAAAAGTATTTATTTATTGTTGATATTATTTTTTTATGGAACAGCTAGAATTTGAAGCTATATTAGACAGGATAGAACAAGCTCATAAATATTCAGAAGTAGGAGAGATTATTAATTATATCAGGAATAATCAAGGGGCTTTTACAAATGAGCAATTAGATGAGTTAGAAGGAGTACTGGCAGATTTTATTAAAATGTTTGATCCACCAGACTGCAACTGGGTAGACAAGATAACAATATATTATCCACAGATAAATTATGAGAGAAACTTCTATGGGGAAAAGGCAGTGTCATTATGCACTGCTGCTAAACAAATGCACATGCCATTGCCTGACTATCTGCACCAGATTTACGATGCACGTGATTTTGCGATTTATTTAATACACAACGAGAGGTCAATGGGAACAGGATTTGCAGGATTTAGCAGAAAAATATACAGGGCAGAGCAGGCATCAAAGGAAGCATACAAAATTACAAACACGGTTAAAGATGAAATAAACAATCTAAAAGAGCAGATAAATAATTTAGAAGCACATTTAAACAATGAAAATAACAATGAAAATAATTACACAGAGGAACTATTGTTGAATAAGCATGAATTTGACATATTGAATGAAGGCAATATAATATATTTATTCCTTGGAAAGGCTGGAAGCTTATATAGGGTAAGGCTGTCAGGGAATAAAGATGAAATTGAGAAGGAGATAAAATATATAAAAGGGATGTAAATGTTATTCTATGTGTTGGAAAATGGAAAAAGGGTAGCTTACCAATCGGTTAAAAGGAATAATAAAATATATTTCAGGAAAGCACCAAGAACGCTGCTGTATCCCACAAAAGGTCAAATGCAGGTAAGGTATTACCTAATGCTAGGGTCTCATGAAGCAGCATTGAAAAATATGAATAGGGAAGAGCTGCTGGAAAATGTAAGGAAAATGCCTTACCATCTTAATCCATACAAGAAAAAAAATATAACAACAACAGACATAATAAAAGATAAATATCCAGAAATTATACAATACCAAGAGGCGATAGAAAATGCCAGCAAGGAAAATTTTTACAGCAGAGGACAGGAAAGAGGTATTAAGAGAGTTAGTACAGAAAGATGAAATCAAGAAGTTGGAAGATGAAAAAAATAAATTATATAATGAAAAAATATTTTATGATGAATGCCCAGAATGCAATAAGTTGGTTAAATTTGAAAATAAAGGGAATATACAGTTTATTAAAAATAAGAAATATTTAGTTATGGAATGTCCAGAATGCCATAAAAATGCTTATTTCTTATTAGATGTAAAGAAGACAGGCTCTGTAATGGAGGGTATTGTTTATGTTCCAATAATCAACAAATTCACTTTTTCAGAAATAAACAATGGAAGCCATTTTTACATTAAGAAAAAATCATAAATATGAATTTATCAAATAATTTTACTTATTTATGAATATTAATTCATATTAATAGTAAGCAATGATTATTCATGTTTATGAATTTTATATACTATTTATTCATACATATGGATTATCTTACCAGTTTTCAATGAATATGAATTATCTAAAAAAAGATGTTATTATAGTGTTATATAATTAGTATTGTATGTACATACATGTACAAACATAATAATAATAATAATAATAATAATAATAATAAATAGAAAAATAATAAATAGAAAAATAAGAAAATAGAAATCAATTATCTAAAAGCCATCTATTAAACCTATCTAATATACTTTTAATAGGTCAAATTTGAGATTTAACATCGATAAAATACAATTAAGGTATAATTAACCATCTATTAATAAAAAATAGCCTTAAAATTTAATATAAGCAATTAGAATAAAAATACGTTGCTGTAAATATATAAAAAATATAGCAATATTCTAAATTAGCGATAGAAAATAGCAATGCTTATATATAAGCAATCTATGTTTATCTGATTAACATGAAAGGGTTTGTATATAGCAGAGTAGCTTTTAAGAGAATGGCATTTGCCTATAAAAAGCCTAAAATGGGCTTTATGAACATAGACAACATGGTAAAAGGTTTCCCCACATCAAATGGAGTTCCAACACCAATAGGTGCACAGCACGCAAGATTAGCTTATGCTGCACATGAAAATGCTGGAGCAAAAGGGACAACCATATACAAAGGGCACAGAATGCCTTTAATAGCGGCTACAGTTGGTATATCAATACAGAAAGGAGCATTAGTATCCCAACAGCTTAAAGACGAGAGAAGAAACATGAGGTTACAGGCAACATCACAGGAGATAGCTGCATTGCAGGCAAAAGGATTTGGGCAGTATCTGTCAGTATCTTCAAGAATGCCATTAAATAATGGTGAAAATATAAATAATGCAACAGCAATGCAGCAGCCTATGGGACAGTTAAACAGGAGACAATACGATAATTACAGAGGAGGCAGCCTCGATTATTATTAATGGTGATATAAATGGCATTCAGTAATTTTGGATATGGAATAGGCAATGCATTCAATTCAGATGCAGGATTTGCAGGGGCAACAATAGGTGGCTCATTATTAGGTGCAGTGCAGACCATATTATTAAGGCAATATGCCGATATTCCCATGGCTAAGAAATTTATGAGCAATACCTCTTCATCTGCTCCATTTTTAATGAAGCAGTTAAAAGGGTTTGGCTCACCATCGGCAGTAATTGGCATATCGGCAGGGGCAATAGCTTCAATAATAGGGATATTTGCATTGGTAAAAGGCAAAATGCTTAAAAACAAAAGTGCAGCTGGTGCAGTAGCTGGCTATGGCATTTTAGCATTATCCACAGGGTTATTGTCAGGTGCTTTCCCGACAACAGAATGGGGGGCAGCATTGGCAGTAGACCCAAATAACCCGATAGGAGTTCCAGCAGTTGAGAGAGTTAACAACGATGCTCCCGCTCCCGCACCTGTAAGAATACCTGAAAATAAATTTAAGGCAAAAATTTTAACAGCATAAAATAAATTTTTTATAAAATTTCTAATTAATTAACTTTTTATAATACTATACAATAACTATTTATGACTATTTTAGAATACCTTCCGGGGATTTCGCATGAGTATTGGAGACCTTATGAAGCTTTAAGGGAAAATCTTATTATAAAGAAAAATACAGGCTCATCATTATTGCCATCATCTTTATTGAACCATAGGGGGTTATTTACATCTCTAAATATTATAGTGAATAATCCTAATTTGGCATTTAAAATAACAATAGATGACAGAACAATAACAGGGACACCATATTATTTGAATTTATATGGATTTAACTTTTATATCCCTGATACTCCTTTTATAGTGGAATATAATACAACAGACAATATTTATTCAATGTCATTTATAACTTCAACACCCGGACCATTCTATGAGAATTTTGATGTTGTAGCTGAAAATACAACAGCATCTGATGTAACAATAAATGTATTCCAGCTGCATGCATATATATTAAATAAGGGATTTTATAGGGAATTGGCTAAGCTTAAATCATCTCAATCCCATTAATTGCCTTATAAACTCATCATGGGTTAATTTATTGTCTATTTTTTTAGCTTCATAGAATTTGCTGTAATACAGCTTTTTTGTGTTTTCACTTACTACTATCTCTAATTTCATAATTAATAATGGCAAACAGCTATTTAATCATATTTATAAGATTAATCTCATAAATATTTATATACAGGAATAAAATCATTATTTGATAGATATGGCATCGAATTTTTACACGATATTATCGAGAGATTATGCAGCAAAACAAAGCGTTGTCCAATCGGCATTGGATGCCGCTTATGATGCGTTTATGCAGGCTAATCTTGGTGGCGGCAAAGCCGCAAGAGTTAGAGAAGGCTATTGGTATGATTTAGAAGAAGCAGGGGCATCTTCATACAACCATTCAAATGAACTGACATTCGGTTCATCAACAAATGCCTATGGATTTCCTTATGCAGCAATCTTAAAGTTTACCGTCCCACAGAGCAAAGTATTTGCATTTTATGGCATAAGCGATTATGCAGCAAATCCAAGCCTTGCCGCATGGGAAGTAGAGCAGAATGGCGTAGCATTTCCATTATTCTATATTGTTCCACACCTGTACACATCAGAAGACAAAACAGCGTATTTAAATGGCACATTGCCAGCTTTAATACCTAACAGGAGTGCAACAATAACATTATATGGAACAGCAGCTACAACCGACCCGATAGACTTAAAATTTATGGTGGCAGAGCCTCCAGCAGAATTATAAGGTGATATAAAATGATAGAGAATTTATTGCAGGGTTATGGATTAGGCAGTTTCAAATTAGAAGAGGGGACTACATCTATTGCAGATGGCGATACAATAACAGCACACATGGATAACATAATAGCAGTATTATTGACAGCGGAAGCAGCATCAGGCGATTATGCAATAGCCAATGTTATTTCAATATCAGGGAATGTGATAACAGTAGGATTGTCAGGCGCAGCATCAGGAACAGCCCCATCAACATTATCAACAGCTACAACAGTGCATTATGCTATAATAGGGTCATAAGGTGGTTAAAATGGAGAGCGATATACCATTCCCCTTATTGTCAGGGCAATATATAAAATACAATGGCAAATATTACAAAGTAACAAAGCAGCCTAAAATGTTTGATTTTCCTTTTCCTTATGAATTGCCACCGTCAGGGAAATTGAATGACAATTCGATACAATTAAATTCCACTTCAAAGGTAAGCGCATTCTCGACATCAGAGAACCAGATGAAAGAATGGGTTACATGGATAGACAATGATTATCTGGGAATTGTCTGGAATATAGCATCAATAAAAATAAACTCAATTAATGGAATATCAGAGCCTGAAACAAAATACACTTCACCGTTTGGCTCTGTCAATTTCCCTAAATTTATCTTTAATAATGCAACAGGCAGTGTTTCATTCAATTTGATAAATACAAACCCTGTTAAATTTATAGCTGGCACAATACATATAATAATGTATGATTACAAAGTTGCATTAGTAGATGGAACTCCTGACTATTATACAGATATAAGCTATGGTGATTAAAATGAAGAATAATTTAGAATATGTATATAATAAAAAAACAGTTGGATTGACAGGTCAGGAAGATATAGAAACAGATGGCACAGATATTAAGATAGCATCAGGCGACTTGACAATAGATACAGGAGACAGCACAACACTGGCAGCAATAGATATAATCCCCGGAAGCTATGCATTAATAGGAGATGTTGATTATTTCACAAATTCAACAACAGGCGGCAAATTAACAGCAACATATACTGACCCAATAACAAACAAAACAGTAAACAGGTATTTATTATTGACATCGGCAGGATATATATTATCACCCCATGATTTTAATAAGCACCCTTACCTTGCTGTATTTAATCCTACTTCAAGTTCAGGAAACCTTACGGTATCATTCATTACTACTTCAACAACAACATCATCTGAATATATATGCAATGTAGCCTATGCTTTAAGAATTGTAAAGGAGTGAGATAAATGGACAATGCAGAGAAAGGCGGAATAATAGCAGGCGGAATAGCGGCAGTAATAGGCGGCATTACAATTTATAGTGCCACTAAAAAAAAAGCTGTTAAGCCTACTGTAACCCCACCATCATTATCTAAAATTGAATTATCAGTAAATAAAAGCACCATTGAAGTAGGAAATATAGACAGCTTTACAGCAACAGCATACAACAATAATAATGAGCCTATGCCAGATGTTTCATTAACATTATATGAAATTACAACTTCAACCGTTATTGGAACAGAAACAACAGACAATAACGGTGAAGCAATGTTTACAGCTAAATTTAATAAGAAAGGGAAATACTCATTTGAGGTGGAAACATGAAATCCAATACAGTAACAGTGAATGTAATAGAAGCGTTAGCTAAATTGGAATTAACAGAAAGCAAAACAACAATAGATGTTGATAGCACAGATGTATTTACAGTTAAAGCACTGGATATTAAAAACAATCCTATGGCTAATATAGAAGTAGCATTATATGAAGACAACAATAAAATAGACACAGGAACAACAAACAGCAATGGAGAAGTTTCATTCACAATAAAATTTAATAAGAAAGGAACATATAATCTATATGCGGTGAGCACATGAAATCTAATATAGTAACAGTAGATGTTGAAGCCCCTTTGACAAAAATAACTTTAACAGGCAATAGCAGTGTAAATGTAGGAAGCAATGCCACTTTTACAGCAACAGCTTATTCAAGCAATGTTAAATTGCCTGATATTAATATTACTTTATATGAGGTAAATACAAAAACAAATATTGCTTCTGGGAAAACAAACAGCAATGGAGAAGTTTCATTTTCAATTAAATTTGATAATGCAGGAGATTATAGCTTTTATGCGTATTCAGGGGATATTAATTCAAATACAGTAAATATAATAGCCAAACCTGTATGCAATTCAGAGCAGTATTATTGCTCTATATTGAACAAATGCATATGCTATTCAGACAATGCATCTAATATAACATTAACATTAAAAAATGCAAATCCTGAATTTTTATTATTCAATGGTGCATGGATAAGGGATTACTACTTTTATTTAAAATATATGGCAGGCTATGGATATTTTATAGGCGGAAATTCATGCCCTACAAGCTGGGGAAATGCCCCTAATAATTTGCCCCCTAATATCTATTTCAGGGATATTGATATTTCAGGAATAGTTACAGATGCAAATGGAAATGCATGTGGAGATACAGGAGTATGCCAGAAATATAAATTATACTTCTGGCTAAACGAATACACATTAACGCATACATTTTACCAGTGCATGAATGATGGTTATAATTACTACTATGATTTTGACTTTAATATGGATTTTACCTATGAGGTATTGTCCAGCAATTATGCAAAATTAGCTGATAGCAATGGAATACAGGGTTATATATATGCAGATGAAGATGGCAAATTCGATATAAAATTAAGAGTGTATGCAAATCTTTCAAGCTATAGCCATATAGGCAGCAGTTACAATGATTGCTCTGCCCCTGAAATGGAAGCATCACCTATATTATATGCTGGATTTTCAGAATACAATACAGTAGCAGTGCAGACTGTGGAATATACAGTTAAAACATGCAAGCATTTATATTGGTATGACCAATATTATTGAGCGGTAAAAATGGATAACAATAAAAAAACAATGTATACTGAAATAGGCATAGGAAGTGCAGTTGGCATTTCATTATTGGGACTTGGCGTATACGATGCTATTAAAACAGGGATAGCTGGCTCTTCACAGGCATTGTCAAACTGTGAAAAACAATATGCAAATGAAGTTTTACTGTATAATCAGGCTTTAAAGGAGTTTTTAGATGAAGATGCTAAAAAAAATGTTCCTTTTTCATCTCCACAGCAGGATTACCTAAATAAAATTATAGAGCAGGAAAATAAAATAGCTAAAACATGCTTTGCTGATAACTGGTTAGCTAAATCAGCAGAGACAATATCCTATGCTATAGCATTAGGAGTAATAGCAGTATTCGGTGCATTGGCATATAAATTTATTAAAAAGAAAGGATATTTGAAACCGCCAAGGGGAAAGAATGGAGAGCCTTATTACACTCCTGCTACTTCAATGGCAAATATGCAGATGGGAATATTCGATTATGAGAAGACAATAGGAGTTCTGCCTGTTTACTGGAATAGTAATGGGGTCAATGCATTGAATAATACTGCCAGCAGTGGAGATACATTAACACAGGAATTTGTAACCTCAATGGAAGAGGCAGATTTAATAACAGAAGAAATTGGAGCAACTATAATAACTGTCTCATCTGCTTTAATAGCCGAAGAATTATCATTAGCACTGTTAGCTTTTGCATAAATATTTATATAACTATTAAATGTATTTTTATGAGCAATTTAATACCATACAGTATAGATTATGACGGGTTTACATTTATTGGATATAAAGAAAAACAGGATTTGCCATATATTACAGTATCGGCAAAAGGAATTGCAAATGGGCTTTCAGATAAAGTAAATGATGGTGCTGATTTCGGGCCTGATACACCAAATACAACAACTTACGGAATAGCAGAAGCATATAAATATGCGGTATCCAATAAGATATTCCATATAAAAGTAAGAAGTGGAACTTATTTAATAGATAGTCAAATTGAAATAACTACACCAGTATGGTTTGAAGGCTCAGGTGGAATGCCAACAATGAATGAAGTTGCTGATGGTGTATATGATAGCTATAATAATTCCTACACTGGAGAATTATCTGTATTTAAACTAAATACTAATATATTAAATAATAGCATTCCATTTATGTTTTATTCCACTAGATATATGAGTGGAATGCGAATGACAGATTTACTAATAGATTGTAATGGCAATGGCGGAGCTATGTCATTTACATCTCCTTCAAGTGCACCTAACAATGCCCATTTTGACTTCACAAGGACAGCTGTAATAAATACCGTGTCAGCTGTGCCACTTCTATGCGATTTTAGTGGTTATGGAGATTTAGACTTAATTAATTTGACCCTTGATAACCAAAATAACGGCACAGTATTAGGGAGTTGCATTAAAATTGGTGGTGCTAATTGTACAGTTAGACTTATAAATCTAATGATATATAGTTATAATCCTACTAACGGCGATTTAATAATAAATGATGCACCTTCTAGTTCATATCAAGTCATTCTATTATATGGCGGTTTATTACAAAATGTATATGCTGGTACAAATATTGGGTATTTAGGCTTGGTAAATGTAATTGATGCTGTAATATTATTAAGTGGAACATCAACAAATTTGCCAATAAGGGAACTTTATATGCAGGGTTCATTTGGTGCTCCAGTATTTAATTTAAGTAAGGTAACAACAACAAGTGCAATGCAGGTAATCAAAGCAGTAATTGATGGTTCATGGGTTCAAAGTGGAATATTTGGAAATACACCATCAGGTGTTAATTTAACATCAATATTCGGAAAAGTAGAAGCGAGAAATTGCATTGCACCAACTTCGTCAGTAGTTCCGGGAATGACATTACCAGAAATAGGAAATACTGGACAATATGAATTAAACACTAATAATGTTTTAGGTGTTATTCCTACATTGCCAGCTAACCCGCCTGTTTCAGGAACAGTATACCAGAATACTAATCCTTACGATATACTTATAAATCTGCCAATCTGGGACGCAACAACGAGTGCTATTGCCTCTGTCAAATATTCAGTTGCACCTTCTACAGCTGATTTAGATAATAATGTATTATATAGATTTATAAGCCAATATACAACTTCCACTGCACCTGAAATAATACAAATGAGAGTGCCTGCAGGTTGGTATTACGAAATTTATGGGGCAGAAGTAGGAACTATTGATATTGGCACAGCAGTAGTTCAAGCAGTATGATTTTCTAAATATTTTATTGCATTTTTTAAA
>JAPNUP010000038.1 GCA_026627345.1 Bacillota bacterium | reverse complement strand
CTTATGGAGCCACTTGCCGGATTCGAACCGGCTACCTGCTCATTACGAGTGAGCCGCTCTACCAACTGAGCTAAAGTGGCAAATCACTTGGTAGCGGAGGAGGGACTCGAACCCCCGACCCTACGGGTATGAACCGTATGCTCTAACCAGCTGAGCTACTCCGCCAAAGCCTGGCGGAGAGAGTGGGATTCGAACCCACGAGACGCGATTAGCGCCTACACGATTTCCAATCGTGCTCCTTCGACCAACTCGGACATCTCTCCACACTGCGCGAGGACCGTAATCCTTTTTGCAACGGCAAGAGATAAGATACCACGAATTCGTCTAAAAATCAAGGCCCTGTCCACGAAATGTGTCGTTTGTCGGTGATATTGTCACCAAGCAAGTCGCCAGTGAGGATGTCACTATGGACAAATCAAAAATCACATCGCCGCAGGCGACACCCCAGGCCTCGCGGCGAGCATCAATTGCCGGATACTGTCCAATATTGCATCTGTGAATAGCCCGTAGCCGCATCCAGATAGGGCATCACATCGTGCACATTGGGTGTTGTGACAACCAGGGTAGAGACATTTTGTCCCCAGAGAAACGGCAAGATCTTGGCTGTATAGTTTTCATAGGCAAAAAAGTGCTGCATCGTTTCGGCGGGCGTCGCATAGGGCATGTGCGTGGCTTGAATGAGCGCATCTTCCTTCTGATTGCTAAACCCCGTGCCCGAAGGGGCTCCCGTTGCGAAAAGCTGCCCACCCGTGGGGTAGAATCCCGGACCGTTATACACCCATCTAGACCCGACAGCCAATTGCCATCCGTAGTTGGTCTTCGTACTCGTCATCGTGAGAAATGTACTGAATGGCTCAGGCTTAAGTGTCACATCGATGCCCTCGCTTGCCCAGTCCTGCTGCATAATCTCGGCCGCATCGGTCGACGAGGTGGTTCCGCTCACGTAGATCATCGTAAACTTGAGTTGTTTGTGCCCCTTCGTCATGACCCCGTGCTCCATTCTCCAGCCATGAGCCTCGAGTAGAGCCTTGCCCCGAGCGATATCAAAAGGATACGGGTTGCTCTTTACAAGCGCCGGATTGATGAAGGAAGTGTGCGGCATCGGCGCGATCGGCCCGTCGATCGGCACGGCATAGCCCTTGTAAATGTCCTTGCTAATGCCGACATTGTCATACCCCAGTTGCAAGGCCTGGCGCACATACAGTTGATCAAAGAGTGCCTTTGACGGCGACCCCGGCCGCATGTTCATCTCCGTCCACGAGATGGCAAACGGATAAGCTGGCGTCACGGTGTCTCCCGAGGACGTGAGCGACCGCTCCGAACCGAGTTGTGATTGGTCCAGGTAACCGACATTTAGGTTCCCTGTCTTAAGCGCGCTGAGCTCTGCTGTATCTGAGGCCTCAAAGTCAAAGACAATCTTGCCAACGGTACTCTTTCGTCCCGAATAGCGAGCATTCGGAACGAGCACCCAGGCCTGACTTGGCGTGCCGCTCTGCACCCGGAAGGGACCGTCGACCACCTTGTCAAACAACGGATTCGACGCGTTATCCCCGAGATACTTGATCTCCTGCGTCATGTTCTTGTACTTGTCCCACGCCATCGCTGGCATCGGGGTCACCTGAATGAGGCCATTGTAGATGAACCACTGTTGATTGGCGGGCCTGTCCAGCGTGAAGGTCATCTCATGGAGGGAATTGGCGACGACACTCTTGACTCCGTTCGGGATATCACCTGTCCCTGCACCGACAAATGGCCAAGGTGCCGGGGCGTTAGCCGCAGAGGCAGCTTTGATCACGTTCCAGGCGAACATCATGTCTTTTGTGGTGACGGGTCGGCCGTTAGACCACTTCCACTTGGGATTCAAGAAGACGTGGTAGACGGTGCCCGCTTTGTTGTACGTTATTTTGCTAGCTAGAGAGGATTTCCAGTTGATCGAGTAATTATTATTGATCCAAAGCAGCGGCTTATAGATTTGGTCAATAAACTGTGAGTTGTAGGTCGTGTCGTCAGCTGCGTTCATAATCGGCAAAAACCAGTTCAACTGAACCTGAGGCGGTAGTGCGTAGGCAATGGTGCCTTGGGGCGTCGAAGTTCGCGCACTAGCGGCAGCTGCCGTCGCGGGTGCCACCATCATGCTGGTACCGGCGATCATGGCGATGGCCAAGGCGATAGGCTTGCTCAATTTCATAGCACTTTCCCCCTTTATTCTGATATAGACAGGCAACGGCCACAATTGACCTTTAGTGTCAGAATACCTGTCTCAATTATACTACGTAGTGTCGACGTTATGGAAGCCATTCTAGCGAGCGTCTATCATGATGTCAAACATATGCGGCTCTACTGCCGCTCGTCAATGACCCTGTCACTATGTAGGCCGCGGATTGCCGCAAAGATCCATTTGCATGACATCGACATACACCAGCCGCCAACCACCCTTGTAGGACACCCTTCCCTAAGGCCAAGCTAGAAAAGGAACCTGCGAAGACGAACTCATGGCAAGGGAGTCAAGGCACGCGTCCCTGCTTTGACTCCCGCTTCATGGCGCCCACACTTTGAACAGCTGTCGTTACCTAGTACATCGGGGTAAGAACCTAATGGCAACACTGCGAAATAGGGATCGTGAAAGTCAGTGAACTGCGCAAAGGACATACACTCAACCTTTGACCTTGGCCACTGACCGCAACTGTACTTTATACTCCCGCAAGACGCCAAGCAGATCGTGAAACCACGGTCCACCGTACGCCACGAGCACACCTGCCGCCGCATAATCCAGTGTGTTTGATACCACAGGCGGTGTCGTATTCGCCCAGATCGGATTGAGCTTTAACATTTGCAATGGGTGCACCTGCGCGACAGCCGCGAGCACCGTCCCATTCACGCCGGCGAGGAAATGGATGTTGACCCGCCGCAGCGCTTCTTCATAGACTTCATCAAACTTGCTGTCATTCGGCTTCGCTTTGGCTTGCATGTGAAGAAAGACGATCCGCTTTTTCATCTGCTGCGTAACAGCCTGTGCCCCTGTCGACAAAGCGGCCATGATCGCCAGAAACTGAATCATCTCATCCACTCGGCACGCCTCCTTCTGCACTCAAGAAAGGTTACGCGCCAAGGATTGTCCGGTAGAACCTGACAAATAAAAAAAGCCTTGATCGAGGGATGTCCCTGTCAAAGCTGCATCTCATGGTGGGCCTAAGTGGACTTGAACCACTGACCTCACGATTATCAGTCGTGCGCTCTAGCCAGCTGAGCTATAGGCCCAAGAAATTTGGTTGCGGGGGCAGGACTCGAACCTGCGACCTTCGGGTTATGAGCCCGACGAGCTGCCAACTGCTCCACCCCGCGACGATCATACTACATATGAGAATACATGGTGGGCGGTGGCAGGATCGAACTGCCGACCCCTCGCG
>JAPNUP010000029.1 GCA_026627345.1 Bacillota bacterium | reverse complement strand
TCTATACCTTTGGGCAATAGTTGACTCCACGCGAATCAGTTAGACTTTTAGCTGTGGAGTCAATTATCAAAGGGGATGAGGACGTGGCCAAAACACTTCGTCGCGCAGCTATGGTAGGCGCGGCGACTACGCTGTTGTCGACAGCACTGTTTTCTGTCAGCGCCTACGCTGCGACAAATCTGATGCAAGTCGGAAGCGACGTGCTGTCGGTGCCATCCGACGCTGTAAACCTCGGAAGCGTGCCTGCTTCACAATCGATGCAAGTCACCGTGGCCATGCAGCCGTCAGCTGGGTTGGCGGCTTATGTCCAGCAACTGCAAAGTGAACCACTCGCCAATCGCAGCTACTTGACGCCTTCTGAGATTGGCGACAAATTTGGTAGTCCCGACTATAGCGCGATGAGCAGTTACCTACAATCGCAAGGACTGACTGTAACGACTAACCCCGGTGGGCTCATGATGGAGGCGTCTGGTTCAGCGGCTCAGATCGAGCAAGCCTTTCACGTGTCAGTGGATCAGTATAAGACGCCAACTCTGAGTTTCTTCAGTGCGACCAGTCAGCCATTGTTACCAGGGTCGCTCGCGCCAAGTGTGACAAGTGTGGTTGGATTGTCCGATCAAACCGTGGTCAAGCCGATGGTGCTTCATGCGAATGTGAGTGGTCAGCAAGTCGGGACGACTCCCACCGGAACGGACTTACCTGGGTACTACCTGCCGACCGACATTCATACGGCCTACGATCTCAACAATGTCTACAACGAAGGAATCACAGGGCAAGGCGAGACGATCGCCATCATGACACTTGCCGATCTTACCCCTTCTGACGTCCAGTATTTTTGGCAAAACACAGGTCTTCCCGCACAGCCAACGCTGACCATCGTGCCGGTCGATTGGCTCTCAAGCGGTCCATCGTTTAGTGGCTCTGATGAGTCGACTCTTGATGCAGAAGAGTCAGGCGCTATGGCGCCAGGCGCGAATATTCTCGAATACGTGGGATCTGGGCCGAGTCTGCAGGCTATGATCGACACGTACTTGCACATCGTCTCGCAGGATAAAGCACAGGTAATGACAGGCAGTTGGGGAGCGCCTGAAGACGAGACGCCGACTTCTTTTATGAATGCAGAAAATGATCTATTTATGCAGGCCGCGGCAGAAGGGATTTCGAATTACGCGGCATCTGGTGACAGCGCCGCATATGACGATCCCAATACGTCCTCGCCAACTGTCGATTTCCCTGCATCTGATCCTTATGTATCGGCGGCCGGTGGCACCTCCTTGTATCTGAACCCGGATGATGACAGTCGCGTAGAGGAAACAGCCTGGACGTACAATCCGGCGCTTGGATGGGGATCCGGTGGTGGATACAGCGCCTACTTCAAAGAGCCTACATGGGAGCAAAATGCTGGCATTGCCGACCCGACGCTGATGAATGGATTGCCCGACGTGGCCCTCAATGCTGATCCTTTGACCGGCTATCAAATCTACTATGAAGGTGCATGGAACTCCGGTTACGGTGGAACCTCCTTTGCCGCACCAGAGTGGGCTGGGATCACTGCCTTGGCGGATCAGGCGCTGGGAAAATCCCTTGGATTTGTCAATCCACTTTGGTTCTCACTCTGTCAAACTGGTGAGTATGCGACTGCTTTTCACGATATCACGGAAGGCAACAACGGCGCGTATAGCGCTGGCACAGGTTGGGATCCTGTGACTGGCTGGGGGACGCCCGACGTGTTTAACCTGATTGCTGATCTGCAAAGCCCGCTGCCTATGTTCATGACGTTTACGGCCTCGCCCAGCAATCCAGGACCAGGGCAGTCAGTACAACTCACAGCGACGGTGACTGATGTCAAAGGTCAACCGATCGCAGGTCAGCAGGTCGCGCTTAACTATGGAAACACGAATGTGAACGCCTCCTCGACGCTCGCTACGACTAACAGTCAAGGGGAAGCGGTCTTTACAGTAAGTGATGCACAGCCGGACAGCGTGCAGTTTATCGCCTCTGCTATGAGTGCAGGCCAAGTCGCGCCAGCGACGGTTACTGTGAACTGGTAGGGCAAGCAAGAAGGACAAAGACAAGAGCGGTTTCCCACGCTGGTGGGGAAACCGCTCTTGTCTTGACAGATGGTCATGTTCAGCCTGTGCTTGAGACAAATGAGGGCTTTAGGCACACTTACCAGGCGCGTTCAAGTTGCTCATGCTCATCAAAAGAGAGACTATCCGCTGAACCGAGAATATCGATATCCGGGTGAGCCTCCGCTTCCCGGAGCAACGCTTGTGAGATATACATCTCTCCGAGGTGCAACGTATCCTTGATACGCACCATGCGGCACGTTGCGTAATCCAGGATGTTACACGTCTTGATGGCCGCTTGGATGGCCAATCGGTCTGTCTCTAAAACCGTGGCCATTTTCGTTGGCGCACAGACAGTAGACGTCAGACCGTTTAAGTACGTGGCTGGCCAATCAGTCTTGTCCACCAGTCGCTGCGTAGTGAAGTCTGCGGTCCCAACGCCGTTGGCATTACCTTGTGATTCAGCCGTCAAATCCAATACTACCATCTTCGAAACCTGCGGACCGCCTTCGGCGTAAGGTGTCGGATAGCGACCTGTGACATTAGGATCCATGCCATCTCCACTAATGTTTTTGCCAATTTGATCGATCACCAGAACGTCGAGTGAGTCGAATAAAAGACGTGGCATCCGCGCCTTAGCCTCTACGAGCAACTCATGTTCGCGCATTTCTATTTTGTCCGGGGTCAACACTTCTACTTGGCAAATCTGATCGTAGGCGTTTTCGACAATGGCAACCGCAAAAGCAATGGGAAGCTGATTCAAGATGATATGAGCCATTGCAGGGATGTTCTCTGCCATGTAGCGAAAGCCCAACTGATGGCAAGCCTCGGCCCCTTGCTGCTTGCCGAGTCCTATCGCTAACATCTTCATGATGCCGCTTTCCACAGGACCACGAAAGGCTGTATGTGGTTTGATGCGATTAATCACAACGATGGCGTCCGCCTCGGTGGCAGCGATACGATCGACATAGACAGGGAGGCCGCTTTCAAGTGCGCCGAGGCGTACCACATCCATGGAAGAGCGGACAGGAACACCCATTGTCTCTTCAGAGATCCCTAGATGCGCCAAAACCTGCGCCTGCCCCTGTGCCGTAGCGCCACCATGGCTACCCATGCAGGGCACGAGAAAAGGGAACGCGCCAAGTTTGAGCAATTCCTGGATCACACCGTGCGTGATATCTGCGATCTGGGAGATACCGCGGCTGCCGACGCAGATGGCGACGCGCTGCCCAGGCTGTATGCGCTCGGCGCCAACAGTCGCGCACTGTGAGCGCGTGTCATTGATTGGGTCGGTCAGGTGTGCGGGATCAAAGCGTTGGCGCACCTTGATCATAGACGGTAGCGGTATGTCATGGAGCAAACGGCGCAAAACCTCGCGAGAGGCTGTGTGCGTGTCATTCCTTTGCATCTTTGTGCACCGGCTCTCTGTTTTCTTCGACATCAGGGTAAAACGGGCGGCGATATGATTATCAAAACGGGTATGGCCAAAACGATAGCATAATCGGCAGGCAGGGAGCAACGAGTGGCTACTGGTAGTCGGGTTTGCTGTGGCGTATACTCATGAAAGAGGCATAACCAAAATGTGGACTGAGGAGGACGCTTTATGGAGATGAGAAGGTTAGGACGAATCGGTCATATGAGTTCCGTCGTACTGTTTGGCGCGGCGAGTTTAGGGGAAGTCACTCAGGATCAAGCAGATCAGTCTATCCAATTTGCGCTTGACGCCGGAATCAATCACTTTGACACCGCCGCTTCCTATGGTGAAGCTGAACTTCGTATGGGTCCATGGATGCCAAAGATTCGCAAGCAGATCTTCCTTGCCACTAAGACTGGCGATCGTGATCGTGACAGCGCCTGGCACTCGATCGAACGTTCTTTAAAGCGTCTCCAAGTTGATGATGTTGACTTGATTCAGTTGCACGCAGTGACCAGTTTTGAGGAGTTGGATTTATGTACGAGAGCCGGTGGTGCTCTCGAGGCTCTGATTCAAGCCAAGGAACAGGGGCTTGTCAAACAGATCGGCATCACAGGACATGGGCACTTGGCTCCGGCTGTTCACCTCGAAGCTTTGCGCCGGTTCCCATTTGCCACTGTACTGACCCCGCTTAACTTTATCCTGGAGAACAATGAACCTTATCGCACTTCGTACGAAGCGCTTGTGGCCGAAGTGAAGCGTCAAGATGCTGGACTGATGACCATCAAGACAGTGGCGCGCGGACCTTGGCCAACTGAGGATTCCAAACGCTACGCCACGTGGTATGAGCCCTTTGATGAACAGGCGTACATCAATCAGTGCGTATCTTTCGTCTTATCCCATCCTGAAGTAACCGGATTAGCGAGCGCAGGCGATGTCCGCTTATTGCCGAAAATCGTCGAGGCAGTATCTTTGTATCGTCAGATGGGTAAGCAGGAACGTGAAGATTTGATGGCCACTGCAGGTGCATTCGCGTCACCATTCGGACCTTTTTAATTGGATGTAACTGGATAACTGAAGTTGTATAGGATTTGGACAATATGTGTTATTTGTGTGACCGACAAGAACCGACACTCTTCGAGCGGTTACACGTGATATTGTCTATCAGTACAAAATGAATCGAATTAGGGCAAACCTCGTTGAAAAACAGGGACGCAAAGGCACGGATCTACGGGTATTATGACCTATGATGGCCGGTCTGCATGGATCGGAGCGATGATGGTGCAACAGGGGTTAGATATGCTGGGGTATCTGCGTCAACAGATGATAGATTTGGCGCAAGAAAGAGGAACGCTGACACATTCAGACGTCGTCGCTGCCAGCCAGCGATTGGATCAGCTGATTGTGCAGTATCAACGACAGTTAATGAAACAAGGTGCCAACGGTAAGCAGGATTCCGTTACATACCTCCTTGAAACCAGCGTTCCTGCGTTGATGAGGACGCTCGATGTTCGCGGACAGGCACTCCAGCAGAGTGCTTCTGGCGCAATGTGATCAGCGCCAAGGACATGTGCGGGTACTAAGCCGGGTTGTGCGCCAGTGGCGTGCAACCCGTTTTTTTATACGGTGGTGCTGTCGCACCACCGTATACGGGAAGAATAAGCGGCTGACGCCGTTATTCCGGATATAGGGGGTTTTGTGGATGGATATGGTGATTAAGCGGGCGGTTCCAGGCGATATAGACCGATTAGGACAACTGTCTGATCGCGTTTTTCGTCCCACGCTTGTTCCAGGAACGGGTATGCCTTTGGAATTTGGCCCAATGTTTTCGAGCACCAATGCAGCGAATCTATATTTCGCCGCAGACGTGGATGAACCAGTCTGCCTGGTCGGGATGATGCCGGGCATTGTGCAAGTCGGAAGTGCCCGCATCAGTGTCGCTTCCATGGGCTCTGTATGCACCTTGGCTAACTATCGCAAGCGACAACTGGCTTCGGCTGCCATTGAACAGATCCTGCAGGATTTCTCAATGAGCACAAGCGTGTTGCTGGTTTCAGGAGATCTGTCTATCTACAGGCGTATCGGGTGCGTCACCTTCGGCAATTACCTCTCTATGTCTGTACCCAGAGGGCGCGGTCAGAGCTCAGATGGAATCGTGATTGATACCACATTGCCTGAACGAGTCGCGGACGAGGCGACAAGGGTGTATCAAGCCGAGCGCTTGCGCTTCTCGCGTACGCCCGCGCAGATGGCCAGTCTCTTAGCGACACTTCGCGCACCCCATTTTCGCGCTACAGCGACGCCTCCTCAGATGTTTGTCGCGCGACTGCGACAGGAGGTGGTGGCGTACGCGATTGCCCTTCCCTCACAGGACGGCGTGGCTCATCTTTTGGAGTGGGCAGGGGCGCGTAGTGCGCTTCCGGCTTTACTTGAAGCTGCGATGCGCCATTTTGACTGTGCGCAAGCCCAACTGTATGTTGAACCCGAGGATTTCAGTGCGCGAGCCATATTGCACGATCGCGAGACAGTCTCAACCCCTTGTGAGAACCAAGGTACGATCCGGATCCTGAACCCGGATCTACTGATAAAAGAGAGTCAGCCTTGGGTGGAAGAACGGTACGGTGCTCGGGTGCGATTGTTAGAGGTTCGGCAAGATGAGTGGAAGGTCTCGTGGGAAGGCGGAGACAATGAGAGAGCGGGTGCGTCGCCATTGCGTATCGACGCCGATGGTAAGATTCTCAAAGGCTTCGGCGATCTGTCGCGCTTTTTCTTCGGTCGCGACGGGCTCGACTTGCCTTTGCCGCGAACAGATGACTTGAACTACATTTGATGTTGGCGCTGCGCATGTCGCCCCTTGATCCTTTATAATGAAAGGAGAGACGGTGGGGCTGTCGCACCACCGTCTACGGGAAAAATAAGCGGCTACGCCGTTATTGGCAGACGGGGGAGATCGCATGGACACAGCCTTGCAGGAAAAGTACAGGCAGCTTGGCAGCATTCTTGCACCTATGAAGCGAGTGTTAGTCGCTTTTTCAGGCGGAGTAGACAGCGCAGTGCTTGTGGCCGCGTGCGTCGAGGTGCTGGGACCCGCACAGGTTCTGGCGGTGACATCGGCGTCCGAGAGTGTGCCAAAGCGCGAAGTGGCGTATGCCAAGCAGTTGGCGAGCGACATTGGCGTGGCTCATCGCGTCATTGACACGAGGGAATTGGACAATGAAGACTACGCGAGAAATGATTTGAATCGGTGCTACTTTTGCAAGCAGACGCTGTTTTCGGATTTACTGGACGTTGCGCGAGAAGAAGGCATGGCGTATACCCTTTATGGAGCGATCCTCGATGACCTTGGAGATTTTCGGCCAGGCATGCGCGCGGCACGTGAACTCGGCATTCGCGGGCCACTCGCGGAGGCACAGTTTGTGAAAGCGGATGTGCGGGCACTGGCGGAACACTTTGGGCTTTCAGTCGCACATAAGCCGGCGAGCGCTTGCCTGTCTTCGCGGTTGGCCTATGGTGAGCGCGTGACGGCTGGGGCGTTGTCACAGGTCGAGCGAGCGGAAGACTTTTTGAAGGATCTCGGTTTTGCACAGGTGCGGGTACGGCATCACGGTGATCATGCGCGCATCGAGGTGCCAGTGCAGGAGATTGCCAAAGTAGCCGGACGAGCAGAAGAGATTCATGCTTTTTTGCATGCGCTGGGGTATGCGTTTGTTAGTCTTGATCTGGCAGGCTACCGGTCCGGATCGATGAATGTACCTGCTACTGGGACCGCCTCATGAGTACGTATCGCGATTTGCTACAAGCGGTGCAAGACGGAAGAGTATCCGTCCCTGAGGCGGAAGAAAGGCTCAAACATTTACATACGGAAGATCTCGGATTTGCCAGCGTCGATCATCACCGTGCTTTGCGCCAAGGTGTGCCTGAGGTGATCTTCGGACAAGGCAAGACGCGCGAACAGATTGTAGCGATCGTAGAAAGCCTGCACCGACGCGATGCAGATGCCATCCTCGTCACGCGCGTCGGACAGGAAGTCTACGACGATGTTCGTGAGGTAGCCCCAACTGCTGTCTATCACGAACTCGCGCGTTTGGTGGTCGTGGAGGCGAGGCCTAGGGCTAAGGTGGGTCGTATCGCGGTTGTTTGCGCAGGTACGTCTGATCTGCCGGTGGCTCATGAGGCGGTTTATACGGCACAACTCTTAGGGAATCATGCGGATTTGATCGCAGATGTAGGGGTTGCCGGCATCCATCGCCTCTTTGCCCGGATGCCTGAAATTGCGGCCGCGCAAGTGGTGATCGTCATTGCGGGCATGGAAGGGGCCCTGCCGAGCGTGGTGGGTGGCTTGGTGGACAAACCGCTGATCGCTGTGCCGACAAGCATCGGGTATGGAGCCAACTTTGGTGGGCTGTCCGCCCTGCTAGGGATGCTAAACAGCTGTGCATCTGGCGTCACAGTGGTCAATATTGATAATGGCTTTGGCGCCGCGGTCGCAGCGAGCCGGATCAATCATTTGGCGGTCAGGGCGTGAAAGAAATAAAGGGGTGTAACGATTGCAAAAGGCCTATATAGAATGCACGGCAGGCGCTAGTGGCGATATGTTCTTAGGTGCATGGTTAGATCTTGGAATCGATGAACAGGCTTGGCGGGAGATGCTGGCCGGCTTAGCGCTACATGGCGTGGATATTGCGGTGCGCAAAGTGTACAAGCAAGGCATTGGCGCGCGCAAGGTCGATGTGGTGGTCGCAAATCAGCAGCCCCACTATGACGGCGACGAATCTCACAACCATGAGCACAACCATGAGCACAACCATGAGCACCGCGGACTTCGGGAGATCGAGGAGATTCTCGATGCGAGTACCTTGCCTGAACCGGTGGTCGCGAAGAGCAAGCAGGCTTTTCGCGCTCTGGCAGAGGCCGAAGCTCGGATCCACGGCCGCTCGGTGCAGGAAATCCATTTTCACGAAGTGGGAGCGCTTGATGCCATAGTGGATATTGTAGGCGCGATCGCAGGCTGGTATTTGGCCGGTATGCCCACTTGTATCGCTTCAGCGATCGAAGTGGGGGGCGGAACCGTTACCTGCGCCCATGGCATCCTGCCTGTACCGGCTCCTGCCACCGCGTTATTGTTAGAAGGTTTTGAGACTTATTCCTCAGGGGTTCTAGGCGAAACAGTCACGCCAACGGGAGCAGCCTTGTTGCGCACACTCGCCACGAGTGGTCCTCGGCCGCGTATGAAAGTAACGGCGATCGGCTATGGGGCTGGTTACAAGGACTTTGCAGTCGCCAATGTTTTGCGCATTCAGCTCGGGCAGGAGGCACCAGATCTCACGGACGCACAAAGCGCCTATGTGTTGGAGTGCAATATCGACGATATGAATCCCGAATGGCTCGGTCACGCCACCGCTCGGCTATTGGAGTCGGGTGCCCTAGATGCGTGGGTCACCCCTGTTTACATGAAAAAGGGCCGTCCTGGCTTCGTGCTTCATGTGCTTTGCCAAGCTGAGGAGCGCTTTGCGTTGATCGACCTCATTCACCGGGAAACGACGTCCATTGGTGTGCGTATGTACCCTGTATCGCGCTCTGTACTCGATCGCGAAAACGTACTGGTCGCGACACCTTTTGGCGAGATCGACGTCAAGATTGCGCGGGATCACGACGGCAATATTGCCAACGTCGCGCCTGAGTTTGAAAGTTGCAAGCGTGCAGCGAAAGCGCATGATGTACCGATCAAGCAGGTGTACCATGCGGCGATGGCCGCGCACGGCAGTACGCGATAACGCATGCCATCAAACGGGATGGCGAGCGTCGCTCTCGCCATCCGTGGTCGGAAACGGATCGGTTAGCTCCATTCCTTCGGATCACTTGCTCCCTGCGTTAACTTCCCTGATTTCGAGACAAATCGATAAGACACAGCGAGCACGACTACGATCGCGAGAAAGGCATAAAAGGCGATGCGCTGACTCGGGTCGAATAGTGCGTAAGCGGTCAACACGATGATAAAGACAATCGTGATCCACGTGCCGTAAGGCGCAGCGAACGCCAGTAAGGAAGCGCGACTCGTTTTCCCTTCGTCTGTTTTACGCCAGCGTAAGAACGTCCAGAGCATAAGAACCCAATAAAAGAAAGTCATGAAGCTAGAGGCGCTAATGAGGAAGTTGTACACATTAGCTGGAAGCAGATAGGCAGCACCGATCGAGCATCCGATGCCGACAGCTGTGAAAAGAAGGGCGCCATAGGCCACGCCGCGTTTTGATGTTTTGGAGACAAACGCTGGTGCTTCGCGGGCGGTACCGAGACTCGACAGAATTTGCGCCGATGAAAAGACGGAACCGGCCATGACGCTAAATGAAGCAATCAGGATCGCTGCGTTGAAAAGATCAGACATCCATCCAACCCCATGTTGGCGGATGGCCAGGACAAAGGGACTGGTGTCAGTGGAAATCGACTGCCATGGTTGGATCCACAAAAGGAGCGCAATAGACACGATGTATAAAAGTGTCAAGACGAGTACAGTGAGCCCGGCACCTCGTTCGATCGTTTGCGGATTATCCACTTTAGTCGCTGCTGTGGCAAATACGCCAATGCCTGCATAGGCAAAGATCACGACGAGCATCGATTGCATGACGCCACTGAAGCCGTGTGCAAAAAAGGGACTGGCGTACGAGGTCATTGTGGGGCTTGTCGCTTGCACTGATGCGTGATGAAGGACGCCAGTGATGGTCAACACTGCGAATACAATGAAGCCAACGAGTGCTGCCACTTTCACCACGGTCATGAAAGACTCTACGCGGTTGAAACTGCGCACGCCAAATGCGTTGATCAGGATAATGATGCCAGAGTAGGCTAAAGAAGATATCCATAGTGGCAGGCTTGGCAACCACACCTTCGTGAACACCCCCATAGCCACCGCCTCGCTGGCAATGGTAATGACGCCAGTGAGGTAGTACACCCAGCCTTCCATGAAACCTGCAAAAGGTCCTATATAGTGATCAGCATAGACTTTGAAGGAACCTTCCACCGGGTGCCGTGTAGCAATCGACGTCAAAGCGCCCGTCACTTGCGATGTGATCAGCCCGCCGAGTAAGAAAGACAACAAAACAGCCGGTCCAGCCGCTTGAATGGGAACACCACACCCGAGAAAAAAACCGGCACCGATAATGCCTCCGATCCCGACTAGTACGAGCCCACCTGTGCGGAGCGACCCGCTCTTTTTTCGTTCCTTTGAAGGGAATGGATGACTCGTTGACACGGTGGCAAAACCCTTTGTGCGTAGCATGCGTGTTCCTCCGCTTGAATTGACGTCCTCTCAGGATATCCAAAGACTGGTTGATCAATGCAGGTCTAAGACGGCAGGGATTTGTCGAATTACGTCGAATTTATGTGGGTTGAGTTGATGATACAATCGGGATGTGTGAAAGGGAGTATGGAAGTGTCAGTACCAACTTCGGTACTAGTCTCTGTCATTGATGCTTTGGCTGACGCTGTGATTATCGCGGATGATGAAGGGACGATCCGCCTGTGGAATCAGGCCGCGCAAAAGTTGCTTGGGTATACAGCACAAGAGCAGATCGGACAAAAACTGTCGTTACTCATCCCTGACCGCTATAAAAATGCGCATGACGCCGGTTTTCAGCGCTTTGTGAAGACGGGAGAATCACGGCTCGTTGGCGTGCCAGTCGAACTCATGGCGTTACATAAAAGCGGGGGTGAGATTTGCGTAGAGCTCACGGTATCGAGAGTGCAGACAGAAGGCGTTGCGAGGATGATCGGGATCCTTCGCGATAACACGTTGCGTCACGCCAGAGAGCAAGAGTCACTGGCGGCGGAAGATCGCTTTAGCCTCTTGGCCGAGCAAACAAGTGATTTGATCACCTTCACGAACGCAGACGGCTTAATCGATTACGTCTCCCCAGCTGTACACGTCTTACTCGGTTACGAAGTGCAGGAAGTCCTCGGATGGAACTACGACCGATTCTTTCACCAGGATGATTTACCTTCTTTACACCTCTTTCTGGAGCAGTTAACGGCACGAGACGATGTCGGCCGCTTTATCAACCGGATTCAACACAGAGATGGGCATTACCTTTGGTTTGAAACGACGTTGAAAGCGCGCCGTAACAGTGCAGGCGCGATCGTGCGCTGGCTGGGTATTGGGCGCGACATTACACAGCAGCGACAGCTAACCGAGCAGTTGAATCAAGCCGTGCGCATAGCTGGACTAGGCCACTTCGAGTTAGACATCGTGCATGACACAGTGAATTGGTCTGACACGATGTTTGCGATTTTCGGCTTTACTCCTGGGCAACGAGTGACGTTCGAAGAGATTTGCCAAGTGATTCACCCGGATGATCAAGAGCGCTTTATGAAAACACGGGAGCACTCCATCCGAAACGGGCGATCGTCAGAAACCGAGCTGCGCGTGGTGAGACCGGACGGCTCTATCCGTGAGGTTATCTACCAAGTGGATGCAGGGGTCGTTCATGGGCGCGTGCTGAAAGTGTTCGGAACCGTGCAAGACGTGACCGAGAAAAAAGAGGTGGAAAGGCGCCTTCTTCAGTCTGAGAAACTGGCTGTGGTCGGTCAACTGGCAGCAGGCATTGCTCATGAGATTCGCAATCCAATGACGGTAATCAAAGGCTTCGTTCAGCTCCTGAATGAGCGAGTGTCACCTGAGAAGATTCCTTATGTTGAGATGATACTGCAAGAGCTCACACGAGTCGACCGGGTCTTAAGCGAGCTGCTGTTGCTCGCAAAACCCCAAGCGACGCAACGTGCGCGCGTTTCGATCGATGCGGTTGTCGGAGAAGTGATCTCGTTTTTTTCCCCGGAGGCGCTCAAAGCGAAGGTACAATTGATCGCTGATCTGCACTGTTCCGGGTACGTGTTGGCAGACGCCAACCAGCTCAAACAAGTGTTGATCAACGTGTTGCTAAACGCTGTAGAGGCGATGCCGTCAGGCGGACGCATTTGGATTACCTGCCAGGTGCGCGTCGAACACGTCTTGATTGAGATTCGCGATGAAGGTACGGGGATCGCACAAGAACGCCTTGCGCGACTAGGAGAGCCTTTCTATACAACAAAGGAGAAAGGCACAGGCCTTGGCTTGATGGTGTGTCGCAAAATTCTCGATCTGCATGAAGGGAATATGACGATCTTGAGTCAACTAGGGAAGGGTACAACCGTACAGATTGTTTTGCCGAGTAGCGCTGAAACCGAGTAAAGGACGACACGGGCGTGCAGTGGTGTTAGTCCGCTTCTAGGGCGTCTGCCAGTTGTCGGTAGATGGCCACCTGTTCCGTAAGCGGCATGCGTACCAAGCCACTGGTCGCTGGCCCGACAAACTCCCGTATGCTGTTCACGACAGGGATGGTTTGAAATCCGTAGGGAAACTGACTTTTACGCGCGTATGGACGGTACACTCCTTTGCCGACGAAACACGCGATGAACGGCTGATAGCGCTCTAGTTTTTCAATGACCAGTTGTCTGCCTGCCGCATACTCTTCGGTGCTCAGTTCATCTGCTCGGCGAGTGGTGCGCGCAACGATATTGGTGAATCCGTAGCCATAGAGAGACCGCATGTCGCGATGCTCTGCCGGCGCATGCAAGACTGGGGTAAGGCCTGATTCATAAAGGATACGATAAAAGCGATTGCTTCGATGCGCATAGGGGTGGCCTGAAGTTTCAGAAGCGGGGGAGGGGTTGAATCCGATAAACAAGATGCGCAACCCGGTATCTAGGCTATCGACGACCAAGGCGATTGTCACCTCCAGTATATACGTAGTAGCTACTCACAATCCTTTCCCTAACCACATCTTCCCTCGTAGCACACAAGCGTATACCAGAAATTTTACAAAAGAACCCAAAAAAACAGGCAGGCCATCCCTGTCATACGGGATCACCTGCCTGAAGGGATTTGTCGGTAAAGGTTCTCTACGGTAGCACGTTGCCTGCAGCCCGATAGATTTCGTACCACTGCTCGCGCGTCAG
Organism: Bacillota bacterium; assembly: GCA_026627345.1. GTDB lineage: Bacteria > Bacillota > Bacilli > Alicyclobacillales > SLC66 > JAPNUJ01. The sequence goes on along the minus strand of JAPNUP010000029.1, from coordinate 24,504 downwards.
ATAGACTTCACTCGCTTTGCAGCAATCCGCGAGCCGCGTCAGGTTCATCGTACCGGTCACCGGTTGCATGTGAGCCGGATGGCGCAACAGCCAAGCGATCGCAATCGTCGTGTTGCTGACGTCATACGTTTTAGCAATCGCATCAATGGTTTTGTTGAGCTCTGGAAACGCAGGGTTATCGAGAAACACCCCGGAAAAGAAGCCGTATTGAAACGGGGACCACGGCTGTACCGTCATGTCGTTCAAGCGGCAATAGTCGAGGATGCTGCCGTCTCGGTTGACTGCGGCTTCATTTTCCATATTCACGTTGATGCCGGCAGAAATCATCGTGGCATTGGTGATGCTTAGCTGCAGTTGGTTGGCAATCAGCGGCTGTTTGACGGATTTTTTCAGCAGCTCGATCTGCATCGGGTTTTGGTTGGATACCCCGAAGTGCTTGACTTTCCCAGAGGCGGACAGGCGATCGAATGCTTCAGCTACTTCTTCTGGCTCGACTAACGCATCAGGCCGATGGAGCAGCAGTACATCTAAATAATCCGTTTTCAGTCGTTTCAAGCTACCGTCGACTGACTCTAGAATGTGCTCTTTGGAAAAGTCGAACTGCCCTTTGCGAATGCCGCACTTGGTCTGCAAAATCATCTGTTCGCGGACACTTGGCGACATATTGATCGCGTCCGAAAAAATCGACTCGCACGTGCCACCGCCGTAGATATCGGCGTGGTCAAAGAAGTTGGCACCGAGTTCCATCGAGGTTTGAATAAATTTCTCCGCTTGCGCTTTGCTGAGCGTGTTGATGCGCATACAGCCGACGGCTACAACCGGCACTTCGAGTTGGCTGTTACCGAGTTTCATGGTTCTCATGACAGGCGACCTCCTCAGGGGATATGTAGTCATTGTTCCAGTCTAACAGCGAGAAGGCGTGAGCACAATCGCTCACGCCTATCCGTTACCCAACAACCGTCAAGCCGCTAGGTTGGGGTATGGTCTTACAAGTAACGTACACAAAAGTATGACCAACCCCCTTTCGTCGTTTGATAGCTTTATGATAGCAGTCGATCTCCTATCCGTCAATGACTGCGAGGGTCAAAAAGCTGTGCTACAATTGAAAAGAGGGCGGTAGGCACTTGGACGCCTTGGCCCATCTGTGAGGAGGCATACATATGACGCAACAAGCGGACTTAGCAAAGCGTTCCGGTTCATTTGCCCTTGGCGGTGACTTAACCGTGCAGCGACTAGGATACGGAGCTATGCAACTGACTGGGCCTGGCATCTGGGGGGACCCGAAAGATCCGGAAACGTGTGTTCGCGTGTTGCAGCGTGCAGTGGAATTGGGCGTGACATTCATTGACACGGCTGACTCTTACGGGCCCTTTGTATCCGAGATGTTGATTAAAAAGGCACTGCATCCGTATGCCAAGGATCTCGTGATCGCGACCAAGGCGGGCCTCACGCGTTCAGGCCCGAATGATTGGCGGCCTGTGGGACGACCTGAATACTTGCGTCAACAAGTCGAGCTGAGCCTACGCCATTTGGGGCTCGAGCGCATTGACCTGTTGCAGTTGCATCGCATAGATGCGTTGGTGCCTTTGGAAGACCAAGTAGGGGAACTCGCATTGCTGCAAAAAGAAGGGAAAATTCGCCATATCGGGTTGAGCGAGGTGAACGTTTCGCAGATCGAGGCGGCCAGTCAGATCGCACGCATCGTCTCTGTGCAAAATCTCTATAATGTGGCGAAAAGGGACGCCGAGCCTGTGCTCACGTACTGCGAGGAGCACCAGATGGCATTCATCCCATGGTTTCCACTGGCGACAGGAGCGCTGGCGAAAGAAGGCGGACCGCTAGACGAAATGGCCCACCGTCTGAACGCCAAGCCATCGCAGATTGCACTGGCTTGGTTACTCAAACGCTCGCCTGTGATGTTACCCATTCCCGGTACGGCATCCGTGGCACATCTCGAGGAAAATATGCAAGCAGGGACGATTACACTGAGCGACGCTGACTTTGAGACGCTCCGTCGTGCCATCTAAAATGATCTGCCGAGGATGCGGCCAGCGATTTTGCTGCTTGCATCCTCTTTTTGTGTGAAGGAGAGGGAGGAAGGCAGATGGACTCGCCAGCTCTGCAACTCGCTATGAATCGCTTGCTGACAGTCCTTGTCATCTTAGCCGCAGGTACTGTTTGCACACAGGCGGCCAGTCGATGGCGGATCCCGGACGTCGCCCTTTATTTATTGGCCGGGGTCGTGCTCGGTCCAAGTGTACTGGGCCTCATCGATGTGCCTGTTGCAAGTACTTTTAATCAGACTGTGCTGCTATTCGGTGCCTCCTTTATTTTACTTCACGGAGGCATGGCGACATCGCTACAAAGCTTGCGGCAGGTTTGGCTCACCGTTACCTTGTTGTCGACGCTTGGTATCCTGATCACTGCTTCTGTAGTGGCGCTTGCGGTGCACCTGATTTTTGGCATACCGCTGATGCTGTGCTTCCTTTTGGGATCCTTGCTTGCCTCGACTGATCCTGCCGCCATCGTGCCGATTCTTCATCAACTGCCACTATCAAGACGACTCTCAGGTGCCATCATATCGGAGTCTGCTTTTACGGACGCGACGGGCGCCGTTCTCACTGTGCTCGTGCTCACTTTTGTAGCAGGCGAGAGGCCTGTGTCACACTTAGGGCTCGTCTACATGTTTTTGCGCTTGACGGTAGGGGGGGCGCTTGTGGGGGCGGCAGTAGGGGCAGTGGCGGCTTACCTCCTTTCGTCCAAGTCGCGAGTCCAACTTCGTGCGTACCCGTCCTTACTGATCCTGATGGCGGCACTCGCCGGATACACGTTGGCGCAGTCTGTATCTGCCAGTGGCTTCATGAGTGTTTTTGTCGCTGGATTGGTGATCGGGAACACGCGTCACTTCTCGCTGTCGATGCTAAAGCAAGAAGACAGGCAAGAAGAGCGAGAGCGTTCCATGGAGGGGCTTAGTCTTTTGTTGAGAATGCTCATTTTCACCCTGCTTGGCAGTCAGGCTGATATCAAGGAGATTCTTACGTACTTCTTGCCTGCGCAACTCGTCGTCTTGTGCTTCGTGTTGGTAGCGAGACCGCTGACCGTTGTCGCCTGCCTGCTCCCCGATCGCAAGGCCCATTGGCAGGTTCGGGAAATCGTCTTTTTTAGCTGGGTAAGAGAAACCGGAGTGATCGCCGTCACACTCGTCAGTGTCCTGATCAGTGCGCATGTGCCTGATGGTCATGTATTTCTGTCGGTCACGGTTCTGGCTATCTTTACGACTTTGGTATTTCAGGCAAGCACGACGCCTCTTATGGCGCGCGTGTTAAGACTTCATGAAGCTCTTGCCAGCCGAGAGGCAGTTTGATAGACTACGAGAGGGATCACAGTTGGTTATGAGATCCGTATATCGGGAATCTGTTTTCGCTTGGTTTTACATATCTTTCGAAGAGGGTTTATATGAATCGCCGTAGAAAACGCCAAGAAGCTATCTCTGCGTACTTGTACCTCTCACCTGCCATGCTGATTTTTTTAGTTTTCACCATTGCCCCGGCCTTGTTTGTGCTTTACATCAGCACTTTTAATTGGAATTTTCTTAATCAGTCGATGTCGACTTTCATCGGATTGCAAAACTACACACATTTGCTGACTTCGGCGAATTTCTGGCATAGCTTGCTGATCACGTTGTACTTTGTGGTGGGATCGGTGCCGATCGGCGTATTCGGCGCGCTGTTGCTCGCGATCTTGCTGATGAAACCTTTTCGTGGCCGAGGACTCTTGCGGCTATTGTTTTTTATCCCGTATGTCACACCGATAGTCGCGACCTCCATCGTATGGCTTTGGTTATTCAATCCGCAGTTCGGACTTTTCAATGCGCTGTTGCAACTCGTTCACTTACCGCAGATCGGTTGGGTGCAGTCGGAGCGGTTTGCCATGCCGTCTGTGATTTTGTACACCTTGTGGCACGGTATCGGGTTTAACGTCATCATTTTTATGTCCGGATTGACGACGATTCCAAGTGAACTTGGTGAAGCTGCACGCATGGATGGCGCGAATGCGTGGCAAGAGTTTTGGCACGTGACTTGGCCGATGTTATCGCCGACTACGCTGTTTGTCGTCATTATTAACACCGTAGGCGCCTTACAGGCGTTTACGCAATTTTTTACGCTGACGGGAGGTGGGCCGATAGACGCAACGACGACGACGAGTTTTTTCCTATATCAACAAGCCTTCGTGTTCTATCACACAGGGTATGCGGCAGCTATGGCAGTCGTGTTATTTGCCATCATTGCAGTTTTGACGTTTGTCCAGTTACGGTTGTCTCGCATGCGCACTTTTTATCAATAGCATCGTGTGGTGTTCTCGCACTACTTTATGCGGGAAATCCAAGCGGCTACGCCGTTATATAGAGAAAAGGGGAATGGTTTGTGAAAAAAGGACTCATGGCAGCACCGATCGCGCTTTCGACAGTGGCTTTGGTGGTATCTGGTTGGGGAGGAGTCGCGAGTACGGCATTTGCTGCAGCGCATGTGAAACATGCCGCGGCACCAGTAACGATCACATTCGCAGAAGCGATGTCCTCAGGCACGCAGAAGACTGCACTTGCACAGTTGGTCAAAGAGTTTGAGAAACAACATCCGAATGTGACGGTCAGTTTGATGCCGGAGCCTAGTTACGGCGTGCTTTTGACCAAAGAGCAAGCGGCGGTAGCTGCACAAAATCCACCCACGATCGGTCAGGCTTACGAGGATTGGGCTGCTGAGTTTGCGCAAGCGAAGGCGATTGTACCGCTGACACCATACGTGTTTGGCAAAGGTGGTTTGACAGCCGCGCAGCGCAAGGACTTCTGGCCTAGTATCTGGAAGGATCAGTACCTCTCCGATGGACAGATGTGGATGTTTCCGTTTAACAAAAGTGACTTTGTGATGTACTACAATGCCACTCGTCTGAAACAGTTGCATCTGGCAACGCCGAAGACATGGACGGCTTTTGCCAAGGTGTCCAAGGCTGTGACGTCATCGGCCAAGCGCGACTGGGCGCTGAGCATCGATCCAGGCAATCCGACCGCCGCTGCCAACGGCACGTATCTATGGATGGCTGTACTGCGTTCGTTCGGCGGACATGTCGTCCAAAAGGGCAAGGTAGCGTTCAATTCCCCAGCTGGCGTACGCACCATGCAATATTTTCAAACCTTGTACAACGAAGGCGCGCTGAAGCTCGGAAGCAATTATCCTGGCCAGACTGCGCTCGGTGCAGGACGTTCCGTATTTGACCTGAGCACGGTTGCTTCTTACCCGTATAACGTCGAGGCGGTCGGCGGCAAGTTTAACATGCAAGTCGCTGCGATGCCGTCAGGTCCTGCAGGGCAAGGCAATATCATGCAAGGAACCAACATCGTACTGTTCGCCAAATCGACGCCAGCGCAGAAACAAGCGGGCTGGATGTTTATGAACTTCCTGGCACAGCCCAAGCAAACGGCATATTGGGCCGAACAGACCGGTTATCTGCCCGTGCGCAAATCGGCAGATGCGCTCATGACCGCTTACTTTAAGACGCACCCGTACCAAAAGATTGCCGCAGAGTCATTGCAGTTCGCGCGTCCGCAAGAACCGATTCCAGGGTTGCAACAGGCGATTGGCTATATCGGCAACGCGGTTACTGAAGTACTGAGTCAGCATACGCCCATTAAACAGGCGCTGACGCAAGCCGCTTCACAGGCGCAAGAGGCACTAGGCGGACAGTAATGTCAAGGTCAGCTTCATTTGTGAGGCAATGTTCGCGAAAAGGGGGCGCCCGTGCGCGGGCTCCCTTTGTTTCGATGTGGAGGTGGCAGTACGGTTAAGGGGAATTTTCTGAACATCCTTCGTATCTTCATTTTAGTCGTTGTGGCGCTTTTATTTGTTGCCCCTTTTTATTGGGTGATTGTGACATCCTTGAATACGCAATCGCAGGCGCTGCAGTATCCACCGATCTTTCTTCCACACTGGCACGTAGCCAACTACGTGCGGGCGTGGTCAGAGGCCCCATGGGTACAATATTTTGTGAATACGGTGTTCATCGCTTTTGCGACGACACTCTTGGTGCTCGTGACTTCTTTGCTTGCGGGCTTTGCCTTTGGCGCCATGGAATTTCCAGGAAAGACTATTCTGTTCGGCGGTTTTCTCGCCATCATGATGGTACCGCAAACCGTGTTGCTTATACCGGATTATATTTTGATGCAAAATTTGAATTGGCTTAACACGTATTGGGCGCAGATCGTTCCCTGGGGGGCTTCTGTATTTGGCATTTTTATGCTGCGTCAATTCTTTCTCAGCTTTCCTGTGGAATACTGGGAAGCTGCGCAGATCGATGGCGCCAGTCGCTTTCGATTCTTGTGGCAGTTTGGTTTGCCTTCGGCTAGGCCGGCCCTGATTACCATTGGTCTATACATTTTCATTGGATCGTGGAACAGTTTTCTTTGGCCTTATATCATGACAAGTACGCCTGCTGTTCAGCCTATAGAAGTAGGCTTAGCGACCTTTCTCGGCACCAATGGGACAGATTGGGTCGGGTTGTCGGCGGCTGTCGTTTACACGACTCTACCTGTACTCATCATCTTTTTGATCGCTCAGCGTCAATTCATGGAGGGCGCCTACTCAGGCAGTGGCGGCCTAAAAGGCTGAGGGGGCGCTCTGGGTGAGGCCCCCTCTTAGGGTTTAAGCCCCGTGCACGACGCTCCACATCCGAGCTTGATGCCAGGGGTGGCGTGGGTCTATGCGCTGGGCGTATAGCCAGTTCACGGCACCTGCTCGCTGCCCTGGAGTCAGCGGCACGTTCATCACGGTACTCATGTGATCGACGAGAGCTGCGCACCCATCGGGTGTAGCCAGAGCTTCACGCGAATAGCAACGCAGGCACTGATGTGCGCGCCGCCAGTATAGCGGGTTCGCAATGCGCGCGCGAAATGCGCCGACGAGTCGAGGATCAAGAGTCATGTCTCTTCCACCTCCTCTCACGTTGCGCAAAGGATCGGCGAGCGCAATCCTGCACATCGCGATACCTCTCTGCCTTTCAGAATATGTGGTTTCATTTTCCTCGTTGTAGACGATTCTCCAGTTAGGCCAAAGGAAAGGCTATCGTACAGACACGGTTTGCTCACGCAATCTGTACGGCTCTCAGCACTAGTCCACACAACTTTGTAAAAAGTTCACTTGGCGGGCGGTTGCGTCCATGTGAATGAGTCCACCGATCGGCAGCGTAAAATTAGGGAAGCAGTGGCCAACGGGCAGACCATAGAAGGCAGGAATAGGGACGCTAGACAAGCGGTCGGACAACACATCTGCGATACGCCAGCCCTGTTGCGGACTCGTCTCACTGCGCTTGAAATCCGTACACAAAATCCCGCGAGCAGCATGCAGTTTCCCTGCGTGCAACAGCTGTGTCAGCATGCGATCGATGCGGTAGGGCTGTTCATCCACGTCTTCTATGAGCAGGATCTTGTCGCGTGTATCGACCTCATAAGGCGTGCCTAGTGTGCTGACCAGAAGAGAAAGATTGCCGCCAGTCAACGCGCCTTGTGCGCTCCCTTCGTGAATTGTAAAGGAGCAAGCCCCATCCCCTGAGCGCGGCGTATCACCGGAGTAGGTAGGGAAGGTTGCCGGATCACTGAGCAGGTCGAACAGGATGTGCCAGGACTGCATATCGGGCTGTCGGGCTGCCAGATTCGCAACCATCGGACCGTGAAAGGTCAGTAGGTTTGCACGCTGGGAAAAGGCGACGTGCAAGGCGGTGATATCGCTGTATCCGACGAATATTTTAGGATGCCTAGCAATGAAGCTGTAATCGAGGAGATTGAGTAGCCGTAGCGTACCATAACCCCCACGCAAACAGACGATCGCCTTGACCTCATCATCCCCAAACATCGTATGAATGTCGTATGCGCGCACAGCGTCACTCCCAGACAGATAACCTACGTGCTCATGTACGGAGCGACCCAAGCGAACAGGATAGCCAAACGTAGAGAAGATCGCCAGTGCTCGTGCCAGCTCGTCACGAGAGGTCGGGCTTGCCGGAGCGATGATGCCGATGGTGTCACCAGGGCGCAGACGCTCCGGTCGAACGTGACGCTCGAAAGTCACGTGATCTTTACCCATGTGCAGCCCTCCTCGCGAATTTGCATCTGTACGTTATTATAACATTCGCAAGATTTGCTGCGTTGCAGGTAAGTTCATGACGAAGAGCGAATAGATTGAAGACAAGCTTAAGGATACAAATACATAGGTCGAGGAGTGGGAGCCGTGCAAGAAAAGCTGCGCGTAGGTATCGTCGGAGTGGGGGCCATCGCCCAGGCAGGTCATATCCCGAGTTATCTGAGACGCGACGATGTAGAGATCATTGCGTTCGCTGATCCGGAAGAAAGCCGTGTAAGGGAGGTGGCGAAGAAGCTCGCTGCCGATCACGGGGTCGCAACGGCACACGTGTATGCCAGTCTGGCGGCCATGGTTGAGGACGTTACACTCGACGCCGTAAGCATTTGTACGCCGAACAATTCACATGTCGAGTTAGCGGTTTATGCTTTGGAACACGGATTGCACGTGTTATTGGAGAAACCTATGGGCCTCTCGCGCGAGGAAGGCGCGCGGCTCAAAGACGTGGCGCGCGCTTCCGGTAAGACGCTGATGGTTGGGATGACGCATCGCTATCGGGAGGATGCTGCCGTGCTGAAGCGCTTTGTTGAGGCAGGGGATCTCGGCGAACTCTATTATGCCAAGACGCGCATATTGCGCCGACGGGGCTCTCCCACAGGCTGGTTCACGGATGCTAAGGTTTCCGGTGGTGGTCCATTGATGGACATCGGCGTTCATGCCCTCGATCTCACTTGGTGGTTAATGGGCACCCCACGACCGATCAGTGTGAGCGGATTCTTGCACAAAGGGATTGGCAATGACGGCCTCGATTTTATCAACACTTGGCAAGCACAGTCAGCAGGCAATGAAGACAACCAAATCTATACAACGGAAGACTTTGCAGCGGCTTTCATACGCTTTGATACCGGTGCCGTATTGCAAGTCGAGGTGGCATGGTCACTCAATGGCGAGCAGGACGACGCTCTGAAAGTCGACATTTTTGGTTCTAAAGGTGGCGTGTCGCTCGATCCATTGCGCTACTATAGTGTCGCGCACCGCGTCTTGACTGAGACCAAACCGGTCGTCGGCATGGGAGCATACTACGAGCGGGAGATCAATCACTTTCTCGAGTGCGTCCGAACGGGTCAAACGCCCATCAGCAACGTAACAGAAGGGCGTACAGTCATCGACATGCTGTGCGGGATTGCCGAATCGTCACGGCAACAGGCGGAGATTCGCTTCTAGAGAGGCGGGGAATAGATGAGAAAAGCAGTCAATCAGTGGTGCTTTCCCACAGGTCTGCCGCTGCGTGACGTGTTTGCAGTAGCTGCGGCAGCATCGTTTGACGGCGTGGAGCTCAATCTCTCCGTCCCCGGTGACATGGGGTTGACCCTCGATACAACGGAAAAAGAGGCGCTCGCGATCCAGCAGCTTGCAGTGGATATAGGCCTTCATCTCCCTAGTGTCTCGACCGGCCTATTGTGGGAGTGGCCGTTGTCCTCTCCTGATCGAACGATACGTGCTAGGGCGCGAGATATTGTGCGTCAGCAGATTGCGTTGGCTGCCGCCTTGAAAGCCTCGACAGTACTCGTGGTACCCGGCTTGGTCAATGAGACGACCTCCTATGAAGAGTGCTTCTTGCGTAGTCAAGAAGAAGTGAGAGTACTCGCTGAGGACGCGGGAGCATGCGGTGTGACAATCGGGATCGAAAACGTCTGGAATCGATTTTTGCTTTCTCCTGTGGAAATGGCGCGGTACGTCGAGGAGATCGGGTCCGCGCACGTAGGTGTCTATTTCGATGTCGGCAATGTCCTGAATTTCGGTTATCCAGATCAGTGGATTCAGACGCTTGGTAAACGCATTGTCAAAGTGCACGTGAAGGACTTTTCGCTGCAGATCGGCAATATTCACGGGTTTGTCCCCCTGTTGAGCGGAGATGTGAATTGGCCTGCTGTGGTGTCTGCGCTACGTGTCGTCGGATACGACGATTATTTGACCACTGAGATTATGCCATACGCGCATGATCCAGGGCGCGCTGTACAAGACGCGTCAACCGCTCTCGATGTGATCTTAGGCATGTAGCACGGGGGAAAGGGGGCGCTACTCTTTGGCTCCCTACCCCATATTTTGTATACTTTCGTAATGGGCGAGTGCATAAAGTGGCCACAATTTCGGGTACAGGTGATAGCGGATGTGCAAGGCGCCTGGAAAGGCGGATCCGGTGGGGATCGCCTCTCGCCATTGTCCATGTTCGCATGTCCGCACCAGCCAGTTGGCCGCTTGGTCCATGGCCAATCGCAGTTTTCTTTTTTCAGTTCCCGACAGTGTTTGTCCATACAGGAGAACAAATGCATCGAGTGCCCATGCTGTTTGCGAGGCGACGCCATACCCGAGTGGCTCATATCGCCCCAATTGATCGCTTTGACAAGACTCTCCGAAACTGCCGTCCGTATTTTGCCGATCTAAGAGCCACATTCGCGCTCGTGTCAGCGCCTGCACGCGAGGGCCGTCGGCAGTGGCGGATGCGACAGACAAGCCGCGGATGGCGCACCAAGTGCCATACAAGTATGTGGAGCCCCACCGGCCGTACCAGGAACCATCTTTCTCCTGTGTGCGCAGGAGAAACTGCACACCTTTTCGCACAGCGTGTGATTCACTGGAGCGAGCCCCTGAACAAAGTAGCAGAGCCAGCGTGCGACCGGTTAGATCAGGGGTCGAAGGATCTGCAATCGCATGCCGCATGTCATTCGCCGGAATCCGCTCCAGCCACGTTTTCGCGCAATTTTGATCGAATGCGGACCACCCGCCGTCTCGGTTCTGACGCGACAAGAGCCACGTCAAGCCGCGCTCCCAATCGCTCACAGGATAGTCCGGTATGTTCAGCAAGGCTTCTAGACAAGCGACTGTATCATCGATGTCAGGATGGCGCGTATTGTTACTCGAAAAGCCCCAGCCGCCGCCTGGATGATAGGATCGATCATAGGCGTTCCACTGTGTGATGTGTTGCTTGCTTGCGAGGAATCGTACAGCTTTGCGCAACTGCTCATGATCACCAGATAATCTACAATGACGTAAGGCACCTAGTGTGAGTGCGGTGTTCCACACATGGGCGTCGCAGGTTTGTTGGTGGTTCGGTGTTTCTCCGAAAGGGCATCCCCATACGCGCCGGACAGCCGCGATCGTTGCAGCTGTATCAGCGAGCGGAGCGTCGCTAGGGAGCGCTTCTTGCACGCACAAAAACAGAAAGGTGGCAGAATGGTAACCTGCTAACGTACCGTCTTGTTCCCGTTCGCTATACAAGTATTGCAGACAGTTTGTCAACAAGAAGCGGGGTACCGGAAGGATGCGCCTGCGCCGCGCACTGGTGTGGCATGGCCCTAGCAAATGGGATAAAAGAGCTTGATCCACGCGCGGTGATACGTAGCGTAAGGTAGACAGAATCACGATCGACGCGACGTGTAAACGTGTGAAGGTCACCATATCACGGATCTGAATCGGAGAAAACCGACTCCAGAGCCACGTATAAATAGCTGGACTCGGTAGATCATCCCACGAAAGCTCGCCGCCAATGGCGAGTAAGACTTTAGTCAGATTGCGGCAGCCGCGCAGTCCTCCATTTTTCAGAATGAAAGACTCGGCGTGTCGCTGCTCACACTCACGCCCGACCCATCGCTGATAGATGGCAAGCGCATAGTAGCACTCGACGGTTGTGGATAGATCCCCTGAGGCGCCGTCGTATGGCCCCCAAGAACCGTCAGCGTGTTGAGCCTGGGCGATCCTTCCCAAGAGCCCGTCGAGCCAGCTAGGATCAGTGTGTCCGAGTACATAGAGAAAGATGGCCGTCTGTGCGTCCGGCATGACACCCATCTCGAAGCCGTGATGCCAAGCGCCGTCCGGCGATTGCTCCGCAAGGAGGCTGTTCATCGACTCCTTGATCACGTATGCGATCGAGGAGTGTATTCCTTTTGACCTATCTGCCTGTGCCACCGGATCACCTCTGCACTGCGCCGCTTTCATCCAGACAATGTACGGCTTTGCATGAACCGTGGTCACGGCGAGTGAGGAAGATGATCTTTTTCGCCCTTATGCAAAAACTCCGGCTATGCGCCATAGGCACAAGCCAGAGTGATCTTGCAAGAGCGATATCATGATAGGACTGTTATTCACTGAGATGTTGGATGAAGAAGTTCGTGGCAGTTTCACGCAGATTGGCAAGGTCGGCCTCTTCGCGCACATCGCTTGCGCCGGTCAGTCTGTGTTGCACATGATCGTACAAGCGACGATCATGACGTGACTGAGGATGCAAAAGCAGCGCATCGGAAAAATGCTTCATCCATTCCCATTTCGCCTGCTCGTCAGCCAGTCCGTGTAAAACGAGCGTGGGCTTCTGCGCGAGCGTTGACACGTAGCTACGCAGATCGATCGCTTCACGGCAGGCTTTTACGTCTGGGGCCTCCCAGTCGTAATCGGGAAAGTAGTTCAAAAGGTAATCTAGGTAGGGAACGCCGCCGACCGCGACGCTGGCTGCGACCTGGGGATTGTCGAGCGCACCCCAGAGGCTGATGAGTCCACCGATAGAAAAGCCAAACAGTCCGACCTTCGTTCGCCCGAGAGAGGCGATCAGTTGCGTCAATTCTTGACGCGCTTCATGGACCACAGGCCAAAAGAGCGAGCGAAAAACATCTTCTTTCTGGCGTGCGATGACCGTGTCGCGCTCTTGGCGTAGCACTGGCAGCCGCCAGTATACGCGCGTCAGACCGTCTCGTTGATGATCGGGCCAGCCTGTGCGCAGCGTCTCGGCTGTAGTGCTCATTCCGTGAATGACGATGACGACTGGATGACCAGTCTCCAAGTCAGCTTTGGATGCCAAAACAGGAATACCATTTACCTCTAAAACGTCAGACATCATGACCTCCGTGGTCAACATAGTGACCTAGCTGAAATTCATATTTGTTAAAGCGAAACCCATTTTGATGCCGATCACCACAAGCAGGATCACAGCAACGACAGCAAGTACCTTCCATATCGTCTTCAAGCGCGTACCTCCTAGAAAAGCAAGGATGTCTCATACGTCTCTTTCTCATTTATCAACGAGCGACATCGTCCTCGCATCATCGCAAACCGAGGACTGGACGCGGCGTATATAGCTCGTCAAAATGCCGCCCTTGTACGTACACCTTTACTGCATCATCTTGGTCCATCGCGTGATGTGATATTCCTTCGAGTCGGTGCGAAAATTGGCTTCACACAGTAGAGTCACCACCGTCTGTGTATCGACGCCGCCCATGACCGTCCAGATATCGAGTGCTTGCCACGTGGACAGCGGTGGTTTGTACCCCTCGAGAGATCTGCCGGTCTGCCCTTTTGGAAGGGTAAAGTAGAGGCGACCGCGAGCGGCTGCGGTGCGCGGGATTTCCATGTAATACTCTCTTTCTTCCAAGGGCGGGGCGAGATACATCGCATGGTCAAAGAGACTCAGCTTGACAGGCGTTGTCGAAACCATGGACTGTCCCTCGGCTAACTGCACCATATAGGCGTTGAAGAACTGACTCAATGAGCCAGCTTCGAGGAACATCCCGCGCCATTCCTGATAGCCCATCTCGTGAGTAAAGTCGAACTCCATCCAGTAGGATGCGTCCCCAACGATTTGTTCAGTACTTGATTGCACGCTTACCTTCCTCCTTTTGTGCACGGACCACCTCTACGCTTTTAACAGATGGCCAGTTTTAGCACAGATTGCTCAGATAGGAGAAGCTGATGGCAAGACTTTCAAACGGATCGCGCTTGCAAACGTCTTGTTCCACGGCATACCACTGCACCCCACTGTTGCGGCAAGCCTCGATAATGGCTGGCCAGTTGAAGTTGCCTTCTCCGATCTCCGCCATGACGGCGGTTCGTCCATCGACCGCCATATCTTTGAGGTGGATCACCTTGAGCTGACCTGCCGCCTTTTCGATCCACTCGATTGGACTCGCGCCACCAGCTTGAACCCAGTATGTGTCGAGCTCAAGGCTATACGTCTGCGGACTTGCACCTTGCAGGAGAAGATCCAAGCCCGTGACGCCGTCAAAGCGTACGAACTCCAGATCGTGGTTGTGGTAGACGAGGTGCAGGTTGTGATCCGCCAAGTGGCGGCCGATTTCCGAGAATTCACGTACGAACGCCTCATAGCCTTCCTTGCTGTTTCTGTAGACTTCAGGCAACATGCCAAGGCCAACATACTCGCACGCCCATAGCTGGTGCGTACGGATGACATCGGGCAGGTGGTTTTTGAGTGAGTCGTAACTAACGTGGGTGGCGCAAATCTGGAGCCCAGAATCATCGGTCAGGGCTTTGAGCTCTACAGGATCGATCGGGCCGAGGCCAGATACTTGCACCGCTTCATATCCGATCGCACGTACGCGTTGCAGTGAGCTTGCAATCTGTTCAGGGGTTTTCAGATGATCACGCAAGGTGTAAAGCTGTGCGGCAATGGTGTTTCTTTTCATCCGCGACGCCTCCTTGACGCTTCAATGCGCGCCTGTAATTCTGCTTCGAATAACGCGGGGTCAAAGGGCAATTCGATGACCCGATCGAGAAACGAGGATAGCATGATGCCGTTGGCGAGTGTCACTGAGCCGAGGCCTTCATGGCCTTTGGCAATCAGCGACGTGTGATCCACAATCGCATCCACGAACTGCGCTGCGACCAGTCCATGGCCGGACGGAACATCCCGGTTGACGTCTATCGTTTCTACATTCGCCTGAATACGCCCCCAGATGGCATCTGTCTCGCGACTGTATACGAGCATTGACTGCTCATTGCGCCACAGGCGCAACTGGTCGTCTTCAAAGACCAGTTTGCCGTATTCACCGACGACCTCGAGACGGTTGGTACCGGGCGATTCGGCGGTGGAGACGATAAAGTGACCGATCATCCCATTTTCATGCTCAAAATAGGCGGTCACTTCATCTTCGACCTCAATGTCATGGTACTTGCCGATGTGCGCATGGCCGCGTATGCGCTGAGGTAAGCCAAATAGCCACTGATACATATCGAGATTGTGAGGGCACTGATTGGTCAAGATACCCCCGCCTTCTCCTTCCCACGTGGCACGCCAACTGCCGCTATCATAGTACGCTTGCGTGCGAAACCACTTGGTGTTGATCCACGTCGCGCGAATCAACTGACCAAGCGTGCCGGAGGATAGGATTTCTTTGATTTTCAGATGCATCGGGAAGGTTCGTTCGTTAAACATCATGGCAAATACAAGGGAAGGATGCTGTTCTTTCGCCTGTTCGTAGGCCGTGATGATTTTGTCCGCATCCGCGACGTGCACAGCTAGCGGCTTTTCGCACAGCACATGGATACCGGCTGCAAATGCGGCGACTGCCACGGGGGCGTGGTCATAATGCGGAACGGCAATGATGACGGCGTCGATCGTACCACTGGCCATCATGTCGTTATAATCCGTATAGGCAGCGGCTCCCGTTTGTCTCGCAAATTCGTGAGCCCGGTCTACCACTGCGTCGCACACCGCTGTTAACTTGGCGCGCGGGATGCCCTGCACATTCTCCACGTGTCGACGTCCAATATTACCGAGTCCGACAATGCCTAAACGGACGATGTCGTTCACTCCATCACGCTCCTTAACCAAACGATAGTACAAGGATAATCCAATCGTATGCCCAATGCTAGCCTGACAGAAATTGATTTTACGGCACCGCACTATGAAAAACCCATGTATAATACGAGAGTGTCTTTTGTTGCACTTGAGTGGAAAGGGGTTTTGGTAGATGAAAGCGATGTATTATACGTACCAGCAAATGCAAGAGGCGCTGCGCGAGTGGTCCGATCAGTACCCGCACTTGATGAAAGTGGTGTCTATCGGCGCAAGCCGGGACGGGCGTGACATGCCTGCAGTGATCTTGACGAATGCGCAGACAGGTTCTGACGATCAAAAGTCGGCCGTCTTCATCGATGCCAATATTCACGCTGGCGAAGTTGCCACAAACGCGGTTGCTATGTACTGGATGCAGTGGTCTATGGAGCAGCATGGGCACGATCCGGAAGCGACTGAACTGCTCGATCAGCACACCGTCTACATTGTTCCGCGTATCGCGGTCGATGGAGCCGAACTTTACTTGACGACGCCAGCGCGCTTTCGCTCGAGTGGGCATCTCTATCCCTATAGTGAGCCGCGTGATGGCTTTATCGAGGAAGATATGAACGATGACGGCAAGATTCTGCAGATGCGCGTGCCGTCACCAGATGGCGCTTTTGTCATTGATGAAGTCGATCCGCGTGTGATGCGGCCTCGGCAGCCAGGTGAAATCGGCGGTCAGTACTATCATGTGTTCCCAGAAGGCCGCATCGACCGAGTAGCGAAGACCGGTGCACTGCCTGCCCTCGCACAATCCGGCTCAGCCCGCCGCTACGGGATGGATTTCAATCGAAATTTTCCGATTCGTTGGGCTGGTGAAAGTGGTCAATCAGGTGCCGGTACGATGCCACTGTCGGAACCGGAACTGCGCAACCTTGCAGACTTCATTGTGGCGCATCCGAATATCGCTGCATACGCGGCGCTGCACACTTCAGGCGGAGTGATTTTGCGTCAGCCTTCCACTGGAGACGACACTGTGTTATCTGAGACAGACCGTCATTTGTTCACACGTGTTGCGGATATGGGTGCAAAAGTAAGTGGCTATTTTGCAGGGTCTAACTTTCATAAGTTCGCGACAGGCCACGAGAAGGTATTGATGCCAGGCGCCGGAGACGATTGGATGTACGATCATCTCGGTGTACTGAGCTTTACGGTGGAGATCTGGAACTTGGCAGGTCGGGCAGGGGCACGCGGGTATGGGGAGATCGGTATGCGCCGGATGATGGACTTGACTCCGGAAGAGCACACCGAAGATCATCGTAAAATGGTCGCTTGGGCGCACAAGGAAGTAGGGGATAAAGGGTTCATCCCGTGGACACCGGTTGTGCACCCTGATTTTGGGCGGGTCGAAATTGGTGGATTAGATCCTAAATACGTGATTCAAAATCCTCCGTTGCATCTGCTTGAGGAAGAATGTGTAAATATTAGTGCTTTTTTGACTAAACTAGGGTTGTCAGCTCCGAAACTGACGGTCGCTTCAGTGGAAGTCACGAAAGAAGGACCTGAGGTATACCGCATTGTGGCACAAGTATGCAATGGTGGTTATCTCCCGACTTCTAGTACCCAAAAGGGTAAAGAACTGACGCTGCAAGGCGTGCAGGCTGAACTAGATGGCTCTTATGAGATGATCTCGGGCCGCTCGCCGTTTGCCATCGGACACTTGGATGGGTATGGCAGTCAAGGCAGCTATCATCCTCCGAAAAGCCAGTCGGCTTACGCAGAGTGGGTCATACAAGCGCCATCCGCCTCGCGACTGACTGTACGCTTTCGCGGTGAGCGAAGTGGGAGCGCACAGCAAGGCATTATACTGCCTTAAACGAGGCATTCGGACATGGCGGTTGCGTTTCTCGTAAAACAGGTGTATATACATGAGAATAGACTATTTATTTGGCGTGCTTGCGTCACAGTCTACGACAAGCATAGACGGCTACGCCTCTATTCAGAGATTCGGAGGGGACTGACTTGTCTATATCTCCTGTTCACCCGCGATACGGGAAGCGCATTTTGCAAGTGGAGCCATTTGGTGTAGAGGCTGTGGCTGCAGAGGAGCGGCATGGCGGTGTAGGGGGGCAGTTCACGCTGTGGCTGGGTAGCAACCTCACCATTGCCGACTTTGCACTAGGCTTTCTACCGATCAGTCTTGGCTTGCCGTGGTCGTGGACGATTGCTTCGATTCTGCTTGGCAATGTGCTAGGCGCCCTGTTACTCGGTGGGTGTGCAGCGATGGGACCATCTTATGGCACACCGCAACTGATCATCGGTCGTTTCACGTTTGGGCGCATCGGCAATTTTTTGCCTGCGCTTTTGAATTACGTGAGCACGATCGGATGGTTTACCGTGAACAACATTCTCGGCTCTTTCGGCTTGCGCGTGCTGTTTCCAGCGCTCGCATTTTGGGAAGCGTCGATCTTACTGGTTTTTGTGCAAAGCGCACTGGCCATTTACGGTCACAATCTGATACACACCTATGAGCGCGTGATGTCTGTAGTGCTCGGGATCGTCTTTGCCGTGGCGACCGTAATCTCTCTGACGCATGGCACAGCTCTGGCAAGTTATCATCCCGCGCATACAGCGCTTTGGCCAATGTTTGCCATTATGGTGGCGTCCGCTTTTTCGTATATTGGCAGTTGGGGGCCGTATGCATCCGATTATAGTCGTTATCTCCCCGCTGATACGTCTAGAGCCAAGATCATTGGCGCTGTTTTTTGGGGATCCTTTCTATCCTCTGTGTGGCTGGAGCTTGTAGGTGCGGCAGTCGCCGTCTTGGCTGGGTCTTCGAGTGCTGACCCGATTGCCGCCTTGCACGCCGTAATGGGCGGGTTTGGGGCTGTGGCGGTCGTGGCCATTATCTTAGGCGGAACGGCGGCTGATGCGCTTAATCTATACTCGAACGCACTCACCGCCGGCGCGCTCGGATTGCAGATTCCGCGCGCGTGGTTGACGGCCGTCGCTGGTGTACTTGGGTTGGTGCTCAGTCTGCTCGGTGAAGGCAGATTCGAGCAAAACTACAGCAATTTTTTGCTGATGCTTGGCTACTGGATGACCCCATGGGCCGGGGTGCTACTCGTCGACTTCTATGTCTGGCGGCGCTATCAGGCAAGAGAACTAGACACGCGCAACAGGCAGTCCATTTTCTGGCCAGGGTTGATCAGCTTTCTGATTGGGATTGTGGTGTCTCTGCCTTTTATGGACGGTCCTTTCTATGAAGGCCCTGTGTCCAAAGCACTTGGTGGCGCTGATCTGACGTTTTATGTCGGATTTCTCGTGGCAGGACTCGTCTATGCGCTTTTGACACGGCGGCGCTACGCCATTTGACAGGCTCTGTACAATGAGTACATGACTGAACTCAAACGAACACTTGGTTGGCAACACGCTGCCGCCATCACAATCGGCTCCGTACTAGGTTCTGGAGTGCTGATACTTCCAGCACTCACGGCCGAGGTGGCGGGGCCGCTTGCGATTGTCGCATGGGCCTTTTTATCTGTTCTCTCGATTCCTATCGCCTTGACTTTCTCCAGATTGTCGACTCGCATTCCACACGCCGGTGGCATATTAGCGTATGTGGCGCAAGCGTTTGGTCCTGCCTTGAGTCAAGCGATGGGTTGGATGTTCATCGTGATGTATCCAATCGGCGTTCCGATCGTCGCGATTATTGGCGCCGATTACGTCGGGAGCGTTGTCGGCTTGTCCCTTTGGCCGCGACTTGCGTTGGCGGCCGCTATCTTGCTCATTAGCGTGCTACTCAATATCCGCGGAGTGCAGCTAGCGGGAGCCGTTCAGCTGGTATTAGCTGGTCTCATCGCGGTCGTACTGGTGGTGGCTATTGTCGCTGCAGCACCACATATGCACGCCTCCGCGTTTATCCCGTTTGCCCCTCATGGCTGGCATGTGATTGGTACGGCCTCCGTCTTGATCTTTTGGTGCTTCGTCGGTTGGGAGGCGGCCACGAATCTCAGCGAAGAATACAGAAATCCCGAGCGCGACCTTGCACTCGGGTTAATCGTCGCTGTTTGTATTGTCACAGTGCTCTATCTGGCACTTGCGATCGTTACAGTGGGAACGCGTGCTTATACCGGGCATATGGGGCTGGCCCCACTTAGTGAATTGGTCGCGCGCGGATTCGGTCCGGCGTTCTCGTCTTTGACGGCTGTTTTGGCGCTGCTCATTACATTCGGTACGGTGCATACCAATACTGCGTCGTTTTCACGCATGATCTATGCACAGGCGAGAGATGGACATTTTCCGCGTATATTGGCGCGCCTACATAAGCGCTATCAGACGCCTGTGTCGTCTTTACTACTCATGGGGATCCTCTCGCTGGTTGCACTCTGCCTGGCGGGTGCAATGCGGTTGCAGTTACAACCTTTCGTGACGGTTGTCAGCGTGGCAGACTTGGCAGTCTATATTGTGAGCCTAGCGGCTGCACTGCGGATTTTACGAGATCGGGGCAGTCGCCTAATGGCTCTGTCTAGTCTACTTCCTTGTGTATTGGTGTACGCCGCCAGCGGCTGGATCATGCTTGTTCCAGCCGCCATCTTGACGGTCGGCTATGCGCTTGCGCGCGCTGATCAGTTGCGCCGTCTCGTAGGCGGCGAAAACCGGTGATCTAGCGTCATCGCGCCACCCTTATGCTATGATTTGGGCAAGGCGTCTGCAGGCAGATGCTTGTGAGAGGAGTAGAATCATGAGTGTTACCCTGGTGGTAGGTATCGTTTCTCTAGTCTTAGAAGGCCTGTTAGTCGTTCTTCTTCTGTCATCGCGAAAAGGCTCCGCCGATTTGCAGGCAATCTCCCGTTTGCTTAGAGAGGAGGCGGCGCAAAGCCGAGATGAGGCGCTACGCTCATCCAAGTTGGAACGCGAGGAGATGCAAGCGGCTTCACACGCACTACGTGAGGCTTTACTTACACACCTGACCGATAAGGCAACGCAGCAGCAGCAAGTTGTCGACATCGTGTTACAGCGGTTGGTCAGTATTGTCGGCGATATGGCGACGCAGCAAAGGGATCGCTTCGATGGATTTGCGCGCGAAACCGGCGAGAGGATGGAGGCGCATAGTCACAATACGAGGTCCGCGATCAGTGAGATGTCTTTGCAGCAAAAGTCACTGCTCGACACATTTTCCAGTCAGTTGACGGCGCTCACGCAGATGAACGAACAGAAACTGGACAGTATACGGCAAACGGTAGACGTCAAGTTGTCAGCGCTGCAAGAGGACAACAGCCGCAAACTGGAGCAAATGCGTATGACGGTGGACGAGAAATTGCATGCTTCTCTCGAGCGCCGTTTGGGAGAGTCATTCAAACTCGTCAGTGATCGACTAGAGATTGTGCATAAAGGATTAGGGGAGATGCAGACACTCGCCGCTGGTGTAGGGGATTTAAAACGCGTGTTGACCAACGTGAAGATGCGCGGCACGCTAGGTGAAATTCAATTGGAGACACTGCTAGAACAGTTGCTCAGTCCGGAACAATATAGCCGTAACGTGGCTTTACGAGCGGGGAGCGCAGAGCGGGTAGACTTTGCGATTGCGCTTCCGGGGCAAGGCGATGCCAATGTGCCGGTGTGGCTCCCGATTGACGCGAAGTTTCCGATGGAAGATTACCAGCGCTTACTCGAAGCCCAGGAACAAGGGGATGTTACCGTGGCTGCCGAGGCTGCCCGGCAACTGGAAGCGCGTATTCGCCAAGAGGCCAAAAGCATTCAAGAAAAGTACATTCAGCCACCGCTGACTACGGATTTTGCACTTTTATTCCTGCCTATTGAAGGGTTATTTGCAGAGATGCTTCGCCGTTCGGGCTTATGGGAGACGTTGCAAAGAGACTATCGAGTAGTGATCACAGGTCCGACGACGATCACTGCCTTGCTGAACAGTCTGCAAATGGGATTTCGCACACTGAGTATCCAAAAGCGCTCTAGTGAAGTTTGGCAACTGCTAGGTTCGGTCAAGTCGGAGTTTAGCAAGTTTGGCGACGTGCTCGAAAAGACGCAAAAGAAACTGCAAGAAGCGAGTCGGACGATCGATGATGCGTCTGTACGCACGCGAGCGATTGAGCGCAAGTTGCGCAGTGTAGAAGTATTGCCGAGTGAGCAGGATGTAGAGCGTTTGGCAGATGAAGGGTCCGTTGGCTGACGCGATGGTGACGTAGATATGGGTCAGATAAAGGAGATGAGCGTATGCAAGCAGCTGTGCTATACGGGACAGGAGACGTACGAATTGTCGAGGTGAACGACCCAGGAGCACCGTCTCAGGGACAAGTGCGGGTCCGTGTGAAAGCGGTTGGGGTCTGCGGATCAGATGTGCACTACTTTGCACATGGGCGCATTGGCCATTTCGTCGTTGAACAGCCTATGATTTTGGGGCACGAGGCGGCGGGTATTGTGGAGGCCGTGGGAGAAGGGGTAACGCATCTGCAAGTAGGTGATGTGGTGGCACTCGAACCCGGTGTTCCCTGTGCCCGCTGTGAGGCTTGTAAGGCAGGGCGTTACAATCTGTGTCCAGACGTCCGCTTTTTCGCAACGCCACCGATCGACGGGGCGATTGCCGAGACAGTGCTGCACCCCGCCAGCTTCACTTATCGGGTACCTGATGGTATGACGGCCGATACTGCGTGTTTGGCAGAACCTGTATCCGTCGCGATACAAGCGATCCGCAAGGCAGGGGATCTTCTAGGTCAGCGGGTTCTCGTGATTGGCGCAGGGCCGATCGGAACCCTGACGGGAATCGTTGCGCAGGCGGCAGGAGCTACAGCTACAATCGTAGACGTGAGTGAAAGACGGTTGGCTCAAGCTCACGGGTTAGGATTAGCAGCAGTTACGCCGTCTGGGCTTCAGAACGTGGAGTTTGACACGGTGTTTGAGTGTAGCGGCGCGAAAGGAACAATCGCCCAAAGCTGCAGAGCGTGTCGCGCAGGCGGGACTGTCGTGTTAGTCGGGATGCATCGAGACGAACTGTCAGATCTCCCGTCGTTTGATGTGATCGCAAAGGAGTTGCAGTTGCGAGGTGTTTTTCGCTATGCCAATACGTATCCTGCCGCACTACAGTTTCTCGACAAAGAGACACAGCGGCTTCAACCTTTCTTACAGTCTTTCATTACTCTCGCTCAGGTGGCCGAGCACTTTGAAGAGGCGGCTGCAGGGCGCGCAGAACCGCTGAAAACGATCGTCAGGATGTAGTTGCGCATAGCGCGACGAAGAGGAGAGGCACCAAAACGGTACCTCTCCTCTTCGTCGCGTCTCTTGACATAACGGCGTTAGCCGCTTATTCGACCCGTAGACCGTGGTGCGATGTTATCTGTAGACCAGTGCAATCATGATCGATACTACCGAAAAGCCTAGTGCCACCAGATATAAAATGCTGACGGTCTGGATCTGGGTGAGCCCAGAGGCCATCAGCCTGTAGTGACTGTGACTGCGATCAGCCTTGTAGACAGGTCGCTTTTCGATGAGACGGCGTGCCACCACAAAGACAGCATCGAATATCGGGACGCCCAAAGCGAGTACAGGCACGAAGATGGAAATAATCGTCGCCGACTTGAAGGCTCCCATCACCGCAATGGAGGCAAGGACGTAACCGATAAAGGTGGAACCTGCATCTCCCATGATAATGCGGGCGGGATAAAAGTTAAAACGCAAGAAGGCGAGCGTCACACCGATCAAAGAGGCGGCAGAAATGGCAGAGGACATATCGCCTTTGATGATCGAGATGATGAGCAGCGTAGAGGCAGACATCGCTGCAATCCCACCCGCGAGTCCATCCAAACCGTCTAGAAAGTTAAAGACATTGACGATGCCTACAATCCAAAGAATCGTGATCAGGTCTCTAAACCAAGATGAAAACGTAATGTAGTATGTACCGTGGATCGGATCTTGTATGCCGCGAATGGAGGCGCCGCAATAAACGAGAATGGCAGCAGCGATCACTTGCGCAAGAAACTTCGGCCATGCAGGAAAATCGCGACTGCGTGTCTTGGCATAATCATCGACCATGCCTACGCAAAACATGATGACGCCACCAATGATCAGTCCGTCAAAAGCTTCGTTGGTGCTCGCGGCGCCTTTCAGAAAGAAATGACGAATGACTACGGTCGCGATCAAGAATCCGACCAACATCGCCGCACCGCCTAGCATCGGCAGGGGGGACTTGTGAGCTTTGCGCTCGGTGGGCATATCCACGAATCCTGTACGCAGGGCCAAGCGCCGCATGACAGGCACAAGCGAATAGGCAATGATAAAGGCAATAATAGCGGCGACCAAGTCGACGTACAAACGTGTAGCCTCCCCAAGGGCGATGAACGGCCAAAAGCTTCTAGCTCATTATAGTGAGATTGTCCGAAGAGCGTCAATAATTGTGTCTCCGTGTATTGAATTTGTAATAAAGGCGTAATGGGTTTTGGGTCGAATGTTGTCTGAATATGAGATTTGTGTCTGGGCCTCTTGACTTTCTCAGGACGACCAATGTATACTCTAAAAGCGTCGTTTCGAGAATGACAATTGCGTACAGGGGCGTAGTTCAGCTGGTAGAACGGCGGTCTCCAAAACCGCATGTCGTGGGTTCGAATCCTGCCGCCCCTGCCAATGGCTCGAGCGAAGTGCGCATGTATTATGGTGGACGTGGCGAAGTGGTTAACGCACCGGATTGTGGCTCCGGCATACGTGGGTTCGATCCCCATCGTTCACCCCATAATTGGGGAGTAGCCAAGTGGTAAGGCAACGGACTTTGACTCCGTCATTCGAAGGTTCGATCCCTTCCTCCCCAGCCAG
>JAPNUP010000106.1 GCA_026627345.1 Bacillota bacterium | reverse complement strand
GTAGGATCGAAACAGCGCGGGCGCAATCGCGTGGCGTTATATCGGCAAATCGAAGGTTGATGGAGGCAGGCCTGTGTTTTCTACGTTTCGAGAAGCGATTAGCTATCTGTTTGCAACCTACACCTCGTCGAAATCGCATCGCGGGACTGGATATGACCAGGAAACGCGTACGCCTTGGTATACGCGGACACTTCTTGACCGGATGGGTTCGCCTGACCGAAAGGCACGAAATATTTTGGTGACAGGCAGTAAAGGTAAAGGGTCCACGTCCCGGCTGATCGCGGAGTTGCTGGAGAGTCAGGGTCTGCGCGTCGGCCTTTTTACCAGTCCTCATCTGATCGACTATACAGAGCGCATCCGCGTGAATGGTCGCGCGATTGAAGAAAGCGACATGATGCGGATCCTTGCACAGATGCAGCCATTTATTGAAGAGATTCGCTCCACATTCGGACCGCGGGATTATTTTGGGCCTGTCGGGTTGATTGCTGTCATTGCGGCGATCTATTTTCAGGAGCATCAGACCGATGTGAATGTCATCGAACTCGGTCGCGGTGCGCGTTATGACGACGTCAATCAGTTGTCTGGGGAACTGGCTGTCGTCACGCCGATCCTATGGGAGCATGCAGATTGTCTCGGGCCTAATATCGAGCAGATCGCTTGGCATAAGTCTGGTGTCATTCATGCAGGGATGCGGGCCGTCATCGTTGGCCGCCAAGGGCCGGAAGCGGAGAGTGTGCTGCGGGCCGAAGCCCAGACGCTTGGTGTCGACTACCGCGAGATGTGCTTTGCTTTTAGCGTCAAGAATGTGCGACCCGATCGTACTGGCGTACGGTTCTCTGTCACCACGCAGTATGGGGAGCGCGAGCACTTGCATGTGTCGCTCCTCGGTAGCCATCAGGCAGACAATGCAGGAGTGGCTCTGGAAACGGTCGAGTACTTTCTTGGCCATGCAGTCCCGCTCGATGCGATCACGCGGGCTTTTCAGCAGATCGTCATTCCAGGCCGCTGTCAGCTACTGCCGCCCGGGCAGAACCACCCCGAAGTGTTGATCGACGGGGCGATCAACCGGGAGAGCGCCAGTTACGTTGCGCATTGGTTAGATCGCTTTGCACAGGGGCCTGTGTACGCCGTCGTGGGTATCCCACGGGAGAAAGACTATAGCGGTGCACTCGCTTGGCTGGGGCCACGCGCCGCTGAGATTTACGTGACTGTCGCCGCCAATCCACACTTGCATTTTCCTCAGGATGCGTTGCAAGTGGCTCAGGCTTGGTGTCCGGCACACTATGTACAAGACTCTTCGGAGGCGATTGGTCAGGCGATGGCGAAAGCTGGCCCACAAGGGATTGTCGTCATTATGGGGACACAATCCCTTGTGGGGGAGGCACTCTCTTACTTTCAAGTACCCACCCGTCACACGCACCCCTAGAGGGCCGTAGGCTGCGCTTCCGCTTCTTCCATGAGTGACCACAGCGGGCTGTCCTCATACAGATAGGATACATCACGCCCTAAGCTGTGGTCCGCGATCCAGGCCATCAGGTAACGTGTATCCTCCACTGCGTTCTGATCCCACAGCGCGCGCGCCACGAGCAGTGCTTGTCGCAGCATGGGCACGGTCGGTGGTTCACAAAGCGCCAAAGCCTGTACGGTGAAAGAGAGCGCATCCCGACTCAAACCCTTGTGGGCAAAGAAGCGACCTCGCGCCAGTTGAAACTGTGCTCGTTGCTCCGGGCCCATGAAAGGCTCGCACTGCGCGAGGCCTTTGGCGATGAGCGCGTCGGCTTCTCGCCAGTTCTCATCTGACAGTAACTGATCAATCTGCACCAGAAAGGCTTCAGCAGTGGCATCCAGCCAGTGAATAATCTCATGATTCGCCGCCACCTCCTGCGCCAGCTTGTGCGCTTGGGCCTCCTCGCCCTGATGCAGGTGCGCGACTGCCTGGCGGGCCAACGCTTGGACCGCAGCCTTGGCACTGTCGCCAATGAGCAGCAAAGAACGGGCGTAGTCCGCTTCTGCAACTGCGTGTTCCCGTTCGCCGATCGCAAAGTAGGCGCGACTGAGTTCAATCGCGATATCAGCTGGCAAGTTACCATGCTGGCTGGGGAAGCGCTCTGCGGAGACCTTGGCTTGCCTGTACAGATGGAGCGCGACGTGCCAATCCTCGGCCGCGGCGTAGGTTTGTCCTAGATATAGGAAGATGGACGGGATCAGTGGCCACTTCTCCTGCTCCCTTGCGATTTCAAGTGCGCGTGAAAAAGACGCGCTGGCTTCTTCTAACCGCCCTTTGGCCAAGTGAATGCGACCGGCTAGTTCCATCGCTTCGAAGTTCGTCTGCTGGTCTGCGACCTGATCATCGGCCATCAAGGTTTCGGCTAGTTCCCATTCGCCTGCCTCGACGCAGGCCCGTACGATGTGCATGAGCGTCGAGAACACTTTAGCACGGGTGCCTGCCATGCTGACTTGATCGATGGAGACCTCCAATCGCGCCGCCAGACGCTCCATTAAAGGCTGTGAAGGTGTGGTCTTCCCCGCTTCGATCTGGCTGATCATCGATGGCGTCACGATGCCTTTCGCCAACTGCGTCTGCGTAAGTCCTCGTTCGATCCGTAATTCTCGTATCCGTTGCCCAATGGTCGACATATAAAAACACCTACTATCTCTGAATAACGGCGGAGCCGCTTATTCTTCCCGTGGACGGTGGCGCGAGAGCGCCGGGTCTACCGTCCGAACTGAATAACGGCGGAGCCGCCCCTTTTTCCTATTGATTAACTATGAGTAATTTTATTGTAGTCGATCGGCAACGTTTCTGCAAGATGCTGAGACAGACGCATCTATACCTTACGCTTACGTAAAATGATATACTGCGGATATACCCTGTGAAGAGGCATTCCTATTAAACTCAAGAGGTGACGGTATGGCCGCGCAGCGAAAGACCGTGGAGGAAGTCGTCAAAATCTTGGGGGTGACCCCGCGAACCTTGCACTACTATGAGGAGATGGGGTTGATCCCTGCATGTGAGCGAACGGCAGGTGGCCATCGCTTATATGATGAAGAGACGATGGAAAAGCTTGCGCACATTTTACGTCTCAAGGAATACCTAGGGTACTCCTTGCATGAGATTCGTACAGTAATCGATGCAGAAGATGAATTAGAGCGTCTGCGTGTGACTTACCACAGCAGTGTCGATGACAAGGAACGCCGGCTTGCGTTGACTGCATTTTCGCAGGAAGTCGAAAAGATTCTCGCGACGATCGATGACAAGATGGAGCGATTGGCGACGATGCGCACCACCTTTGCAGAGCGTCTCGGACGTGCGCAGGATTTACTGGCAGGCAAGAAAGTCTGATACCGGACAGGAGGAGAGCGTCGTTGGCATCAGCGAATCGCAAGTGGTGGATCTTGTCGGTTACGAGTCTCGGTGCACTGCTTAGTGCGCTCAACTTTAGCACGCTCATCATTGCGCTGCCTGATCTCATTCGCAGTTTGCATGCCAGCTTACTGCAAGCCATGTGGATCATGCTGGCCTACATGGTGGCGCAGACAGTTGTGGTGCTGATGGCAGGCAGTCTGGCCGACTTATTCGGGCGGCGACGCATGTACATCGGCGGTATGGCGCTGTTCACGATCATCTCGTTGATTGCAGGGTTCGCACCGACTGCTCCCTGGCTGATCTTTTTGCGCGTGTTGCAAGGTATTTCCGGCGCCATGGTCATGGCCAACAGCACGGCCATCGTGGCGGACGTTTTCCCGCGCCAAGAGCTAGGGCGCGCCCTCGGCGTCAACGTCATGGTGGTGGCCATCGGTCAGATCATCGGACCGGTGCTAGGGGGATGGCTGACGACAGACTATGGTTGGTACTGGACGTTTTGGTTTAACGTTCCGTTTGGCGTGTTGGCTACCGTCTGGGGACTCGCGATTATGGGTCTGCATTCGGATGGGGAACGTCGATCTCGCAACATCGATGTTTACGGCATTGTGACTTATGTGATTGCAGTCACTGGCCTGCTCTTTGCCCTCACTTGGGGAGCGATTGAAAGCTGGACGGCGGCCCCTGTGTACATCGGTGGCGCGTGCTTTATCGTGGGGCTACCGCTGTGGCTGAGAATAGAAGGACGGCACCCACACCCACTTTTGCATCTGCCGTTATTCAAGCAGCGAGACTTTTCGATCGGGATCGTCACGGCTTCGCTCAACGCGATCGCGCGTATGGCGGTGATGTTCATGCTGATCTTTTTCTTTCAAGGCGCCCTCGGAGATAGTGCGCTCCAAGCCGGGATTCTGTCGATTCCACTGGCGGCGGGGATGCTCGTGGTCTCGCCTCTATCGGGGTGGCTGAGCGACCGCACGGGTGTGGCCGTTCCGACGACTGGCGGACTGCTCATCACCATGATTGGGCTCGCCGGGATCGCTCTCGTGACGAATATCACGGCGCCGTACTGGCAACTCGCGCTATGGATGACGGTCATCGGCATCGGATCGGGATTCTTCAATTCGCCGAATTCCAGCAGTATCATGAATTCTGCAGGCGCGCGCTTTCGGGGTGAAGCATCGGGTATTCGTTCGCTGACGACTAACTCAGGCATGATGCTAAGCGTCGCCTTCACGATTCCGCTGGTGACTAGTAGTATTCCACGGCAAGCGATGCTTGCGATTTTTTCCGGGACTGAGGTGGGCCTGAAAGGAGCGAGTTCGTCTCTGTCTGGTTTCGTGACGGGGCTGCACGTTGCCTTTTGGACGATGACAGGTCTCATGGCGATCGCGACCGTGTTGTCTGCGCTGCGCAGCCGCACCGTGCCGGAACCTGAACCTGTGCCGCAGAAGT
The DNA here is from genome assembly GCA_026627345.1 of Bacillota bacterium. Lineage (GTDB taxonomy): Bacteria > Bacillota > Bacilli > Alicyclobacillales > SLC66 > JAPNUJ01. The sequence goes on along the minus strand of JAPNUP010000106.1, from coordinate 600 downwards.
TCTGAGAAGGCCGGTGGACTATTCTTGGAATCTTCACAGAATCCGCACGTAATCTTCAACTTGTTCGGCGCAGGGTAGTGTACACTGATCTTGTAAGCAACACCAGATCGGGAGGTGCGGACGTGGCCGAACTGAAGAGTTTGAAGAACCGTCAGCGCCAATTGCTGAGAGATTGGCTTGACACGGCGGACGGCGGCAAGCGATTCGGAATTCTGAAGGAGCTGCGCGAAGTGGAGCAGCAATTGACGCTGCAGGCTTCGCAGTTAGCGAAACGAGGAAAGCGCGTACACACGTTTGCCGTACGCTAGAGAGATGAGCTGCTGCAGATCAGGGAGCGCGAGATAGACGCTCCTTTTTTGTGCGCGCAGATCGCGGGGGAAGCCTTCGACGCCAAGGCTCGTCCAGGCCTCTCGTTTATGCCATAATAGAGGAATAACAAGGGTAGCGCGAGCGTCCTATGTATACCCTTAACACAATATTGACGAAATCTTAACATGCCGATGCTACAATGACGCCAGCCCGGCGTAAACGCAGCGACGAGCAAGGGGGCCACGACATGGAGGCGCGCAGACAGTTTCACGGAGCCTTGGAGACGCTGCA
>JAPNUP010000175.1 GCA_026627345.1 Bacillota bacterium | reverse complement strand
ACCGCTGCGTCAGGACAGAGCCGGGACTCTTGCCTGTGACGCCAGGGCATGATACAAGGTGTTGGTTAGCTGAAGACCAGGAGGTGACGGCATGAGTGAACCGCTCTTGCAAGTGACAAATCTGCAAAAGCTTTTTCCGATTAAGAAAGGTTTGTTTCGCAGTACGGTCGGACACGTTCGTGCCGTCGATGGAGTGAGTTTCTCTGTTCGGGCAGGCGAGACCTTTGGACTAGTCGGCGAGAGCGGCTGTGGTAAATCAACCACCGGACGCAGTCTGCTGCGCCTGATCGAACCGACCGGCGGTGACATTATCTTTGCTGGTCAAGATGTCCGCAAGATGTCGCGCCAGAACTTGCGGGCGCTACGCAGACAGATGCAAATTGTATTTCAAGATCCGTACGCGTCTTTAAACCCGCGCTATACGATTAAACAGACGCTCGAAGAGCCGCTCCTCATTCACCGCCTGGGACACTCCAGTCGGGAACGCGAGAAGCGGATCGAACAGTTGATGGAGACAGTCGGTCTGTCACCTAGCCGGATGCATCGCTATCCGCACGAGTTTTCAGGTGGTCAGAGGCAACGTATCGGCATTGCGCGCGCCCTTGCGGTGAGCCCGCAAGTGATCGTCGCAGATGAGCCTGTCTCAGCGCTCGACGTGTCTGTGCAGTCGCAGGTGCTGAACTTGTTTGATGACTTGCAAAAAGAATTCCATATCGCGTATATCTTCATCGCCCATGACCTCAGTGTCGTCAAACACATCAGCGATCGCATCGGTGTGATGTACCTTGGCAAGATGGTGGAACTCGCAGATGCGGATGATCTCTATCACGAGCCGCTTCACCCGTATTCGCAGGCGCTGCTATCCGCTGTACCGGTTCCTGACCCGGATGCCAAACGCGATCGGATCATCTTGCAAGGCGACTTGCCGAGCCCAGCTAATCCGCCTTCGGGTTGCTACTTTCATCCCCGTTGCAAAGACGCGATGGATGTGTGCCGTCTGAAAGCGCCGGATTGGCAAGAAGTGAAGCCTGGTCATTTCACTGCCTGCCATCTCTACGGTCACGCGAAAGGAGGGGCATGATGTCTCAGATGATGACAACGCCCGGTGGACTCGAACAGACCTTGGCGTATCCGCCTAAGAAGCAGTCGAGCAAGTTTGTACGCGTTCTAAAGGCGTATCCCCTCGTTTTTATCGGTGGGATCATGGTGCTTTTCCTGGTGATCATGGCCGTATTTGCGTACAAGATCATGCCCTACAATCCGAACTATCAATTTCCGAACGGCCTCGCGATGAATGGCGCTCCGCTCGCGCCTGACAAGCAGTTCATTATGGGGACTGATGAACTCGGACGGGACGTCTTCTCGCGCGTCTTAGCAGGGGCGCAGATCTCGCTTGAAGTAGGCGTATTCGCCAGTATCATCTCACTTTTTATCGGTACGACACTCGGTATCATCTCTGGTTATTTCGGCAAATGGGTCGATACGATCATCATGCGCATCACGGATATTATGCTCGCGTTCCCATTCGTGCTGTTCGTAGTCGCTCTGGTGTCAGTACTTGGACAATCCGTTTCCAACGTATTCATCGCCTTGGGGGTTCTGGGGTGGGCTGTGACGGCGCGTGTCGTGCGCGGACAGGTGTTGGCCGTGCGTGAGTTTGAGTATGTACAGGCGGCTAAGGCGCTCGGTGCCCCGAACTGGCGGATTCTCTTCAAAATTATTCTACCAAATATCGCGGGACCGGTCATCGTATTGACTACACTCGCCATTGGTAACAATATGTTGGCAGAGTCGACGCTGTCTTATCTGGGCATCGGCGTGGCGCCTCCGCAAGCCAGCTGGGGCAATATGTTGGCTGAAGGACAGCAAGTGTTTCAATACGCGCCGTGGATGCTGTACTATCCTGGACTCGCGCTTACGCTGTCCGTACTTGGCTTTAACCTCCTGGGAGACGGCTTGCGCGAACTTTTTAACCCGCGTCGCGTACGCTGATCGTTCCAGGGGATGAGGCAAATTAGCGTCACCTATTAAAGAGGGGGAAACATAATGATGGCCAAAAAACAGATGCGCCTCGTTGGTGTGGTTGCATCCGTTGCCTTGCTGAGCACGGCTTTGGCAGGTTGCAGCACGCAGCCGACCGCCACGGCGCCTGTGAACCACACAGTGGCACAACAGGGGGCACAGCCCACATACGGTGGAACGTTGACGATGGACTTGTCGTCGCCGTTTCCACATCTTGATCCGGCACTTGCCTACGACACGACTTCCTATGAAGCTGTTACGCAAATGTACGATCAGCTTTTAACGTACAAAGGTACGTCTAACACGATCATCCCCGATCTCGCCTCGCGCTGGTCGATCAGCAAGAACGGGAAAGTGTACAGTTTCTGGATGAAAAACGCGAAGTTTTGGAACGGCGACCCGGTTACGGCGGATTCTTTCATCACTGAATTCCAGCGGGTCTTGTCTTTCTCGGCTTCTGGCGGACAAGGCTTTATCGCGCCGCTGATCGTCGGGTCGGAGGCATTCGAGAAAGGCCAGGCCAAGACGATCAGTGGCATGAAATCACTCGACGGTGGCAAAGAGCTCCAGATTACCTTGACCCAGCCGAGTCCTACGTTCCAGTATGTCTTGGCGATGCCGTTTTTCTCCGCTGTAGATCCGAAGTACATCGCAGCACACCCGGATACTGCGAAGAATGATTACATGGCCCAGCACCCGATGGGGACAGGCGCCTTTGAACTGTCGAGCGTTAATCCAGGTCAGCAGTGGGTGTTCACCAAGAACCCACACTACTTCAAAAAGGGTCTGCCGTATCTGAGCAAACTTGTATTCAACCTGGATTCGTCTCCGGAATCTGTTCTCTTGCACTTTGAGCAAGGGCAGACACAGTTTATCGGGTACAACCAGGCGGGCAACGGAATTCCAGGGCCAGACTATTTGCCGATCATGTCATCCAAGTGGAAAAGCGATACCTATACGACGACACAGGTGTCGACCAACTACATCGGATTGAACAGCAGCGTTGCGCCGACGAACAACCTGTTGGTCCGCAAAGCGATGGAGTACGCCGTCAACAAGGAGGAGTTGCTTAGAATCGTGAATGGCCGCGGCGTCATCGCCAATCAACCGATTCCGATCAGTATGCCGTCTGGCTATCAAACGCATCTGCCAGCCTCTGCGACGTATAACTACAATCCGACTATGGCGAAAAAGCTGCTGAAAGAAGCCGGATATCATGGTCAAGCGGTCACCATCTACTCGGACAATAGTAATCCGACAGACGCGCTAACGGCACAAGCGTTACAAGGCATGTTCAAGCAAGTGGGCATCTCGGCCAAAGTGAAGTTGACCTCTTGGAATGTCTTTTTAGCTAATAACGAAACCGGCAAACAAGGCGTCTTTACATTGGCGTGGCTCGAGGATTTCCCGGATCCATCGGACTTCCTCAACACACTGCTGAATTCTAACCAACGACCAGTCAACAACTCGTCGATGTTCAACGATAAGGCCGTTGACAAACTGTTGAACAAGGCGCAGACGATGCCAAATGGTCCGGCACGCAATGCAATCTACAAACAGGTGGAATCCTTGGTTATGGAACAGGCACCGTGGATTCCGTATGTGTACCCGACATTTACAGCTGTCTTTCAGCCAAATGTCCATGGTTACTACTTGAATCCGAACTTGGTGGACCCATTCCAAGCGATGTGGATTTCGAAGTAAGCAAAGGATACGCTCAAGTGGATGTGGCGAAGGTCGTAGTACCTTCGCCCGCACTTGGCAATCAGAGAGGTGAGTGAGGATGGGATCGTATATCGTTCGCCGTCTCGGCGGAGCGATCGTAGTGCTGATCGGGATTGCCGTGATCACGTTCTTGCTGTCTTATGCGCTACCGTCAGACCCGGCCAGGATGATACTTGGCATGCGGGCTTCACAGGCAGAAGTGAATCAACTGCGTATTCAAATGGGCCTCAATCTTCCACTTTATGAGCAGTTCTGGCGTTATTTCATAAATCTCTTACACGGTAATTTAGGCCAATCTTATCAACTCGACATGCCTGTCACAGAGCTGATCGAACAGCGTCTGGGGCTCACCGCCCAGTTGGCATTGGCAGCCTGGCTATTTGAACTGATTATCGGAATTCCCGCTGGTATCATCATGGCGCTCAAGGATCGTGGTTTTCTAGATCATACTCTCAACGTGATTACGTTAATTGGCGTTTCACTCGCGCCTTTCTTTCTAGGACTCGAGCTATTGTACTGGGTGGCGTTTAAAGCCAACCTCTTTCCGGCTGGTGGTTCAGGCGGCATCATGTACGTGATTTTACCGGGGTTGACCTACGGCATCACAGGCGCTGCATACTATGCGCGCTTGCTCAAGACCTCTATGCTCGACGTGCTGAATTCAGATTATATCCGCACAGCACGGTCCAAAGGCGCCGGTATGTGGCGCGTGGTCTTCGGTCATGCACTGCGCAACGCAATGCTTCCGGTAATGACGTATGGGGCAACGGACATCGCGGCACTGTTTGGCGGGATCGTGGTCATTGAAGACGTGTTCGGATATGCGGGTGTCGGTTCTTTGGCGGTGAACGCGATCAGTCAGACTGACGTTCCGGTGATTATGGGTACGGTAATCTTTGCGGCCGTCTTCGTCGTCTTGTTTAATGTGGTCGTCGATCTACTCTATGGCTTGGTCGACCCACGCATCTCGTACTGAACGCGACTATCAAAGGGCAGAAGAAACAAACAACCGGCCGGAGTTACATCTCCGCCGGTTGTTTGATGTTCAGAAAAGCGAGGGCGTTGCGAACCGTGAGGCGTGTCGCATCCGTGAGCGCGAGCCTCACGTCGCGCAATTCACCTTCTGCAGTCAGGATCGGGCAGTCGTGATAGAAGTGGTTAAACGCCTGACAGATATCCAGCGCCAGTTTCGCGATAAGCGACGGATCGCGCTCGTCGATCGCGCGTATCCTCGTCTGTGTGAAAAGTGATAGGGTTTTCGCCAGCTCCCATTCTGGGGCTGCAAGACGTTCTGTGCCACTCGGCTGTGCCTGCGCTGCGAAGTGGTTGATCGCCTGCAGGGAGTCGGTACTCGTCAGCGAAGCCGCGCCTGAATCGGCTTCAGGTGCGAGCCAGCCAGCCTTACGTAACACCGAACAGGCGCGCGCATGCGTGTACTGGACATAGGGGCCAGTCTCGCCTTCAAAAGCAAGGGCTTTATCCAGTGAGAACTCGATATCGTGCATACGGTTATTCTTGAGGTCATTAAATAGTACCGCGCCGACGCCCACTGCTTGGGCCACTCCTTGTGGATCAGGCAAACGTGGATTTTTCTCGTCGATAATGGCGCGCGCGCGAGCAATCGCCTCTTCGAGCACCTCTTGAAGGCGAACGATCTGCCCTTTGCGCGTAGACATCTTCTTGCCATCGAGCAGCATCAATCCGAAGGCGACGTGGCTGCAGTGTGCGGCAAAAGCGTACCCCATCTTGGCGAGAACAGCAAAGAGTTGTTGAAAGTGAAGGCGCTGTTCACCGCCTACCACGTAAATCAGTTCGTCTGCGTGCAGTGCGTTCGCCCGATACAGGGCTGCCGCTAAGTCGCGCGTAGGATAAAGTGTGGCCCCGTCTGATTTGCGAATCAGACATGGCGGTAAGCCTTCGTCCTCGAGCAATACGACTTGCGCACCTTCGGAGAGCGTCAGCAACGACTTCTCCCGCAGTTCTTCGATCACCTGCTCCATCTTGTCGTTGTAGAAACTCTCGCCTAAGTTATAGTCGAAATGTGTACCGAGTAGGTCGTAGGTCCTTTGAAACTCCGCCATGCTGACTTCAATCGCCCAACGCCACAGAGCTAGGTCGTCTGGATCGCCGTCTTCCATGCGCTTAAACGCGGCGCGCGCTTCTTCTTCCAGTTCCGGGTGTTCTTTAGCTTTTACTGGGAATTGCACATACAGTGCGTTTAGCTCCGTAATTGGGTTAGCGCGCACCCGCGTCTCATCGCCAAAGTGGCGGTACGCGGTGATAATCTTGCCGAACTGAGTGCCCCAGTCGCCAAGATGATTGATGCGGATCGTCCGATATCCGTCTGACTCCAGAAGGTTGGCGAGCGCCGTGCCGATCACCGTCGAACGCAGGTGACCGACGCCGAATGGTTTTGCAATATTAGGCGATGACAGATCGATCGCCACTGTCTGGCCTAGATGTCGCTCGCTGGTGAATACGCCGTCATCGCTCGCGACTGATGTTAGGACATCGCAGAGTACGAGCCCTTGGTCCAACTTCATATTGACATAGGGACCAGCGGGAACAGCTTCTGTAACCCATGTCCACGCAGGGTCCTGTCCGTCAATGCGCTGCATCATCGCGGACGCAAGATCGGCCGCGATGACAGGCGGTGCTTTGCGCCATGCCTTTGCCATGCGAAAGCACGGTAGCGCGATGTCGCCCATGGTCTTGTCAGGAGGCAATTCGAGCAAGGAAAGAAATGTATCCGCGGTGAGGGCTGGATCTATGTCTGCACATAAGGTGGCAAGCAAAACAGCCACTCGCTGCATATAGCGTTGCATAATCGGTGTGCCTCTCTTTCGCGAAAGTATATCTATTCATTATAACCCATATACCCGCAGATGGTACAGTTTCACAAAATGATAAGTGCCAGAAAGGTCGAATCTTCGTATGCCTGTGTTATAATAATCGCATCAGTCAAACTCGGCAAAAAGGTGAGGAGGGTGCAGATTGGAAGGACAGGATAAGGAATCCAAGGTCGTTCCGTTTAGCCTCGATGCCGCTTTTTTCTTTGAGCGAGGCGTGCGGTTCTTGAACCGCCAGGACTTGTCGCGTGCACTGAAATCGTTTGAGCGTGCTGTAGAATGTGAACCGGAAAATGCAGTGAACCATTGCAATCTCGCGGGTGTTTTGTCGGAACTCGGGGATTTTGAAAAGTCTAACGAAGTACTTCAGAGTGTGCTCACTGAACTGGCGCCTGAGATGTCGGAATGTTATTTTTATATGGCGAACAATTATGCCAATTTGGGTGAATATGAACTGGCGGAAGCGAATGCAGTCAAGTACCTAGAGATCGATCCGACAGGCGAGTTTGCGCCTGACGTCGATGAGATGCTCGATTTGCTCATTCACGAATTTGGTGGCGGTGAGATCCTGCGTGAGAGCCGGCGCAAGCTGCAGGAGACATCGCGCGAGCGCGATCTCCCACGGAGTTTACTTGAAGAAGGGAAGTTTTACGAAGCGAGTATGCTTCTCGAACAAGAGATCGAGCGCCAGCCTGACATTGTGCCGGCGCGAAACAATCTCGCGCTGGCAAAGTACTATTTAGGGAACATGGACGAGGCGATTGACATCACTCGTCAAGTCCTGGCGCTCGACAATATGAACATTCATGCGCTCTGTAATCTGGCAGTCTTCATCAGGCACCATGGTTCCTGGCAAGAGGAGTACAAACGCCTCATTGCCATGCTGAAGAAACTGATGCCGTTGCAGTTTGATCAAGGGTATAAGTTAGCCACCACCTTGGGGATTCTGGGTGAACATCAGGCTGCCTATCATCTCTTTATGCGGTTGATCGAATTCGGAGACCGGCACGATCCGTCTTTGTACTTTGCGCTGGCAGCTGCGTGTGCCAACTTGGATCGCCTTAAAGCGGCTCGCCAGTGGCTACTAGAAGTACAAGCGCTGGATGAGGAAAGTGGGATTGCCGACCACTTTTTACGGGAAGTAGACGCTGCGATGAACAAAGGTGAACGGTTGTTTCTCAGTTACGGGTACCAGTTGCCGTTTCATCTGCGTACGGGCATGCCGCGTCCAGCTGCGTCTAATGGACAGACGTTTACGACACTCGGGCCATGGGTGAAAGACCCGAGCATCCGAAGTTCCTTGTACTTTGCGCTGTTTAATGGTACCCGTCAGACCAAACGCGAAGCCTTTCAGGCGTTGGCTGTACTTGGGGACACAGAATCGGCTCTTGTGCTCAGAGAGTTTGTGCGTGATCCAAAGCACGGGGAAGACCTGACCTGGAACGCATTATTTGTGCTGCAGCAATTTTTGAACGTGACAGGACCTGTGGAGGTCAACTTTGGCGAAAAGATCGAAACGGTGGAATTACCCGTTCGGGGAATTCACATCCTGGCGTGGAGTGCAACTTTTGCCAATGTGATTATCGATGTGCACGAAGAGTACCTGAAAGGGTATCATGACTTGTTTCAACCTGCGACGGACATTTGGGTGCGCTACGTTACGTCTGTGTATATAGATCCGCCACGGATCACGAAGCGAGACGTGTGGGTGGCGGCACTTGACTACGTCGTACGGCGATCAGTCGGACGGTCCGTGCCACAGGCCGTGTTGGCACAACATTATGGTGTGTCCGTGAAAGCACTGTCTAAGGCGGCTCATGCGATTTCGTTGACTATTTAAGGATGACGCTGGAGGATCGTTCATGGCAATCGAAGACTTTGTGATCGTCGGTACCGCGGGACATATCGATCACGGTAAGACGACCCTCGTGCGCGCGCTCACAGGAGTCGAGACGGATCGTACGCGCGAGGAGCAAGAGCGGGGCATCTCCATCGACATCGGATTTGCCCCTTTTGTGTTACCGTCAGGCAGACGCATGGGCCTGGTGGACGTGCCGGGCCATGAGCGATTCATTCGCAACATGCTGGCTGGTGCAGGCGGGATCGATCTCATTTTGCTCGTCATTGACGCACGCGAGGGTGTGATGCCGCAAACACGCGAACACCTCGCGATTTTGCAAATGCTCGGGGTGCAAAACGGGGTGGTGGTACTCACCAAGATCGACGTGGTCGATGCGGAGTGGCTGTCTTACGTGCAAGAAGAGGTCCGCCAAGAGCTCGCCGAGTCCTTTCTCGCGGCAGCACCGATCGTCGCTGTGTCGTCAGTCACTGGCCAAGGACTGGACTTGCTCAAAGAGGTGATCGAGGCACAACTGCCGAGTGTTGCACGAAAACCACGCCAGGGCGCGCTGCGTTTGCCGATCGATCGCGTGTTTTCTGTACAAGGGTTTGGAACTGTGGTGACGGGAACGATCTGGCGAGGGACGGTTCGCGTCGGCGATACGCTGGAGTTGCTTCCTAGTCGTGAACGCGCTCGCGTGCGCTCTGTTCAGGTCCACGGAGAGACTGTGGAGCAGGCGCAGGCTGGGCAACGTGCTGCTGTGGCACTGTCTGGGATCAGACAGACGGCGCATCGCGGAATGACGCTCGGTGCTACAGACACCTATCAGCCTACGCGACTGGCAGATGTTCAGATACAGTTGCTGTCTGACGTGACGATGACGCTTGCCCATCGACAACGCGTGCGTATCTACAGTGGAACAGCCGAACTGTTTGGGCGCGTCTTGCTGCTCGACGAGGCAGAGTTGAAAGCTGGAGAAAGCGGGCTTGCCCAGCTACTGCTAGAACAAGACGCGGTGTTCGAAGCGAGGGACCATTTTGTTTTACGCACCTACTCTCCCATGCATACACTAGGCGGCGGTGCGATTATCGATGCGCATCCATCGCGCCTTCATCGGCGACATAAGGTTACCGTTCTCGAACATTTGCGGCGAGCACAATCTGGAACGCTTGAAGAGCGGCTACTAGAGACGCTTGTACAAAACCCTTTGCAGGCGCCTGCAGCTCTGGCCACTGTGCTAAACGCCACCAGCACCGAGATCGAAGCCGCTTTGCGCACACTTGTGGAAGAAGGCGCGTTGTTGCCGCCCGAGTCGTTTGGCCTCTATCTGCCGGCGGTCGTTGTACAGAGTTGGCAACAAGGGGCGATGGAAGCGGCACGAGCCTATTTGCAAAAAAATCGCTTCGATCTCTGGATCTCTCGCTCTGTTGTCATCCAAGGAATCAAGTCGCTCGGTGCATCTGCAAAGCTTGCCGAAGCAGTGCTAGAGACGTTGGTGCAGGCCGGTGAACTTGTGTCTCAGTCAGACCGCGTACGACTTTCTGGCTATGAGATTGCACTGACGCCCGCAGAGCGACAACTGCGTACGGATCTATACGAACAGTTCCGCGCTTTACCGATGGATCCGCCGACTGTCAGCGAATTGGAGACGCGTTATCCAGGACGGGATCGCGTGATGAAAAACATGTTGCGGGTCCTCGAACAAGAGGAACTCATCGTGGCGGTGGGGCCAGATCAGTATATGTCGCTTGAGGCGGTACGGGAAGCGCAAGAGAAAGTCCGCCACTTGTACGAGGCAAACGGTCCGTTTTCAGTCGCACAAGTGCGAGACGAGCTACATACCAGTCGCAAGTGGGCGGTGGCGTTCCTTGAGTATCTCGATCGACTGAAGAGGACGAAACGCACAGGAGATGTCAGGGAATATATCGAGTTGCGTCAGCAGGCAGACGCGCGTTCTGGAGGTGTCAGCGGATGAGTGAGACGTACGCGCTACCATGGGTCACTGAACCTGTAGCAGGCACGGTCACAGTACCCGGGTCGAAATCGATTACTAATCGGGTCCTTCCTATCGCGGCGCTTGCAGATGGTATCACAGAGATCCGCGGCGCGCTTTTTTCTGACGACAGCCACTACTTTGTCGAGGCGCTGCGCACGCTCGGCTACCAGGTGGAGGTGGACGCAGCTAACGCAAGTATGCAAGTCACAGGGGCTGGGATCAGGCCCCTGCGCGAAGGCGTCGACGTATCGCTGTTTGCCGGCGGCTCAGGCACAACGGCGCGTTTTGTGACCGCTATGGTCGCTCTCGGTCGAGGCCGCTACACAGTCGACGGCATTTCGCGCATGCGCGAACGGCCCATTGGCGATCTCCTGCACGCACTCAGAACCCTCGGCGCGCATGCGGTAGATACGCTAGGCACCGGCTGTCCACCTGTCCTTGTGGAGGCCTGTGGACTGCGTGGCGGGGAAGTGATCGTCAACGGGCGCGATAGTAGCCAGTTTCTCACCGCTCTCCTACTGGCGGCCCCCTATGCGTCAGACAGGGTAACGATTCGTGTAGATGGCGAATTGGTGTCACGACCGTACGTCGAGATGACGGTGCGTATGATGCAGACATTCGGGGCTTGTGTGCAGGAACGTAACGGTGTGTTTGACGTGCAACCGAGTCACTACGCAGGCCGGATCTATGAAGTGGAACCAGACGCCTCCGGCGCTTCTTATTTTCTCGCGTTGCCGGCCGTCCTGGGCGGTACAGTCACAGTGAGAGGTCTTGCGAAAGATTCTTTGCAAGGGGATGCACAGTTTGCCGCGGTCCTAGCCCGTATGGGATGTCAGGTGACGTCCACGGCACAAGGACTATCCGTATCAGGGCCGCCCGATGGGGTATTGCGGGGCATCGAAGTCGATCTTTTTGCCATGTCTGATATGGTGCCGACGCTTGCGGCGATCGCGCCTTTGGCCAACAGTCCGGTGCGCATTTACAATGTTGCCAATGTCCGCTTGAAAGAGACCGATCGCATTGCAGCCTGTGTTGCACAACTGCGGCGTCTTGGCGTCACAGTAGAAGAACAGGCGGATGGCCTTACGATCTTTCCAGCTAGCCCGGATCAGTTGCATGCAGGTGTGACTGTGGCTACGTACGATGATCACCGTATGGCGATGGCTTTCTCCTTGCTAGGGCTGCGCGTGCCAGGCACACAAATTGCCGATCCTCAGTGTGTCGGTAAAACTTTTCCCGACTATTTCCAACGCCTGGAGGGGTTACTTTCTCAGGTGAAGTAAGAGGTAATCAGATTCTTACGGGCGCGTAATGTCTGTGCAATCTTTTGGGCTTATGATCTGTGTGTAAGACATTTGACCCCCTTTTGATGATTGTCTTTGCGTGACGTAGGCGATGGCCTTACGTTGCGTTTTTTTTTATGCGGACGGCACTTGCGCAGGTACGTCAGTACGCGGCTGATCTGCTACAATGAGTGGGATGATCGAAAGCGTTTATAGGGGGATTATCGTTTTGCGTAAAGCGATTGGTATTGATCTGGGTGGCACATTTATTAAAGCAGCGCTGGTAGACCAAGAAGGTGCGATCCTGTATAAGGAAGAGGCGCCGACGCTGGCCGAGCGTGGACCAGATGATATATTGTTGCGCATCGAGCAGATGATCCGCGACATTGCGGCCAAGCACGCTTTGCAGATCTCCGATCTGTCTGGCCTAGGCATTGCTATTCCGGGGTTTATCGATGATGCGACAGGTGTCGCCGATGAGGTTGTCAACATTGGTTGGCGCAATGTTGCTGTGCGTGAACCGCTGCATGCGCGTTTGGGTATTCACGTGGCGATGGAAAATGACGCGAATGCCGCGGCACTCGGCGAGGCTTGGGCTGGTGCCGGTCGGGGACGGCGATTTGCGTTATGCGTCACACTAGGCACTGGGGTCGGTGGCGGCGTCGTTATCGATGGTAAGGTGTTGCGTGGCGCCAATACGATGGCAGGTGAAATCGGCCATATGGTGATGGTGCCAGGTGGAGCGCCGTGCAACTGTGGTCACCACGGATGTCTGGAAACGATCTCGTCTGCGACAGGCGTCGTTCGCTTGGCGCGCGAAGGGTTAGCGCGTGCGCAAGCAGCTGGGGAGTCGAGTGCACTGGCCGCTGTGCAGGACTTGACTGCAGCCGCTGTATTTGCCGCTGCAGAGGCGGGTGATGTGCTGGCCAATGCCGTAGTGGATGAAGCGATCGAGACTTTGGCTTGGGGGCTTGGTACTGCCGCCAACGTGGTGAATCCTGAGGTGATCGTCGTAGGCGGCGGGATGTCGCGCGCCGGTGAACGCTTGTTTGCACCGTTACGTGAGGCTTTCCCACGCTATGCGTTGCGTCGGGTGGCGCTCGCTGCGACGATCGTGCCAGCGACGCTCGGCAACGATGCAGGGGTAGTCGGGGCAGCGCGCTTAGCACTGTAAGGCTCTGCTGCGCCTGAGTCG
>JAPNUP010000073.1 GCA_026627345.1 Bacillota bacterium | reverse complement strand
ATATCGCCACGGTCAGAAAACGCGGGCATAAGAAAAGATCAGAGAGGAGCCCCGGTCCAGGCCATCCCTCTGATCTTTTATTCAGAATAACGGCGTAGCCGCTTATTCTTCACCGTAGACATTTACTCCACGCGAATATTTTTGGTCTCGCGGTTCATCTTACTGTTGCACACGGGACAGTTCGGTTCGTTGGCCAAGACAAATTCCTCTCGCGACCAACAGTTACAGGAAGAACACTGCCAAATAACCGTCTCTGCATACACATGCTCGCTCGTGGGTTTGCGATTGTTGAAGTACGACAAGTGAACTCCTCCTATAATCATTCTCGACAATAACGAATAGCCACCCACAAGTGCGGGTGCCAAGGCTGATGCATGTGAAAGGTGTTCTCACCGATTTGTCGATAACCACATTATACCGAATTTTCGACAGGATGTAAAGGAGATATTCCTGCGCAGCAGATGGTAAAATGTATTATACTAGCAAGATCGTAGTCGTTGAATACAAAGGAGCCACCCTATTTCCATGAGTCAAGTCACCTCGAAAAAATGGTCAGTGCTTGCGGTCGTGACCTTAGTTTCCTTTATCACGAACCTCGATGGCACGATCGTCATTGTCGGTTTACCCAAACTGATGCAAGGACTACATATCGGCATCACCACTGGCCTTTGGATCTTGACCTCCTACATCATTACCAGCACCTTATTCTTGTTACCAGCGGGCAGATGGTCCGACGTGATCGGTGCGAAACGTATTTTTTTAGGAGGACTCGCGATCTTTACTGTGGCCACGATCTTGTGTGGTCTAGCGCCGAGCGGCGGCTGGCTGATCGTCTTTCGCTTCGTACAAGGCACAGGTGCAGCGCTGGCCCTAGCTACGGCGACCCCAATCATCGTGCGCACCTTTCCCTCCGCGCAACTCGGGCGGGCACTGGGCATCAACTCGACATCGTGGGTCATCGGTTCGATCGTAGGGCCAGTAGCAGGCGGAGCACTTGTCAGCACGCTAGGTTGGCGCTCCATCTTCTTTGTCACCGTACCTTTTGCAGTCATCGGTATGATTGGAGCCCTTGTGGTACTACCTGGTTCAGCGCGTCAGGATCGGCAAAAAACGGACTGGGGCGGCATGCTCACCTTTGGGTTGGGCCTTGTCGGCCTGTTGGTCGCTATGACAGAGGGAGAAGCTTGGGGATGGGGTTCCGGACGCATCATCACGTTATTTGCCGTTGCAGTCATCTTATTTATCTCCTTTGCACGCTTGGAAGCGCGCGCGCCGCAACCCCTATTCGATCTCAAGTTACTGAGACATCGTCACTACACCGCAGGACTCGGTGTAACCTTGACGTACTCGATTGGCTACTTTGCCACCACCTTTTTATTAACCATCTATTTGCAAGGAGCGCTCCATATGAGCCCGCTTGATGCCGGACTGATGCTCATCCCGCTGTCCGCACCGCAACTGATCATGGGCCCGCTAGGTGGCATGATCGCCGATAAAGCGGGGCCAGCACGACTTGTTATTCTAGGGATCATACTCCTTGCAATCGGTGGCTTGGCGCTCGGCAATCTCGGCACGACACTGCGTACCACCGCTATCGTCATCCCCTTGCTGATCATGTCTGTGGCCAATGGTCTCGCGTGGCCGGCGCTCACCAAAGCCGTGATGTCATCCGCACCGCGCGAAGCCACCGGGAGCGCATCCGGCATGTTCTACACTTTTCGTAATGTCGGTATGGCTCTATCTCTCACCCTCGCCTTGGTCGTGGCAGAACTGAGCGTACCGCCTGCCGTTGCATCAAAAGTATTTCTCGGCACCGCGGGTATTTTGAGCTCTCATCTGGAGAGTGCCCTGGTAAGTTCCAACGACGCAGGTTTTCGCGTATTTGTCGGCTTTTATTTAGTAGCCCTCCTGCTCTCGTTGACCTTGCTTAGGCCGCACAAAGAGCATTGAAGGTCAGTCATGCCACATGAATGGTTTTTGTCCAAAGGCGCTGGCGATCTGCACGCCCACAAACGCTCCCTGGCCTGCAGCAATCACGGACTGACTAGGAAGATTCGCTAGCAAACCAGCAACAAATACACCCTCACGGGACGTTTGCCCGTTAGACTGTGCCTCAGTGACGTAGCGGATCTTCTTACTCGGTACATATTCGTTCACTGCCAACTCGAGACCCTGTGTCGCCAGTAATTCAGAGCCGAGATTCACTGCAAGAACGAGAAACGGCGCTTCGTAGGTGTTCCCTGTTTCAGTTTTCGCTGTATAAGGACGAGCCTGAAGCTCGAGCGCGACCACCTTTTCCTCTCGGACAACAGCGCCTTGCAAAACCGCCTGCGTACGCGCCGATGCTAACCAGTCGGCACCTGCTATCCCTTGTTCAAAACCTGGGAAGTTCCACACTTGCTTCACGCCGCGAAGTTGGGAATCGGGTGAATCCAGTATGATCGTACGCAGTCCAGCCTTTGCCGTAAAGATCGCGCAAGAAAGACCCGCCACCCCGCCACCAACGATCACTACATCAGCCTGTCTGTTTTCATGAGATTGCACGACTCAGTCTCCTTTTCACATTCTCTTCTCTTTATAATACCTACAGGGGTATGTAGTCAAACGCAAACCGCCATGACTTGCTTTATACCCGAGCGGGTATATAATCAAAGACGGATAATGAAAGGTGGGATAGGCATGCGACGGTTTTGGAAAGGAATGTGACCTTCGCAAAAATTGATGCTCCTGGTAGGAGCAGTCTGGGGAGTTTGGAAACTGATTGCTGTCTTTCATCATTGAACTCGAGCAAATGGCGTTACTTCATATCCTCGAGAATGACTTGCATATCCTTATAGAGATCGAGCAGCAAGTGTGTCTTCTCTTCACCCAATCGCTCGAATACACTTTGTAGTTTCTGCTTGCGCTGCTCGCGAATGGCATGGAGCAGCTCTTCGCCCGACTCCGTCAAACTGAAAATCACAATCCGGCGGTCTAGGGCATCCTGCACGCGTGAAATCAGCCCGTGCTTGACCAGTCGCTCGGTAATACTGGTGACTGACCCTGACGTAATGCCCATGAACTGGGCAATAGTCGAAGCGTTACATGGGCCTTCGCGCTCAAGCTTATGTAGCAAAAAAAACTGAACTGGCGTTGTCAACTTCATCTCTGGTATATCCTGCATGAGCGTGCGGATCGATCGCATCACCTCGGGAATAAGCGCTTCCATCTCATCCATATCTGTCTTGATGTTGTGCACGGAATCAAGCCCCCTCCCCCAAGGATTGTACTTACCCGTTTCTATGCTGTCAATAGAGGTTACGTCAGGTGACTTTGCCTTTATGACAACTTCTAAACCTTCATTGATTTCCCTGGCTCACAGGCGTATCGTAAATAAGGTAATCAAAGTAGTCAAAAACGATTAATGAAGGTAGGGGACTCATGATGTTCTTTCGACGCCGCAACCACAGCTTCCTTTTACGGGTCATATTGATCATTTTCGGAGTCAAGTGGTTTTCCAATCGTGGGCGCAGAACCGAGCAAGAGAGTTGTCACAAAGCATCTCGGACGCGCGTACGTGCATTTCGCAGCAAGCTACGCGAAGCAGCTGCGGTGTGGGACGATCCCGCTTATGACGAGCCTGGGCAGACAAGCGAAGCTGCAGACTAAAGACTGCGGCCTGCAGTAAGGAGAAACACGTGTTCAAGCAGATTTGGCGCTCTAGTCGCATTCTTTTTCTGGCACTGTCATTTATTCGCTATTACTGGCAGATTCGCTTTATCGTTCGCTTTCGCGCCGCGCGCCGCCAGGAGTTAGAGGCGCGCGTTTTTGCGCGAGCAGGCGCACGTGTGCGCATATCCGCGTTGCGGCTTCAAGGTCTCATCGTCAAGGTGGGACAATTCTTGAGTGCGCGCGCCGACGTACTCCCCTTGGCCTTTACCCGTGAACTCACACAGCTGCAAGACGCTGTGCCAGCAGTACCTTTTAGTAAAATCCGTCCACAGATAGAGAGTGAACTCGGGGCAGACCTCGATGCGCTTTTTGCTGCCTTCGCCCCGATCGCCACTGCAGCTGCCTCTCTCGGTCAAGTTCACCGCGCCACACTGGCCGATGGCCGCGAAGTCGCAGTCAAAGTCCTGCGCCCCGGCATCGCGGCGCTGGCTCACACAGATCTGTCCGCGCTGCGCATGATTGCGTGGTATCTCGAGACATTCACCAAATTCGGCCGCCGCCTTCAGCTCACGCAGATCTACGAAGAGTTTTCCCGTAGCGTTCAAGAGGAACTTGATTATCGACTAGAAGCCGACTATATGGAGCAGTTTCGTAAATACTTTCAGGACAGTCCTCACATCGCGGTACCTGGCATCGTGGATCGTCTTGTTACGCGTTCGGTGATTGTCATGGACTTCATAGATGGGTGCAAAATCAGTGATAGTCAGCGGCTTGCACAGTGGGGTGTCGACCCCGAGGCGCTCGTGGAAACCTTGGTCGACGCATACTTGCGACAAATGCTGAAGTACGGACTCGTTCACGTCGATCCACATCCGGGCAATCTCTTAGTGTTGGCCGATGGACGCCTTTGCTTCATCGACTTTGGTATGATGGCCCAAGTACAGCCGGATGACGTTAGCGTATTTGCTTCTCTTGTGCAAGCTGCAATCTCCCGCAACCTAGACGGTATTGTCGAGGCCGTGGACAAGCTAGGCTTCTTACAACCACACGCCAATCGCGCGATTCTCAAGCAGGCGGTCGGTATGATGCTGGATCGGCTCAACGGCTTTCAGTTGGCGAGAGGCCCAGAACTGGACCGTTTCATTGAGGACTTCCAAGACTTCCTCCATGACGAACCTCTGATTCTCCAAGCAAAGTATCTCTTCATCGGCCGTGCAATCGGGATGTTAAGCGGCGTATTAACAACGCTCAAACCTTCCATCGACTGGTGGACGTTACTCAAGGAGCGCGCGCTTCCCTTGCTCAGTGCGCAAAGTGAAAACGACAGTGACGCACCTGACGGTGTCCGCGCGCGAGTGCGCGGTGTAGTTAAAGAGCTCTTCGGCGACACAGGAGCGCTTGCCTTCGATCTGATCTTGTCGCAAGCCAAAGATACTGGACTGGCACTCGTGCGCCTCCCTTCTGAACTCGACCGTGTATTGCAGAAGATGGACCGAAATGAATGGGCCGTACAAGTCGATCTGGATCATGCGCTATTGCGCTTAGATCGCCTCTCCTATCTGCTGGCGCGCGCCTACTGGACCCTGACATTCGCTGTCATGGCGGGCCTTAGCATGTGGTTTTACACCTCGCATTTGTTCCTTTTACGGGACATCACCGGTTCTCTAGCACTCTTGTTCCTGCTGACGTCCCTTGTTCCCCATCGAGGCCGCAACAAACCGCGAGTGCGACGAAAAGGGCGTACCGCGCGTCATTCCGCTCGCTCATTTTAAGCAAATTTCAATTCCCTTCTCGGATAATCGCATGGGGTTCGTCCATGACGCAACCTACTGAGAAGGGAGGATCATATATGCAAGAGACGGCAGAACAGATTGTACCCGCTGGAAAGAGGCATCCAGCGTTATGGTTACGCGTCGTCAGCGCTGTGCTGATGTTAGTCGTCGCTTATATTCACCTAGGACTCTTCTTACGTATGATTACCTTTCACGTCACGCTGCTGGGTGTATTGTTTGGACTCAATGCACTGGCCGCCGTTGTGGCCGCTGTGTTCGTGACACGCAATCACCGACTTCTCGGCTGGATTCTGGGGAGTGTAGTGGCAGGTGTAGCTGGCATCATTCGTCTCGCTATGGACCTCTCGCCTTCGCTTTCTGCCAGTATCCTTGGAAGTAGCGGATTTCGTTCGGGGACTTTCTCACCGTCTGCTTTCGCGGCTCGATTCAAGGGTGCGAAAGGTTTCAAAGGCTTCGCTGGCGGCAAAAACTTCAAAGGGCACTTCCCTGCAGGTGGTTTTCATGGCGGCGCCTACCCCGGAGCAGCAGGTTTTCACACTGGTGGATTACCTGCCATTCCGGATGCCGCAACGATTTCGATCATCATCGAATTCGTCTTTGTTGCGCTTGCGATCTACACACTGCTGCGTACCCGCAGGGCTCACGCCACCCCTTCTGGGACGGCGGCCTCACTGAATTGACTGTTGTACAAGTCGGCGTAAAACCCGTTTTGTTCAAGCAAAGCAAGATGTGTGCCCTGTTCGATCACGCGACCATGATTCATGACGACAATCAGATCAGCCTCGCGTATGGTTGATAGCCGATGCGCAATGACAAAGCTGGTGCGTCCGCGCATCAGCTCTTTCATAGCTGTTTGGATGTGCACCTCTGTACGCGTATCTACGCTACTGGTAGCCTCATCGAGAATGAGGATATCAGGATCCGCCAAAATGGCTCGAGCGATGGTCAAAAGCTGCCGCTGGCCCTGCGAAATATTGGAGGCTTCCTCGTTTAGCACCGTATCATAGCCGTCTGGCAGTGTACGGATGAAATGGTCAGCATGCGCTGCCTGGGCCGCTTCCACGATCTCCCCTGTCGTCGCACCAGCTCGCCCGTAGCCGATATTGTCACGGATTGTGCCATTAAACAGCCAGGTATCCTGCAACACCATCCCAAACATGCGCCGCAGCCGACCTCGTTTCATCTCGGTAATACCCGTTCCATCGATCAAAATCTGGCCGCCGGACAGCTCATAGAAGCGCATCAACAAATTGACCAGCGTAGTCTTCCCGGCACCGGTCGGGCCTACAATGGCAATCGTCTGGCCATGCGAGACGTCAATATTCAAATCCTCAATCACCGACACATCGGGCGTATACCCGAAACGCACATTTTGGAAAGCGACATCGCCGCGGATCTCCAGCTCTTGCCCTTCTGCCGACACCTGTTCCGGCACTTCTTCTTTCTCATCGAGCAACTCAAAAATCCGCTCAGACGATGCGATCGTTGACTGAATCACATTGGAAATACTGGACAATTGGGTAATCGGTTGTGAAAACTGTCGCGTATACTGAATAAACGCGAGGATATCCCCGATTTGGATCGTACCATTTGTCACGAGCAACCCACCGATCACGCTGACCAATACATAACCGATATTGCCGATAAAGTTCATCAGCGGCATGATAATGCCAGTGACAAACTGCGCTTTCCAGCTATACGTGAATAGACGTTCATTAATCTCGTTAAACGTCTCGATCGACACATCTTCATGCCCGAACGCTTTAACGATCTGATGCCCCGTATACATGCTCTCGACATGCCCGTTGAGTTCACCTAAGCTGCGCTGTCGCGAGATGAAAAATCCTTGCGAGCGTTTAGCGATCACTTTGGTGACCACGAAGCTCAGCGGCAAAGTAAGTGCAATGACGAGTGTCATCAGCGGACTAATTGTCAGCATCATAATCAGGACCCCAACAAACGTCACCACGGCAGTAATCAGTTGCGTGAGACTCTGTTGAAGACTCCCACTGATATTGTCAAAGTCGTTGACGAAGCGGCTAAGAATCTCTCCGTGCGGGTTCGCGTCAAAAAAGCTGACTGGAAGCTTAGCGAGCTTCTTCATCACTTGCTTACGCATCTCATAAACCGTTCTTTGCGCCACGCCAGCCATGATGTACTGCTGGACATAACTGAATATGGAACTAAAGACGTACAGCCCGCCTAGCATAAAAAGCAAACTGAGTAACTGCTTGAAATCGACGCCGGCCCCAGGCACGCCTTTGAATTTTGCCAACACGCCAGATACGATGTCGTCAATCGCACTTGCTAAAATTTTAGGTGTCAATATACTGAATACCGTGCCTAAAATGGCAGCGACAAACACCGTCAGAATGCTAGCGCGGTGAGGTCGAAAATAGGTGAGTAGACGGCGCAACGTACCTTTAAAGTCCTTCGACTTCTGCACCGGAACGCCGATGCCTCCTGGAGGTCCGCCGCCCCATCCGCCTCCACCGCCACCTGGCCGCCCCATCGGCATCCCGCCCGGTCGCTGCGCATCCTGTTGCGGTCTTTGATTACTCATGCAATCTCCTCCTCAGACAGTTGAGAAGCAACGATTTCGCGGTACACCGCGCACGTCTCCAACAATTCTCGATGGGTGCCTACGCCAACCGCCCGTCCCTCGTCTAGCACCACAATCCTGTCTGCATCCATCACTGTACTGACCCGTTGTGCAACCAGTAGCACTGTGGCATTCGTGATTTCAGTTTTGAGGGCAGCTCTCAGTTTTGCGTCAGTCTTATAATCAAGCGCAGAAAAGCTATCGTCAAACAGATAGATTTCTGGACGCCGCACGAGCGCGCGCGCGATGGACAGACGCTGCTTCTGGCCGCCAGATACGTTGGCGCCACCTTGGGCGAGGACGGAGCTCATACCCTCTTTCATTTCAGCGATAAAGTCACTAGCTTGCGCGACAGAAACGGCCCACTGCATCTCCTCGTCAGTAGCGTCTGCCCGCCCGTAACGCAAGTTGTCGGCGATCGTACCGTTAAACAGTACCGCCTTTTGCGGCACCAACCCGATTTTGGCGCGTAAATCCTTTTGTGATAGCTCTCGAATATCGACTCCGTCTACTAAAATCGCACCAGCCGCCACGTCATAAAAGCGTGGGATCAGATTCACCAACGTCGACTTTCCGGCGCCCGTGCCACCAATAATAGCCGTGACTTCTCCGGGCTTTGCGACAAACGAGATGTGCGAGACGGCCGGTTCCTCAGCGCCCGGATAGTGAAAAGTCACGTCGCGAAACTCCACGTAGCCATGCTCTGAAGGTGGCACTGTCGGTTGTTCTGGATCGCAGATCTCCGGGCGTAAATCGAGCACTTCATTGATTCGCGCAGAGGAGGCTTGGGCGCGCGGAATCATAAAAGACATCATCGACGCCATCATCATCGAAAACATAATTTGCATCACGTACTGGATGAAAGCCATCATATTACCGATTTGCATCTGCCCCTGATTGATGAGGCCCGCGCCAAACCACACAATGGCAAGCGTCGACAGATTGATCACCAGCATCATAATCGGCATCAACCCGGCCATGATCTGATAGACTCTAACTGAGGTGTCCGTCAGATCCAGATTGGCCTTGTCAAAACGATCGATCTCATAGTCACTGCGATCAAATGCACGGATCACCCGAATGCCTGTGAGATGCTCACGTAAGACGCGATTGAGTACGTCTACTTTCGATTGTACGACGCGAAAGAGGCCCATTCCGCGTCCCAATATGCTGTAGATCGCAAGCCCCAAAATAGGCATGGCGACTACGATAATAAGCGACAGCCGCGCATCGGTGTACACAGCCATGATGATCCCACCGATAGCGGTCAAAGGGGCCATCACCATCATGCGCAGTGCCATATTGACAAACTGTTGCACCTGCAATACGTCATTGTTCGTTCTTACGATGAGCGACGAGGTTCCTACGGTGTCAAACTCGTGCAAGGTGAAGTTCTCCACTTGCGTAAAGATGTCCCGCCGTAGCAATTTGCCAAAACCAGCTGCCGCCTTAGACGTGTAGTAGCTCGACGCAACCGAACAGGCTACGCCAATGAGCGCGACAACGAGCATGAACGCGCCGACCTTCATGATGTAGGGAACATTGTTTCCTTGCACGCCGATATCCACGATATTGGACATCAAATCGGGCAGATAAAGGCTCGCTAGTGACTGTAAGAAAATCAGAATTACGCCCAGAATGACGTACATCCGGTACGGACGCAAAAATCGAAACAATCGAAACAACGGCGTTCACTCCTTGAAAAACCATCTTGACTTAACGGCGAACCCAATTCTACACAAGTTCAACCTCATTGCACGCTTCGTTCCAACTCATCGACGAGTGAGCCTACATAGTCGGCAGCGGTTTTAAAAGTAGCAGGATCGGTGATATCCACCCCCGCCATCGCAGCGAGCTCCACAGGTGAGCGCGTACCTCCGGCTTTGAGCACACTGAGCCAGCGATCGATGGCAGGTTGCCCTTCTTCGCTGATCGCCTTGGCAGCCGCTGTCGAAATCGATAGTCCGAGCGCATAGGTGTATGGATAAAGCCCCATATAGTAATGCTGTTGACGCATCCACAGCAGGCGAGCCGTTTCATCGATCGTCACCGTATCCTCCCAGAAAGTAGAGAGAATATCGCCTTTGCTCTCAGTGAGGACCTTCTCGGTAATCGGTATACGTTTCTCGGCCATGTGATAGATGCGCCGCTGGAGTTGCCCTTCCAACAGGTGGTTGACGAAGTTGTGGTGATAAGTTCCCATTAAGCCTAATAGTACACTTGTGCGCATCGCTTTATCATGCGACCGGCCGAGCAGATACTGCGCAAGCAGTAGTTCGTTCATGGTCGACGGCGCCTCGATAAATGAGGTAGTGGGCCGCGCGTGATTGTGCCTTTGGTAACGGCCGGCCAGCATCAAGTGACCTGCGTGCCCTAACTCGTGCGCAAGGGTAAAAACCGGTCGCATTTGATCAGCCCACGTCATAAAGACATAGGCATGTACGCCATACACCGTATTACAAAAAGCGCCATTTCGCTTGCCAGCGTTGTCTGCCCGGTCTATCCAGCGTTTGGCGAACGCATCGCGAATGATCGCGTGATACTCCTCCCCAAGAACCGACAACGCTTCGAGAATCCATGCTTGCGCCTGCGCAAAGCTGACGACCGATCCTTCAGGTACAGGCGCGGTCAAATCACAGTAGAGCATGTGATCAAGACCAAGCAACCGCTGCCGCAAGCGCTGAAACCGGCGCATATGCGGAGCGACCTCTGTAAAAATGACATCGAGGACTGCATCATACACCTCTTGAGTCACCTTATGCGGATGAAGAAGCATAGCGGTCGTCGATGGGTAACCCCGCACCTGCGCTAACGCGACATTGTTTTGCACCTCAGTGGCAAAAGTCGCAGCAAAGGTATTGCGATGCGCAGCTAGTCCCGCTCCGAAAGACGCATGCGCAGCGCGACGCAAAACAGGGTCCGCCGCGATCAGTGGACCGCCATCATAAACGGCATGCAGATTTCCTTGTGCATCTTTGGCTGGAGTGAACTTGATATCGGCTCCTTTGCCAAGTGAATAAATACGATGCGGCGCTGCAAGCGTCTCGCGGAGCATCGATAAAGCGTGCTCAGTCTCCGGCGAAAGCGTGAATGGTCGCATACGTGCCAAGTCATCGAGCAAATAACGATGTGCGGCAAGCGCGCTACACGCATCCATCCACTGCGCCAGCGTATCTAGTGAAATCCGGCCGATTTCGGAACGAATAAAAGACAAGGCCGTCCCGACCCTTGCACCTAGAGTGGATGCCTGGGTGCTGTCGGCCTGACTTTGCGTATCCGTAGTGTCCGTGGCTAAGCGCATGCTGGCGTACGCTGTCACTCTGGTCAAGCGTGTGTGCATCCGCTCTTGCGCGTCCAAGCATGCAGCTAAAGTAGAAGCGCCCTCACTGAGTCTTCCCTTGTAGACAGTGACACTCGACAGATCCCTCTCGATCGCAGACAGTTCTGCTTCCCATTGTGCGTGCATAGCAAACAAATCGCTCAAATCCCAAGTCTCATCGACGGCTACATTTTTGCGCGTTAGTCGTTCCATGCGCCTACCTCTCCTTCATTCACCTAGCTCATTGTCATTTCTACTAGGTACCATTGTATGCCGATCAGGCATATGACACAATCGATTTCCTTCGACGAGATAAATATTTTGCCTTCGAGATATTTTCGTACCCCAGCGTGTATAACGCATGCCATTTTAGGAAGATTAACCAGAATAAAGCATGTCTTGAGAGGGGGTAGCCCGCTTGCCTGATCGTATGCCAGGACCAAAAGACAATGGCGAAGGAAAACGTGGGCTCAGCAAAGTCGTTAACATCACCATCTTGACCATGGTACTCGCATTGGTCGTTGGCGGCCTGCTTTGGTGGGTGGACGACTACATCTTGCATACTTGAAGGAGGATGAAGGCCCGTGATCTCACCGAGAAGACGCAATTATTACATCGGCATCACCATCATGGCGCTCGTCGCGCTACTCGTCTTGCTCTACGCGTTTCATCGGGTGCTGGAGTGACCTCCGGCACGCTGTTTCAAACGATCCTTGAGGAGGAGCTGTGTGTATGAACGGGGATCATTTTCTGGTACTTAACCCCGCTGGGCCTGTGGCTCGCATTGAGCTGCATCTCATCGTGGTATCGATTATCTTGGTGCTCATCGTTGTGATTCCAGTCGCGATACTGCTTGCCTATATCACGAGACGGTATCGTGACCATCCGGACAACAAGGCGCCTTACATGCCTGAGTGGTCGGAAAGCAAGGTGCTGGAAATCATTTGGTGGGGCATTCCGGTGACGATTATCGCTATTCTAGGTGTATATACCGCCTATGACACCTTTGCGTTAGTCAAACCGCCAGAGAAAAATGCAACACCTGTCACCATACAAGTGACATCTCTGAACTGGAAGTGGCTCTTTCAATACCCGGAGCAAGGTATCGCCACTGTCAATGAGTGTGACATCCCGGTCAATCGACCTGTGCAATTTGTCATCACTGCCAACTCGCCCATGAACGGCTTTTGGGTGCCGCAACTAGGCGGTCAGGAATATGCCATGCCTGGCATGGCCATGCGACTGTGGCTACAAGCGGATCATCCTGGTATCTTCTACGGGCATGGCGGCAACTTTACGGGGCGCGGTTATGCCAAGATGGACTTTCACGTCGTGTCGCGACCGTCCGCGCAGTTTGCCCAGTGGGTGCAAACGGTCAAGAAGACAGCACCAGCTTTGACGAGTAAAGGGTACAACCAGCTAGTGAGTTCACAGAACAACACGCCGACACTGTTTTACTCCTCGTACCCGGCCGGGTCGTTTGAACGGACGATCAGGCACCAAGGTGGGATGTACATGCAGCGTGATTTAACCATCATAGGGGCAAGCAAGTAGGGCGACCTACAGGATTCAACTGCACAGGTGGTCAGGCAACAAGAAAAAGGAGACGTATCCATGCTTCCGCATTATTGGCCCACACCGGTCACCGGGGATCCACTGATCTACGGTGCAGACGTGTCTATCGCGCTCGTCAGTATCGCGATTTTGTTCGTGCTCTTCTATTACAAAAAATGGGGATGGCTGTGGCGCGAGTGGTTGACAACTGTCGATCACAAGAAAATCGGCATCCTCTACGTCATCGCCGCCTTGTTAATGCTTTTTCGCGGAGGTGTCGACGGTCTGCTGATGCGGACCCAGTTAGCACAGCCAAACATGCATTTTCTCGAGTCTGAACACTATAACCAAGTGTTTAGTACACACGGTACGATCATGATCCTGTTTGTGGCCATGCCGTTTATGTTCGCCTTGTTTAATATTGTCATTCCGTTGCAGATCGGGGCCCGCGATGTCGCCTTCCCGTATCTCAACGCCATTAGCTTCTGGATGTTCTTCTTTGGCGCGCTTTTGCTGAACATCTCGTTTGTCATCGGTGGATCTCCTGATGCTGGATGGGTGAGCTACGCGCCGTTGACTGAGAAACAATTTGACCCAGGCCCTGGTGAGAACTTTTACCTGATGGCTCTGCAACTTTCAGGCATTGGCAGCATGGCCACAGGCATCAATTTTCTGGTGACGATTCTTCGTATGCGGGCGCCCGGAATGACACTGATGCGGATGCCCTTACTGACCTGGGCCGTGCTCGCCGCTAGTATCATCATCATTTACGCCTTCCCTGCGCTGACGATCGCTTTAGCATTGCTGCTGATCGATCGCGTGGCCGGTGCCCATTTCTTCACTATGGGACATGGTGGCAACCCGATGATGTACACCAACTTGTTTTGGATCTGGGGACATCCGGAGGTTTACATCGTATTGCTTCCTGTGTTTGGCGTCTTCAGCGAGGTGTTTCCGGCATTCTCGGGAAAACGCGTCTTTGGCTATTCCTCCATGGTGGCATCGCTCATGGCCATTTCCATCGTGAGTTTCCTTTTATGGGCGCATCACTTCTTTACGATGGGCGCAGGCCCCGGCGTCAACACCTATTTTGGGATCGCCTCTATGGCCATCGGTATCCCGACAGGTGTAAAGGTCTTTAACTGGATGTTCACGATGTACCGTGGGCGTATCCGCATGACCATGCCCATGCGTTGGGCAGTCGGGTTTATCCCCAACTTCGTCATTGGCGGCGCCACAGGGGTCATGTTGGCTGCAGCTCCGGGCGACTATCAGTATCACAACAGCTTTTTTCTGATCGCGCACTTTCATCAAGTTTTGATCGGTGGCACCATCTACGGCTCGCTTGCCGGGATGTATTTTTGGTGGCCCAAAATGTTCGGCTTTACCTTGGACGAAAAGCGAGGACGTATTGCCTTCTGGCTGTGGAACGTCGGCTTTTACGTCACCTTTTTCCCGCAGTATTTGCTCGGTCTGATGGGTATGACCCGTCGGATCTACACCTACCCGCCTGGCATGGGCTGGACCAATCTGAACTTGCTGTCGACGATCGGTGCCTTCCTTATGGGACTCGGGTTCATCTACATCGTGTGGGACATTCTTTACAGTACGATGCACCGCTCTGAACTCAAAGATGTGACAGGCGATCCTTGGAACGCTCGGTCACTCGAATGGTCGCTACCGTCGCCTCCCCCGCACTATAATTTCGCCGTCGTCCCGACTGTGACGCGCCGCGACGAATGGTGGGAACTAAAGAAGAGTGGAAGAGCTGACGTGTTACGACCCACAGCGCAAGACATCGAAGCCATTCACATGCCGAATAACTCTGGAAAACCCATTATCTTCTCGGTGTTCTTCTTCATCGTGGGTCTCGGCTTTGTGTTCGAGTGGTACGCAGTGATTGTGATCGGGTTGGCCGGGGTATTAGCCACCATGCTACTGCGCTCCGTCGAAGAAGACACAGGGCATCATATCCCTGCAGAAGAGGTTCGACACGAAGAAATGGCATTGGGGAGGATGTAGGCATGGCAGTTAGCAATAAAGACCTTTCTGGCGTGCTTGCACGCGGCCAGTCCGCCGGCCACTCGCACGATGAAAATGAGCTGCGCGTAGCAGGATTCTGGATTTTCTTGTCGACTGACATGATTCTGTTCGCTTGCTTGTTTGCCACCTACCTAGTCCTACGAGGCAATACGGACGCTGGACCGACACCGCAGCAAATTTTCGACGTACGGGGATTTACGGAAGAAACATTTATCTTGCTGACGAGTAGCTTTACGTGTGGTTTGGCGACACATGCCATGCACGAAGGCCGACGCGGTGGGCTGATCACATGGCTATCGATCACAGCCTTACTCGGCCTCTCCTTTGTCGGTCTCGAGGTCAGTGAATTTGTGCACGACGTCGGAGTCGGTGCCACCATGCAACGAAGTGCCTTCTTAAGCGCCTTCTTCACGCTGGTCGGTACGCACGGCCTTCACGTCTCGATAGGGA
Source organism: Bacillota bacterium (assembly GCA_026627345.1). Classification (GTDB taxonomy): domain Bacteria; phylum Bacillota; class Bacilli; order Alicyclobacillales; family SLC66; genus JAPNUJ01. The sequence goes on along the minus strand of JAPNUP010000073.1, from coordinate 20,654 downwards.
TTCTCTGGATGATATCGATCATGTACCAGATCCTGAAACGAGGAATCAACGCGACTACGGCTCGTAAGCTCACGATCGTTGGCTTGTATTGGCACTTTCTTGATGTCGTCTGGGTCTTTCTGTTTACTGTCGTGTATCTGATGGGGGTGATGTAGATGTCATCACACATGATGGAAGGTGGGCATGGGGACGGTTTCACCCCTCATGGGCGTAGCTTCCCTTGGCTTCACGTCGTCGGTTATCTCCTGTCACTGGTCCTAACCATCATCGCGTTTCTCGCAGTGCTCAACCACTGGCTGTCAGGCCGCACTCTGATTTCCATCATCATGCTACTGGCAGTGATGCAAATCGGTATTCAACTGTTTTTCTTCATGCACTTTACTGAAGGGCATGGGCCGCGTTATCACATTATGGCCCTTGGTTTTGCCCTTTTCTTCACCATTATTTTTGTCGGAGGCTCCGTATGGATCATGTCCTTTGGAGGCTCGCAAGCGTACTGAAAGGACAAGAAAAGCAGGACGTTCGCGCATCACGGCACGAACGTCCTGCTTTTTCACGTTCTCTCTTCATTCCCCTACCATCGTTTCGCTAAACAGATAGCGGTTTTCCGCGTTATACAGCACCTTGCTGTATGGCGGAATGCTCTTCGTGATCCAAGCGTTGCTGCCAACCACACTGCCTTTGCCGATCACCGTATCTCCACCGAGTACGGTAACGTGCGCATAAAGCACTACATCGTCTTCAATCGTCGGGTGACGTTTGGTCTGCCGCACTAGTGACCCGGCCTCATCCCGCGGGAAAAACAGCGCCCCGATCGTCACACCATGATAGATATTGACGTGATCGCCCACAATCGCAGTCTCTCCAATCACGATCCCCGTCCCATGATCGATCATGATGCCTTTGCCGATCTGAGCGCCTGGATGGATATCGATCCCAGTCACACGGTGCGCATACTCCGTCATCATGCGCGGCAACAGCGGTACGCGCATCTCATGAAGCACATGCGCAATCCGATAGATACTGAGTGCAAAAATCCCCGGATACGTCAGCAAGATCTCGTCGAGACCACTGGCTGAGGGATCTCCGTTGTAGGTCGCCAATACGTCTTCATGCAAGAGCGTCTGCAGCGTCTGCGCTTTCGCCAACAGTTCATCTGCGCGTTCGCGCGCCAACTCGCGAGTTTGGGCAGTGGCGTCCGTATGGATGCAACGGGCAAAGAGCGCTCTGTGAATCTGCTCGACCAACACGTCGTAGAGTGCTTCGAGCGCATTGTCCCCAGACGTCCAAGGAAAGTAATTCGGCAACATCACACTTTTCCACAATTCGACGAAACGCACGATAGCATGCGGTTCAGGATGACAACTACGTCCGGAAAACCACTGACACGCGTTCTTGCGTAACGTCATTTCCAACTGCTCACGATCGACTCGCTGATCCATCTGTCAGTCCCCTTCAATAAGTCTGCCCCCTAAGGGTAACGGTACGAAGTGCGCACGTCAATCCCGCCGATATGCCCTGTCGACGGAGACCATCATTTGCTGATACAAAGGCCACTATGGACATCGCTCATGATATACTCGCAAGAGGTGTAGGAAAAGAAAGAGAGGGTCCAACATGGCGCTGATTTCATGCAACTTCTTCTCTGAGGTGCTGGGTCTGAGCACCTCCATGACGGTCATCTTGCCGCAGCAAACGAGTGGGCAGATTGGCCTTGCCAACGTCGCAAAAGCAGAGCGTCATCCTACGCTTTGGCTCCTGCACGGGATGTCGGACGATGACACCATTTGGCTGCGTCGGACGTCGATCGAGCGATATGTGGCAGCGCTCGGCCTCGCAGTCGTGATGCCGCAGGTGCACCGCAGTTTTTACACAGATATGGCCTACGGTCTACGGTACTGGACGTTTCTCAGCGAGGAACTTCCGCGCCTCGCACGCGCCTTCTTCCCACTGAGCGACGCTCGCGAAGACAACTTTGTAGCCGGCCTGTCCATGGGCGGCTATGGCGCCTTCAAATGGGCGCTGAGCAAACCAGAGCAGTTTGCCGCGGCCGCAAGCTTGTCAGGCGCACTGGATCGGGCACGTCAGGTGAGCAATCCGAGTCGCGACTTCATCCTGGCTTTTGGCGATGAACCGGTCGCAGGGACGGACAATGATTTGTTTGAACTGCTTTCGCGTTGTGATCAAGGTAGCACAGAAAAGCCGATGCTCTATCAGTGCTGTGGGACCGAAGACTTCTTATATGAAGGCAACCAACGATTTAGAAGTGCTGCCTCGCAAAGCAGTTTGGACTATACGTATGAGGAAGGCCCAGGGACTCACGAGTGGGGGTACTGGGACGCCAAAATTCAAGATGTACTAGCCTGGCTTCCGTTACAGCGTAACCACTCACAGAAATGAGGGTATCTCGTGATTCATATCGATCAGATCGGCTACGCGCCGTCGAAGCCAAAGTTTTTCCTGTCCGCTAAAGAGGCTGACCATTTCACCGTGGTCGACCTCGCCACAGATCAACCGGTATATACAGGGACTCTATCCGGGCCCAAGGAGGACGTAGCGTCAGGCGACACGGTGTATCGGGGTGACTTCTCCTCGTTGAGGGATCCCGGATCCTACAAGATCAAGCTGTCTAGTGGTGAAACATCTTCTCCATTTACCATCGCATCTGACGTCCACCAGTCGGCGGCTGACGCCATGTTAAAAGCCTTCTACTTTCAGCGTTGTGGATGCGACCTCGAACCGGAACACGCCGGGCCTTATGCGCATAAAGCGTGCCATCTCAGCGATGGTGTATTGTACGACGATCCGACGACCACGCTGCCATCTGCGGGCGGTTGGCACGACGCTGGCGACTACGGAAAATACACGGTGGCCGCCGCGAAAGCCGTCGCCGATTTACTTCTCGCTTACGACCTTTTCCCTGCATCCTTCGCACATCCCATCGGCATACCGGAATCAGGTTCGGGCATGCCTGACCTACTTAGCGAAGTCCGTTATGAACTCGATTGGTTACAAAGGATGCAACAGAGAGATGGCGCTGTCTTTCATAAACTGACTACGCGACACTTTCCGCCACTCAACACGATGCCCGAAGACGACTTGGGAGAACTCGTCTTTTCCCCAGTATCTTATACCGCGACTGCCACCTTTAGTGCCGTTATGGCGATGGCAGCCCGCATATACGAACCATTTGACGCAGCCTTTGCTGCCGCTTGCCTCAAGCTGGCCAAGCTGAGCTTTGACTGGCTGACTACCCACGAAAGCTACCCGTCATTTACCAATCCGGTCGGGATCTCCACGGGTGAGTACGGCGATCGCCAGTCCATCGACGAAGCTTTCTGGGCGAGTGCCGAACTCTACCGGACGACACGGGAAGTGACGTACCACGACGCGTTGCGGAAACTAGCTTCGGTTAAAGGGTTCTCCTTGCTGTCCCTTGGCTGGGCCGATGTCGGTGGATACGGAACGGTCGCCTATCTGTTGTCCGGTCGCGCGGGAGCAGACGACGCGCTATACGAAGACTTGCTCGCGGCGTGGGTTCAGGAGGCACAAAGGATCGAAGCTTGCTGCCAAGAGGACGGCTACAGCGTTTCGTTGCTACCGGAGCAGTATATTTGGGGAAGCATGATGGTTCTCATGAACCAAGCCATGCACCTGATTTTGGCTGATCACTTCACCGGTCAAGAGGTCTTTGCAACGCGCGCACTCGACCATCTTCATTACTTGTTTGGACGCAATCCTTTGGGGCAATCGTATGTCAGCGGCTTTGGCGAGCGCCCACTGATGCATCCGCATCACCGACCTTCCGTCGCCGATGGGATTGACGCTCCGGTCCCTGGGCTCGTATCGGGAGGCCCCAATCGCAACTTGCAAGACCCGAAAGCCAAAGAGACACGAAGCGGACAGCCGCCTGCTCGCTGTTTTATCGATCATGAAGACAGCTACGCTACCAACGAGATCACGATCTACTGGAACTCGCCAGCCGTCTTTGTGGCCGCATACGCCGTATCGGCATCGCAATAAAAACGCCGATACGCAGCAGAAAAGGCGCCTGCTAACAGGCGCCTTTTCTGCTGCTCAAAAAGCAAATCGCGCGTGCCCTGACGGCGTGTAGTGGTCAACGCCTTCGAGACGCAGCAATCGCTGCTTGTAGGCGAGTCCACCGCGATAGCCGGTTAATGTACCGTTTTTCCCAAGGATGCGGTGGCAAGGCACGACGATCGGCACCGGGTTTCGGCCGGTAGCAGCGCCGACCGCGCGTACCGCGCGCGGATTGTCGATGCGTCGCGCTATGTCTCCGTAACTGCAAACGTCCCCATATGACACACTCATCAATGCCTTCCAGACCGATACCTGAAAAGGCGTCCCACGCAAATCCAGAGCGAAGGTGAAGGTGCGGCGCTGTGCGGCAAAATACTCTTTTAGCTCTCCGTAATACACCTCAATGGCCGCCTCACTCGGGCGAACCTCGAAAGATGAGTACAACGCGACCATTTTCTCATGGAGAGGTTCCGCCGTCTGCTCGTAGGGCAAGGAGACGAGACACAGTCCGCGCTCTGTCGTCCCTAAAACGAAAACCATATCGTCGATTTCACAGCGTGCATAAAGGAGCTGCTCACGGGGGCACATCCTGCAAGTCCCCCTACGCTCGGTGCTTCGCGAGAAAATCAGCTACTGCTTGATACACGCGCAGCTCGTTTTCCTTCTTGGTAAATCCGTGCCCCTCATCCTCGAGCACGATGTATTCGATCTCTCTCCCTTTGGCCCTCAGGGCCTCGACGATCTGATCCGACTCGGCCTTGACCACTCTTGGATCGTGCGCACCTTGAATCACCAGCATCGGCTTTGTCATTGTGTCAAGATAGGTAATCGGCGAGTCCTCGCGCAATTTTTCGCGATCGCGCTCTGGATGCCCTACCAACAGATCCATCATCGGCTTCCATGACTCTGGCACCGAGTCAATAAACGTAAACATATTACACGGACCAAAGATGTCCACTGCGGCGCAAAAGTAGTCCGCGTGCCGTCCGTGTAGGAGCAAGGTCATATATCCGCCATAGCTCGCGCCTAGCACAAACAGTCGATCGCGGTGCGCCAAACCTTGCGAGAGCAGCCATTCGATACCAGCCACCATATCCCGGCGCGGCCCGCCGCCCCAGTCACCGTTGACCATCTCGGTAAACTCCGCACCATATCCTGAACTCCCGCGAAAATTTGGTGCAAAGATGTCGTACCCCTGCGAAATCAGAAACTGAGTAAACGACCAAAAATATTTGCGGTCTGCAGCTTGCGGACCGCCGTGTGGCATGATAATCGTGTACCCGTTGGCTACATCTGCTGGTGCACGATAAAAAAGCGCTTCAATCTCCAGTCCGTCAAAAGAAGGATAACGCACAGTCTGTGCCCTTGACATGCGTGACTCGTCGACCCCGAGCACGCGATTAGAAGTCAGTGCCTGCCACTGTCCATCTACACTGCGCATGTATAAGTTGCCCGGTCTGTTTTCTTGAGTAATCACCCCGTACACCTGTCCACTGCGTCCCATCTTTAACCCATTAATGAGTGCACCAGGAAACGCAACCTCGACAAATGCACCAGTGGCCAGATCGCCTTCATAGAGATTGTCTTCGACGCCGGATGACGCGCTAACATACATTTTCTTGACGCCCTCTGTACACGCGATCGCTGAAATCTCTTTACCCGGTACACTGAACACTTCTGTCAATTCACCTGTCAACACGCTATACTTGGCTACATACGAATACGACTTGCCGTAATTGGTGGTAAACAGCAGTGTGTCGTCATCGATAAACCGCGCGTCCTCCACCGTTTGTGACACCGTCGGATCTGGGGAAATACATACCTTTTGTCCTTTTCTGAGTAAGTACGGGATTACATGCGTATTGCCGAACACCACCGCATATAAAATCGTCGACTCATCAGGCGACACACTGAGGAAAAATACCGGTGCTTCGTTTCCTTCCACAAGCACTTCTTCAGTCTCTGTCACCAAGTCGTAGCGGTAAATGTTCTGCAAACGCGCGTTGTCTTTGTCAGACGTGTAGTATAGTCGGTCCCCGTCGCGCGACAGCGCGCCGAAGTCGTGCCGTTTGCCCTTGGCCATGCGCACTCCGACTGGTGCGCCTCCTTGCGGAGATAGGGCATAGATCTGAATCTTTTCATCCCCGTCTTGATCGAAACCCACTAATATGTAGCGATCCTGTGGATCAAAGCGGATAAAAGCGGGAACTTGGTCTTGATACGAGAGCGGATAAGGGAAGGTATTCGGCAGATCCAGACCCCAGACATTGTACTTGCCACTGAGATTGGTCGAGATGGCGATTCGACTCTCGTCCGCGCTAACGGCAAAACCAGCGATGTTGTAGGTCCGATAGAATTCCGAAAGTCCCGGCTTAGGAAATGAGAGCATAGACTCATTCCTCCTTCTCAATGTGGGCACTCGCCCCTATCGATAGCATAGCAGATTGCGGACACCGCGACCTCCGCCTGGAGACGGACTCTGCATTCTCCAGCTAATATTCAGCGAACTAGGACATATTGATCAAGGAGCGCAGCAAAGAGATGAGGGCCACAACGTGCAGATTTTAGCCATTATCACCACTTATCGGTATATCGGACTTTTTATCTTGTTGGCACTGGAATACTTCATCTTGATCGTTCCCGGGGAAACAGAATTGACCACGGCGGGCGCTCTTACACGGATTCCTCACTATCATCTGGCGCCTGTGCCAGTGATTTTGGCTACAGGCCTCGGTACATTCGCCGGCGCGATGATCGCGTACGGGCTTGGTCGATGGCTTGGTCGTCCTTTTATCGTCAAATACGGTAAGTACGTCTTTCTAACGGAAGCCCGTTTGCAACGAAGTGAGTCGTTATTTCAGAAGTACACCATTTTAACGATCGTAGTCTCTCGTTACATTGCCTTCGTGCGCGACATCGTTCCCTATGTCGCCGGAATCAATCGCGTGAAGCTGCGTATATTTGTCCCTGTTTTACTACTGTCGTCCCTCCTCTGGACCACCAGTTTCGTACTGCTCGGCGGCGTGGTAGTGGAGGCGGTTCACTGGATCTTGGCGCACTGGAAACAAGATACAGCCTTCATCGTGGTGGCTGTTTTGGTAACAGTCGGTCTCTATCTCTACATTCACAGGAAACTAAGATAACCCCCCACCTTTGACTGATCCGTTTACTCTCTTTGCATCCTATGATAAAATCCCTAGTGCAAACGTTTCCACAGAGAGGCGGCTGCGCCGTTATTTAGATAGACGGTGACGTGGTGCTCTCGCACCACCGCCTACGGGAAAAATAAGCGGCTACGCCGTTATTTAGATAGAAAAGGGGAAGAATGTTGGCTCATACAGATCGCACCGCTTCGCATCGCCGGTTGCATTGGCGAACGGCGCTCACCATCTTAGCAGTCGCAACTACTGGTGTTGGGCTTTTACAAAGCAATTGGCTGAGCCCACAAGAGACATACGCCAAGTCCCTCACAGCAGCACAGCGGACTGCAGCGGTGAACTGGCAGTCCGAGATCTACGCAGATTCATACGCATCCTTCTATCGCTCTCCTTTCGGAGCTGCACCTACAAAGTCACAGGTCGTTTTAAGAATCGTGGCCCCCGCAACTGTCAATGCCGCGGCGATCGAGCTGAGCAATGTCAACGGCCATGCAAACGCCACCGCAACGATCCCTATGCACCGACTCTCAGCCGCGATGACTCGACTGGCAACAGGCCTCTCATCGACGACAGGACGAGCCGTATGGCAAGGCACGATTCCAGCTGCCAAACTGGCACAGCCAGGCGTCCTCAGCTACGACTTCATGCTGACTGATCACCATCAGGTCGCTTATTACGGCAATAACGACGCTGGTTACGGTGGTGTCGGCAGTGTCTATCCGAACGCATTCGGTGTCGTCAACTACCAAATCACCGTATATGCACGCACTTTTACCACGCCTACATGGCTTCGCCACGGCATTATCTACGAGATATTTCCGGATCGCTTCAACAACGGCAACAAAAGTAACGACGAGAATCCGAAAACGCAACTTGCCATAGGTACTACCGCCGATGGTCAAGAAGGACTTGTTCCCATTCAATTTCACAAAAACTGGTACAGTTCGCCTTATGATCCCAATGTAACTGTTGATCCCGGTAGTCCTGATTACAAAGAACAGCTGGCCCTTCATGGAAACGGCAATTGGAATACCGATTTCTTTGGTGGCGACCTGCGCGGAATCATCGATAAGCTTGGCTATCTGCAAAGTCTTGGCGTCAACACCCTCTATCTCACACCGATTTTCCAGTCGGAGTCAAACCACAAGTACGACACCGGCAACTACATGGAGATCGATCCAGGTTTCGGGACTTTGCAAACGTACATCGATCTGGTGAAAGCCGCCAAGGCGCGCGGTATGCATATCATTCTCGATGGGGTTTTCGAAGACACTGGTAGTGATAGCGTATACTTCAACAAGTTCGGTAACTATCCATCGGTAGGAGCCTGGCAAGAGTATGAGAACCCGAAACTGCATGCGCCGTCTTATAACTGGTACGAGTGGAGTCCGGGCAATAATCCCCCTTACATCGACTGGTCCGGGGTTGACACACTGCCGCAAACCAATACGTCATCTGTCGCGTGGCAACAGTTTGTCTATGGCAAGTACGATCCGTCGGACCCAACGAATCCGAGTAAAAACTCGGTTGCAGCCTACTGGCTGACGATGGGGGCATCTGGCTGGCGGTTGGATTCTGCCAATAACGCGAACTTTTCGATCCCTTGGTGGACCGCCTTTCGCAAGGCTGTCAAGCGCATCGATCCGCAAGCCGCTATTATCGGAGAGGACTGGAACAACCCGACGGACGACAATGGTGTCGACTGGTTGACCGGAACGACGTGGGATTCCACCATGAACTATCCTTTTAGAGACGCCGTGATCTCCTTTTTCCGGGGCAATTACAATGATGGCAATGTGCAAAACTACGCCATGAACGCCAGTCAGTTTGGCAACACACTCATGCAGATGCTAGAACAGTACCCGCAGCCCGCCATGTACGCGGAGATGAATCTACTCGGGTCACAAGATACAGAGCGCATCTTGACGATTCTCGAAGGCGCTCCTGACGCCACCGGCTTGACCGCTTATCAGCAAGCGACCTGGAAGCCTACTAAAGCCGAGGCTTCCCTGGGAATGGCCAAGCTGAAAGAAGTAACCGCCTTTCAGTACGGATTTGTCGGAGTCCCGGATATATACTACGGCGATGAGGCCGGCATGATCGGCTTCTCTGATCCGCTCAACCGCGGCACCTATCCGTGGGGGCGGGCCAATCAATCATTGATCGCCTACTACCAACTGCTCGGTCGCATCCGCAACACGCACCCGGTGTTGCAATCTGGCGCTTATCAGCAGCTGTTGGCAGAAGGTGACGATCTCGTCTATGCGCGAACGATCCGCGATGGGCGCGACGCGCTTGGCCATAAAGCCCAGAACAGCACAGCAATCGTGGCAGTCAACAATGGGGCAGCCCATACCATCAAAGTCTCGGTATCTACTTTATTGCCAAACGGCACAATCCTTGAAGACGCCCTGCACGGCAACCGCACCTACACCGTTGCGCACGGCACAATTACGCTTCCCCTTGGTTCCTACGGCGCTGCCATGTTGTTTGTGGAACAACGCTCATCCGCTGGTCTGTAACGCAAATGGCCACCGCAGAATGGCGGTGGCCATTTGTATTTTCTAGAACCCATCAGGAGTGCCTTACACCGGCTACAAACAGACGCATGATTTCCTGGGTCGCTATGACAAGATCGTCTTTCGTCTGCGCAATCGCTTGCGCGAGTGTGACAGCACTGTGTGCTACCGAGAATAGTGCGGTGACACCCTGTTCGTGAAGCGGCGCAGTTGCGTCAGCGGACACTGCCCCGGACAGAGCAATCACCGGCACGCCGTGACGCTTCGCTCGTCTCGCGACGCCTAAGACGACTTTCCCCGTGACCGTCTGTTGATCCGTCTGCCCCTCGCCGGTGATCACCAAATCGGCGCCGCGCACGCGTTCGTCAAACGCACAAAGATCGAGCATCAAGTCGATCCCGCTGACAAGTGGCGCGCCGAGCACACCAGCAAGTGCACCGCCGATTCCCCCTGCTGCCCCTGCGCCTGGTAGATCCAGAATCGACGTGCCTAGATCCTCTTTCACAACGTTTGCAAATTGCGCGAGTGCTTCGTCAAGCACAGGGATCTGCTGCGAAGTCACACCTTTTTGCGGACCGAACACAGCCGTAGCACCATACGGTCCACACAGTGGATTGGTCACATCACACGCCACGCGAAGTTCCACATCGGCAAGACCAGGGTGGAGCCCGCGTAAATCCAAGTGCGCAAGCTGCAAGCCACTGAGCGGGATAGGTAGTAACTCGCGGCCAGCGAAGTCTAGTAGGCGGACACCTAAGGCGTGCAGTAACCCGATACCTGCATCATTCGTCGCGCTACCACCTAATCCCAAGACAATCTTCTTGACACCGCATTCGATCGCATGAACGATCATATGACCGACACCTGCACTGTTTGCGCGAAAGATATCAGGCTCACGCGTACCCAGAACTTGGCGAGAGAGTACAGAGGCGACCTCCATCACAGCCGTACCGTCGGGCAATCGCCCGTAACTCGCGCACATGTCTTCACCGAACAGATCCGGCACCGACACCGCGACTTTTTGACCGCCAGTCGCCCGCAGTACACACTCGACGGTCCCTTCCCCTCCGTCTGCCACTGGCAAGGTATCTACGACAGCGTCTGGCAAGGCGATGTGAATCCCTTGTTCCATCGCCTGGCAGACCGCTGGCGCTGACAACGCCCCTTTAAAAGAGTCCGGAGCCAGCAGCACGCGCATGGGTAACCCTCCCAAGGACTATCTACTAAGCCCCGCTTATGTGTACTGAATGCGGGGATCGATCAGCCCATAGAGCAGGTCCGCGATCAGATTGCCGATCACCGTCACCAGTCCTACGAATACAGTGATACCCATAATGATAGGATAATCACGAGAGTTGACCGCATCCCAGTAGAGAAGCCCCATACCTGGGTAGTTAAAGACCTCTTCGACAAACAGTGCACCACTGAGAAGCGCCGGTAAAGACAGACCGAGAAGCGTAATCAGAGGCAGAATGGAGTTGCGCAGCGCATGAACAAAAATCACGCGAAACTCCTTGGCGCCTTTCATGCGCGCGGTGCGCACATAGTCCTGTAAAAGCGCTTCGCGCATCGAAGAGCGCATATATCTCGCCCAGCCTGCGACCGAGACCAAGAACAAAGCCGCAATCGGGAGCACCAAGTGCTTCGCCCAGTCGCCAAAACTAGGCGAAGCGAGTTGTGTGTTGACAATGCCCCCTGAGGGAAACCAGTTGAGATCGATCGAGAAAAAGATAATCAACAACACCGCCAACCAGAAAGTCGGCATCGAGTAGAAGAAGTAGTTGATCACCGTGACGATTTGATCGAATTTAGTATTCTCAAAGTAGGCTTGCACTGACCCGAGAAACACCGCGAACACGTGCGCCGCCAACACAGCGACGACGACGATGATAATCGTGTGCGGAAGCGCCTGTAACATCAGCGATACCACCGGTTTGTCGTAGGTGTACGAGTACCCGAAGTTGCCGTGAAGCAAGTTGCCAAGCCAAGTAAAGTACTGAACCGGCAACGGTTTGTTCAGGCCGAGTGTACGCGAGAGCAATTCCGCTCGGTAGGGCGTGTAATGATTGCCAAGAAGAATGCGCACCGGACTGCCTGGCACAATGTGAATCAGGACAAACGACAACAGTGTAACCCCTAGCACAGTCGGAATCGCTTCGATAATGCGTCGAAGGGTATACTTCAACATAAATGCCCGGATCCTCCTTTACCACCGAGAACGCGAGCGTGATTCGATACGCTCAGCGTTCGCGAGTCTCAATGGCATTTCGCAAGCCGTCGCCTATCAAGTTGATAGACACCTGCGCAATCAAAATACAGAGTCCAGGCGGATAGATGAGCCACCAGGAGTTTTGAAACATGTAGTTCATCCCGTCTGAGAGCATACCGCCCCAGTTCGGCGTGGGAGGTGGCAGTCCGAGTCCGAGAAAGCTGAGGCCAGCCATCGCCAAGATGGCATCGGCAACTTGGAACGTCGCTGCTACCAGTACCGTTCCAAGAAAGTTCGGCAGCAGATAGCGCGTCATGATGCGCCATACGCCTGTTCCGGTCGCCCGTGCCGCCTCTACATACAGCTGACTCTTGATCCCCATCGCTTCTGCGCGCACTAAGCGGCTGACGCCTAGCCAAGAGGTTGAGGCTAAGACGAAAATCATCACTGTGATGCTTGGCTGAAACGCAACGTTGAGGAACAATAGAATAAAGATAGCAGGGACCGAGAGCAAAATGTCCACGATCCGCATCAACACTGTATCGACGACGCCACCGATCATGCCACTGAGCAGCCCATACACGGTCCCCCAGATCATGGCGACGATGGCGGCCGCAAAACCGACTTCCAGTGAAGATTGGCCTCCGACCATCAGCTGTGCCAACACGTTGTGCCCGATACTATCTGTTCCGAGTGGAAACTGCCCGGACGGCGACGCATCGGTCGCCAGCAAGTGTGCCGTAGTTGCGCTGTGTCTGTAAACGAGCGGTCCCACAAAGGAGAACAGCACTAAAGCGACCAATAAACCAAGACCGAGCCTCGTCATACCCGAGCTCCAGAAACGTTTGCCAAAGCCAGGGCGCTCGTCGAGTGCCGCTTGACTTAACGAGCTATCAGTGAGGAGTGTTTCTTGAATCATGCGATCTCCTTTCGCTCGGGATGGTTTTCTCCATCCCGAGCCAATCGGACCTTGATCAAATGAACGGACGGTCGATTAGTTACCCGACACGGTCCAATACTGCATTTGCGGGAATCCAGTCGCAGCGTCCAGATACTTCGGCACGTTATGCACGTTCGGCGCTGTCACGACAAGCGTCGCGACATTCTGTCCCCAGAGAAACGGTAGCATCCGCGCTGTGTAGTCTTCATAGGCGAAAAAGTGCGCCATCGTCTCTTGCGTCGTCGCGTATGGCACATGCGTCGCTTGAATCAAAGCGTCTTCCTGCTTGTCTTTAAATCCTGTCCCAGATGGTGCCGTCGAGGAGAACAGTTCACCGCCGGTCGGATAGAAACCGGGGCCGTCATAGATCCAACCGCTGCCCACGGCAAGCTGCCAAGAATAGTCTTTCTTATTACTCGTCTCTTGCAAGAAAGTGCTAAATGGCGTCGGATCAAGCGTGACATCCACGCCGATGGCTTTCCAGTCTTGTTGCATCACTTCCGCCGTATCTGTAGATGAAGTCGTGCCGCTGACGTAGATCATGCGAAACTTCAGTTTCTCCTTGCCTTTGGTCATGACGCCATTGACCAGCTTCCATCCGTGTTCCTCGAGGAGTTTCTTGGCTGCCGCTGGATTATAAGGGTAAGGGGTGTGGTTCAGTTTCGGGTCGTAAAACTTTGTGCTCGGCACTGTCGGCACAGGACCATCAAGCGGCTTGGCGTAACCTTTGTAGATGTCCTGACTGATCCCTTGATTGTCCATACTCATCTGCAGCGCCTGACGTACATACAGCTGATTGAAGATCGGCGCAGACGGCGAGCCGGGCCACATGTTCATTTCCGTCCAGAAGATCCCGAACGGGTACACTGCGGTGACCGAATCTCCCGCCGAGGTCAAGGAGCGTTCCGAGCCGAGCTGGGATTGGTCGAGATAGCCGACGTTGATGGCGCCAGTTTTGATGGCCGCCAGTTCCGCTGTATTCGAAGCTTCAAAGTCAAATACGATTTTGCTGACCGTCGATTTATGCCCATCATACTTCGGATTGGGCACGAGTGTCCAAGCCTGGCTCGGTGTGCCACTGAGCACCTTGAATGGCCCGTCAACAACCTTGTCAAACAGCGGATTGGACGCATTTTGACCTAAGTACTTGATCTCTTGCGTTATGTTCTTGTACTTGTCCCATGCGGCCGCCGGCATCGGTGTCAGCTGAATAATGCCGTTGTAGATAAACCACTGCTGGTTAGCCGGTTTGTCGAGTGTGATGGTGACTTCATACTTGCCGCTCGCGGTCACACTTTTGACGCCATTCGGAATGTCACCAGTGCCTGCCCCAACAAATGGCCATGGAGCAGGCGCATTCGGAGCAGATGCCGCTTTCACCACGTTCCACGTAAACAACACGTCTTTGGAGGTGACAGGTTGACCGTTTGACCAATGCCACTTCGGGTTTAAAAAGACGTGATAGACAGTGCCTGCCTTGTTGTAGGTAATATTTTTCGCGATCGAAGAATTCCAGTTGATGGTGTAGTCGTTGTTGACCCACAGCATCGGCTTGATGACTTGATCGACCAATTGCGCGTTATAGATGCTGTCATCGGCCGCATTGTTAATCGGCAAGAACCAGTTCAACTGCGTCTGTGACGGCAAAGCGTAGGTAATGACCCCGCCTGACGCCGCGTTTGCACCAGATGCGGCGAAACTAGACGGTGCCAACAAAATGCCCGTTCCAGCGACCATAACGATCGCGGCAGCCAGTGATTTTTTCAATTTCATCATTCGTTCCCCCTTTTTATGTTCGTAACCAAATCGCTCTTGCAGTGACAGCATAGTTTCGAGCACCGGAAGTGAGCTCGCTTAGGCGACAACCGGTCAGGCCTCCCCCCTCTCACAGGCGCAATCATGCTAGAAAACTTCCGCCGAGCGCTCCGGAAAATGACAGGCTACACTGTGATTCTGCGCGATCTGCCGCCATTCAGGCACTTCTTTTTGACAGACCTCCTGAGCTAGTGGACAGCGCGTATGAAACACGCAACCAGACGGCGGATTGGCCGGGCTTGGCAAGTCGCCTTGCAGAATTTGTCGCTGTCTACGCGCGCGTGGATTGGGCACCGGAACGGCTGATAGCAGCGCGCGCGTATAAGGGTGGGCCGGACTCGTGAACAGTTCCTCGGACGGCGCCAGTTCTGCCATCTTGCCGAGGTACATCACCAGTACGCGGTTGCTGATATGTTTGACTACGGATAAGTCATGGGCGATGAAGATGTAGGTGAGTCCAAACTCTGCCTGCAGGTCCTCTAGTAAATTGATCACCTGAGACTGTACGGACACATCGAGCGCTGCCACTGGTTCATCCAAAATAATCAACTTCGGATTCAAAACCAGTGCCCGGGCTATGCCGATACGTTGCCGCTGGCCGCCGGAAAACTCGTGCGGATAACGTTTCGCATAAGAGGGATCAAGACCGACACGCTGCAGCATGTCATACACACGCTGACGCCTAGTCTCGGCATCGTAAAGGTTATGCACCTCCATCGGCTCGGACAGCGTCTGAAAAATGGTGTAACGAGGGTTCAGCGATGCATACGGGTCTTGAAAGACAATCTGCATCTCGCGTCGAATCGCGCGCATCTGCGTACGCTTGTAGTCGAGAATATTCTGTCCGGCAAATTCAATCACACCGCCGGTCGGCTCGATCAAGCGCAAAATACTGCGTCCCATGGTCGACTTGCCGCATCCGGATTCCCCTACCACTCCGAGGGTCTCCCCTTTGTGAATCTCGAGACTGATGCCGTCCACGGCGCGCACTCTGGCGCCGCGCGAAGTGAGTCCTCCACCTTTAACCGGAAAGTGTTTCTGCAAATTTTGGATGTTCAACAACACCTCGCTCACTGCGCGACCTCCTTCCTATCGTGCAAAAAGCAGCGCGCGACGTGCTCGTCACCGACTGTATACAGCGACGGTCGTTCCAGCCTGCAACCCGGTTGCACGAGGGCGCAACGCGGTGCAAAGCGACAGCCTGCGGGCATTCGAGCAGGTGTCGGTACCGTACCTTCAATCGGCTGCAGGCGTTCCTTGACAACCGAATCGATCTTCGGAATCGCTTTGAGCAACCCTTGCGTGTACGGATGCTCCGGCGAAGCAAAGATATCTTCCACATTGCCTTGTTCGACAATGTTCCCGGCATACATCACGGCCACTCGATCGCACGTCTCAGCTACGACACCGAGATCATGGGTAATCAGAAGCACAGAGGTGCCAAAATCTTGTGAAAGCATTTTCATAAGCTCTAGGATTTGAGCTTGGATGGTGACATCAAGCGCTGTTGTGGGTTCATCGGCAATCAGTAACGATGGACTACACACCATCGCAATGGCAATCATCACCCTCTGGCGCATGCCTCCGGACAATTGATGGGGATAAGCGTGCATAATTTCTTCTGGGCGCGCAATGCCGACTTTCCGAAGCATCTCGAGTGATCGAGCGAAAGCGGCGCGAGGAGAGACTTTGTCGTGCAAACGTAAAGCCTCGGAGATCTGTGCACCGATCTTGTATACGGGGTTTAAGGAGGTCATCGGTTCTTGAAAAATCATACTGACTTCGCCGCCGCGTACACGGCGCAGTTCCGGACCACTCACTTGGAGCAAGTCGCGGCCTTTGTATAACACCTTGCCTGTCACACGCGCAGTCTTCGAGAGAAGGCGAACCAAGGCTAGAGACGTCACGCTCTTGCCACAACCGGATTCCCCCACCAGACCAAGCGTCTCCCCTTCCTTAATATGAAAGGAAACGTCTTGCACTGCCTGCACGTAACCACCATGGAGGTGGAAATCTACATGTAATGACTGTACCTCCAGCACGTTGGACAAAAGGAGTGCGCCCCCATGGTTAGTGATTAACTTCCCTATATGTAACCATCGAAACTCTACCAAAGTATACATACAGGCTGGGGTCTTGTAAAGTGTGTTCTACGAAGCGGCTAGTCGGGGGGAAGCGGCGCCATCTTGCGAACGAAACAAGAGGTAGAATCCAGCCGCGCATAGGATCGAAGCCGCCACCAATGAGGAAATCTGCACATTGGTCATAGGCAGGACGTGAATTTGGTAAATCTGCAGCAAAGGCACTGCGACGAGGTTGCCAAAGCCAGTCACCGAGATCGCGACAAAAAAAGCACCGACTCCCGGCGCTGTTCGCACCATTGACCACAAATCGCGCGAATAAAGGCGGACTCGATGGATCAGACATTCCTCAATCACGCTGTGTTCCCCAGTCAGAATCCTATTAAAACAGTGCCAACTGAATCCATTGTGGTTCATCCGCTGGCTCGAGGCGTTGGACGCTGATCCCAAGCAATCGCACCTTGTCGCGCAGTACGACTTCACGTAACAGCGTTACACTACACGCATAGATCTCATCAACTGTCTGCATCGCCGTGGGCACTGTTACTCTACGCGTGATCTGTTCAAAGTCGCGAAATTTCACCTTCAAGACGACAATGCGACCACGCACGCGGCGGCGCAGAAGAGCACTCGCCACCGCTTGCGCCAGCGCGTGCAACACATCTACGATCTGCGTCAGATCATCGGTGTCTGCACTGAGTGTGACTTCCTTGCCAATCGACTGACGTATGCGATCATTTTGCACAGGGCGTGCGTCCACTGCGCGTGCGAGTTCGTACAGTTGCCGTCCGCGCAAAGAAAACGCAGCGCTCAACGCCTCTAGGCTAAGGCCGCGCAAGTCCGCTCCGGTATGCACCCCCATTTGCCGAAGACGCTCTTCAGTCACTTTACCAACCCCATAGAATTTCCCAATCGCAACGCGGTCGAGAAAAGCTAAGGCGCGCTCAGGCGTGATCACCGTCAGTCCGTCAGGCTTCTGCGCGTCCGAGGCCATCTTGGCCAGTAACTTGTTGTAAGAGACTCCAGCCGATGCCGTTAGACCTGTCTGTTTGGCAATCTCTTGCTTGATTTCCCGCGCAATCATCGTAGCCGACACGCGTTCATTTCCGATCGCTGTCACATCGAGGTAGGCTTCATCGAGTGACAGCGGCTCCACGAAATCAGTGTAGTTGTGAAAGATGCGCATAATATCTTGCGACACCGCTCGGTAGACATCCATCCGTGGGCGCACAAAGACGGCTTGTGGGCAGAGTCGGTACGCGGTCTGAGAGGGCATAGCCGAATGGATACCAAAGACACGGGCCTCGTAGGAGCAGGTTGCGACTACCCCACGAGCATTTGGCAAGCCACCGACGATCACTGGTTTCCCACGGTACTCAGGGCAGTCACGTTGCTCCACAGAGGCGTAAAAAGCATCCATATCGATATGAATAATCTTGCGCGATTGCGCGTCCACGGCTAGCTACCCCTATCCGATCTCATCAACTGTCTTCTATACAATCTACCCGCAGATCCTCAAGATTTCAATCACCTTTGGCCAGGCACTACGCTGCGTCGCCGTTTCCCACTCGCGTAATCCATCACACGTACACACTTTGCACAGAAGCGCCAGCTGTTGTGAACGTTTTTAGATACCCCTAGGCGTATGTATATCCGCTCGTCCTAGGACATACAGTCTGTTGGTGGCGAGCGCGCAAAGAGCACATGTCAAAGCAAAGCAAAGGAGGTGGTGGACGTTGAGCTTCAGTGCATTCATGATCATACTTCTGATCGGCCTAACCGGGTCATTCATCTCCGGAATGCTCGGCATCGGTGGATCGATCGTCAAATATCCGATGCTGCTCTATCTTCCTCCATTACTCGGTCTAGCTGCTTTTTCGGCGCACGAGGTGTCTGGCATCAGTGCCGTTCAGGTGCTTTTCGCTTCCGCGTCCGGCGTTTTCGCCTACCGCAAAGGCGCCTATCTGCACACTCGATTGATCGTCTACATGGGCAGTGCAATCCTGGCCGGCAGCCTTCTCGGAGCGTTTGGCGGACGTTACCTATCGGAATCAGCGATCAACTTGGTTTATGGGGTACTCGCCTCGATCGCTGCCGTCATGATGTTCTGGCCCGTGAAAGCCAGTGAAGAGAGACCCATCTCAGAGATCGATTTCCCTCGTGCAGTCGCGGTTGTTTGCGCCTTTGTCGTGGGATTGCTCTCAGGCGTGGTAGGAGCCGCTGGCGCATTTATCCTCGTTCCCATTATGATCGTCGTCCTGCGCATTCCTACGCGAGTGACCATCGCTTCTTCCCTCGCGATTACGCTGATTTCTTCGATCGGGACGGCGGTTGGCAAGTTGGCCACCGGCGAGGTTTTATTGGGACCAGCTCTCATCATGATCTGGGCAAGCATCGTAGCAGCACCACTCGGCGCTCGCGTAGGCAAGCGAATGAACGCAAATGGCCTTCGGTATATCTTGGCAGCGCTCATTGCACTGACTTGCATGAAGATCTGGACCGGGATGGCGCTTTGACTCTGGCCACGGCAAACACGTGAGAATGTCAATCGACAAAAAACCAGCCACGCTTATCCGGTGGCTGGTTCTTATCGATATGGTCGGAGTTACAGGATTCGAACCTGTGGCCTCCTGCTCCCAAGGCAGGCGCGCTACCAAGCTGCGCTAAACTCCGTCATCTATGTTACACTGTAACTTCGTTAGTATACCACACTTGCGCGTCAGTCGCAACAATCATCATGGTGCGGGTGAAGGGACTCGAACCCCCACGGTCTCCCGCCAGAACCTAAATCTGGTGCGTCTGCCAATTCCGCCACACCCGCACGTATATGTTGTCACTACCTTTGCCGCTCGTCTACTATACAACCCACGCGGCTGGAAAGTCAATAGCAGAAGGCGCACAGGAGCCACAGCTCTGTGACTTCTGTGCGCCTTTATCGCGCACAACCTTACTTCCTAGCTAGGGCGATGAGGTTATCCAGATGTTGTTTAAGAAAAGTCAGTGTAGCTTCATCTTTCAGTATACCTTGATCGTCGAACTTCTGATTCGCAAAGGCGATACACACCTCGGGTCGGTTCACTGCAACGGCATCCAGTGAAAACAAGACATCGCGCAAGTGACGCTGCCCCCGTGTCGTGCCGAATGCGCCGAGTGTGGCACCTAAAACGCCAACTGGTTTACCTGCTAGCGGAGCACCTGTGCACTGTCGCGAAAGCCATTCAAGCGCACTTTTCAAGACGGCTGAATACGAGAAGTTATACTCTGGAGTGGCCAACAATACGCCGTCCGCAAGTCGAATACGTTCGGCCAGTTCTGCAACAGAAGCGGGAACGGCGGCGTCAAGATCCTGATTATAAAAAGGCAGATGCCCGATCTCGAGGATGTCCACGTCTGCCACATCGGCCAGTAGACGCTTAGCCTCTTTCAGCAAAGCCGTATTGTAGGACTGCTTACGCAGACTTCCGCTCATGGCGACAATGTGTACCCGATTACTCAAAATAAGCACCTCCAAAAAAGTGAATGAAGTAATACTATAACTAACTTCTATAAAGTAAGCAAGTCGCAGCTACTGTATTCGTATCGAGTGTGTCCATCATATGGGATTCAGTCATTACGCGTCACTATCACTCCTTGAACAGCAAAAAACCGCGCAACCGCGCGGTTTCCTATGGTGAGCCATGATGGACTCGAACCATCGACACCCTGATTAAAAGTCAGGTGCTCTACCAACTGAGCTAATGGCTCCTATCACTGGCTGGGGAGGAAGGGATCGAACCTTCGAATGACGGAGTCAAAGTCCGTTGCCTTACCACTTGGCTACTCCCCAATTATGGGGTGAACGATGGGGATCGAACCCACGTATGCCGGAGCCACAATCCGGTGCGTTAACCA
>JAPNUP010000065.1 GCA_026627345.1 Bacillota bacterium | reverse complement strand
GTAAACTGGGTCAAACAGCTTGGCCCCGCTTCACTGAATTATCCATCGGAAGTGAACGCCTATGGGTCTTAAAGTGCATCTGTGGGCGAGATTCATAGCGAGCATTTCGATACTCGTCAGCGTTCTTATCTTTCTTCCTGTCTCCGATGTTTTGGCGGCCACAGGAGATATAGATACAGTGAGCGGTTCGGCGTGGACAAACGGGGCGATTACTCAACCTTTCACAGGCATTGAAACGGACATGGCGATTGGCGGGAATGATGGAATCGAGCAAGTGCCCGCGTTAGAGATCGCCAACAAACAAGCCATGAATGGGTACGGACCAGGAGACTATATTTTTACATCCATTCCTGTGATCCAAGGGAACGGCGTCAATCCGGATTACGCAAGGCACATTTTGGATCAGTTTGGATTTACCCTTGTCGATCGGTCAACAGAAAAGACAGACATCGGCTACTATGCAGGCTCTGACGTCTATGTCCTATCGGGCTATGACAATGCCCCGAATCCCTACAGCAATCCTTACTACTACGCATCTGGCCAGTACGTGCACTTGATTCCCATTGCGCGCCCATCGATTCGGATCACCTCAGGTACTGATCATACTACGGGCCGTTCCGGTCTAGGCGATCTGGCACCTGGAGACTCCGTATCGGTGACGGACGCCTACAACGCCAAAGATACCGCGCCACCACAGTGGGGGCATGCAGGTGCGATCCTCGCATACTGGTATTTTCACGGCGTTTACACCAATGCGTTTGCCGGGAGCCATTTGGACGTTCCCGAGTACGGGTTTGGGCCGTATCAAGGTACGTACCAACCTGGATCCGCGCCCGCAAATGCGCTCACCTTGACCGTGCCACACAGAGCGTCTGGAAACGGGGAGCTGATCCTTTACTATGTGGACGGCATTGATCGCTTCGCGGAGGCGACAGCACCTGTATATGTCGCGAGCGTCTGCCCAACCATGGCTTTTCTGGGCACGAACGCATCCGGTGAAGTGTCTGCCACAGCGAGTACAACGACCGCTGATCTTCGAGAATCTGGTGGTCGCGCGGGAGATGTGATTGACTGGGTCGTGTCTGGCGGCACCTTTTCTGGGGGGACAACGCATCAGGTTTCGACCTTATCCTCTAGTGGATTTGCCTCCGTACAGGTCAGGCAAACACCAGGCGATTCCACAGCTATCGTGACCGCCGTCGATGCGTCTTTTCCTGCCTGCTCTGCACTAAAAGAGACGGTCAAGTGGCCTATCCCGCCGCGAATTTCGTTGTCCGCGGATCCAACATCTCTTGATATCGGCGCATCATCCACCTTATCCGTTCATGCTTTGCATCTACAGGCAAATGAGCATGTGGTGGTGATCCAGACAGATGGGATACAGGGTACTTTGCGTGGCAATGGGGAGAGTAACCGGATGAGAATTAGCTACGACGTGGCACAGACGAATTCATCTTTTGCATCTACCCCCACGGCTACGGATCAAACGGCGCAGACATTGCATTATACCGCACAGGTTCAAAGCGAATCGGGGCGACCACTTGCGGCCGCCACACCCGTGGCTATTACGTGGCGGCCAAAGCCATCGGTAACGCTCTCGATTACACCTACGACTTCACAGACTGTCGGTGCTCGCTTCACCCTCATCGCGCATGCGAAAAACGTGAACCCGCAAAACCGGATTACGATCACAGAGATCAAGGCTCCGGATCCAGGGACGCTAAACGGGGCTACAAAAGCGAGTTGGCCATCACCAGGGACCTATGGCGCGTATGATTTTCGGGCAAACGCCACGAGTAGCAAGGCGCAAATAGTGACCTATCAGGCAGACATTCTCGATGCTTCTACGGACAAGACGGTCGCGACATCGACCGCAGTATCGGCTACCTGGACCGCTTTGCCCGCGCGCCCTCCTACCCTCTCGCTTGTGGTCAACGATGCGCAGCCGACCATTGGCAATCCAGTCATCCTGACGATGACATCGACAGATCTGCAACGCAGCTATGGGCTTTATCTGCACGATGTCAGTGCAGACCGGACTTTGCAGGGGGATAACATGGCTGGACCGGGTGGCACGGTAACCCATCCGACATGGGCTACGAAAGCAACGGATGCAACAGCGCAGACGGTCACCTATCAGGCCACGCAAGAGTGGAAGAACCCCGCGACCGATCAGGTGCAGGTCATTCGTAGTCACACCGTACAGGTGACGTGGCACGCGCCGATGGCGCCCACGGTGACCCTTGTGGCCAGCTCTCCCACCGAGGCTGTGAACACACCCGATTCCTTGACGGCAATGGGATCGAACCTCCCGGCGGATTCGACGATTGTTCTCCTTGATCTAAGCGGTCATACTTTAACCACACCTGACCATAGCCCGTCTGCGACAGGCGGATACGACTGGGTTGGATCGGCCAACAGTGCAGTACCCACTACGGACTCTTTTACAGCAGAAGTAGTCAGCTCGGTTGGACAGGTACTGGTTGAGTCGAAAAAGGTATCGATCACATGGATGGCTACAGCGGTGCCTAGGACAGAGACTGGCGAGTTGACGCTGCGTGCCAGCGCGTTATCGGAAACAGTCGGTCAAACCGATGGGCTCACCGCCAGCACGACATATGCGGTGGGAGGCCATAAGGCCATTTTTCTACACGATGTCAGTGGGGATCAGACACTAGGTGGGCAAAATCTGGCGCAGGGGAACCCGGGCGCTGCATCCTTGACTGTGCGCGCGATGGATGAACAGGCGCAGACAGTAACGTATCAGGCGGCGTTACAATTAGCTGACGGTCGTTATGTGCACTCGAACGTGCTGACAGTCACCTGGGTGCCTGAGGGGGCAGGTGGTGTCGGTGCATCCACTGGGCCAAGTGGTAGCGTGGGGACTCCCGTCACGACCGTTTGTCCACCTCCGATGGGGCCACCGCCACAACCGCCGGCACGACTGGATCGTGTCACGTGGTCCACGACATCCAGTGGTGCACGACAGGTGACATGGCAAGACAGCCATTATGTTCTCCTATCGGCTGTTTCGAGTGGTGCGAATAGCTGTCCGTTTGTCTCGTATCAGTGGGTCGATCAACCGGTGACCTACACCCATGTGTATCCACAGACAGTGACCGGATTGCAGGTGACGAGTCTATATGCGGACCCAGGGACGCCATTTGATCCTTGGAGTCCGGGTAACCGAGCGGCCTCACAGCAAAATGGCGACGCCTACACCAATGGTTCAACCATTGGTGGTCAACCTCTTCCTACTTTCGGAAACCCTACAGGCTCGCCTGCCGTGTATCTACGTGTTGGTGGGGCGCTGGGCTTTCGCTTGCAGTGGATCGGATCGCCAGACGATCAGGTCGTCCGTGCGTTGGCGTACTTTACGTTGACCAATCCGGATGGCAGTACGCGTACGTGGTCGACGTCGCTGCACCTATTATCGGCCACCGCCTTTCGTGCGGGCACGACCGTGCAGGTGGGAGCTGGCGCAAACGGATATCCACCTTCTGCCTCGATTTATATGGGTGGCTTTACGACGATACCCAAATATGCGATACAACCTGCCTTGGGACTTATCCAGTGGAATCTAAGCGGAAACCCTGCGACGGCCGCGATACTGCAGGCAACCGTGCGCGTACAAACCGACTATGCGGAGATTACTTGGCAGAAAACAGACTTGGCACAAATGTTCGGCTATCCCGTATGGTACTTCAATCATGAGATTT
>JAPNUP010000005.1 GCA_026627345.1 Bacillota bacterium | reverse complement strand
GGTGATGCTCCTGTTGCCACTGCTGATGGTGTTCGGGGTACTCGCGAGCGTGCTGGCGATGCCCGATCGGGACTACGCGCAACTCCTGCCGATCATGTATCACGGATTTTTGCCCGTGTGGCGAGGAACGCTGATCATGGTCACCATGGTCAGCGAGATGGTAGTGTTCAACATGTTCACGCCAGACGTTCAGAAACGTGAGAAGCTGGTCCGTCAGGGATTCATCATGGCTGGACTGCTGACCCTCCTGTATCTCGGCCCGATCGCAGGCCCTGTGATGATCTTCGGCGAAAAGGTGGCGCGAATTCTCGCCTATCCGACCTTTGTAGAGCTCCAGTACTTGGATGCTCAGCCCGTGTTAGCACGCCTCGACTTGGTCGGGGTCATCCTGTGGGTGTTTGGGTCATTCTTTCGGATCGCTACGTTCGGGGTCGGCGCCATGCGGGCGATTACCGAGATCAGCCAGACCGAGAGAGTGAACACCTATGCGATTCCCGTGGCGATCGTCCTGATAACGCTAGGGCTTGTGATGCCGATGGACCGGGCAGATGACTTCACCTTTCTCGCCACCACGTATCCCATTATCTCGATGTTTATGGGTCTGTTCCTGCCCACCTTGCTACTATTGTCCACGTGGCTAAAGGGCTTGTTCAGCCCGAAAGCGCCTGCGCCAAAGTCCGAGAAGCAACGGTCGCCTGCGCCGCGGCCGTCAGGGTGAGGGTTGCCTAGCCTAAGCGCGTATGCAAGTTGCGAGCCAATCGAGAGGAGATCACCTTTATGCTAACGACGGATGACGCGGTCATCGCGATCTATGAAGATGTGCTACACGAGCGTGTGCACGCCTTTCCACCCTATTTCTTCACCGGTGAGGAAGGCTTACGGTGCGCGGCTGTCATTGTGAGATACCTAGTGGAACAAAAGCTGGGGTGGGCGCGCGAAGATGTCTGCGAACACCTGAGTAGAGAGACCCTTGACGAGTTTCGGCTAGCCGGGATGGTCAAATCCTACTTTGGCGGATCGGTCTTTGCTGTGCTGGATAACGCCTATCCGGGTGAGTATCTGGCGTGGGAGTTGGTGCGAGCCAGGCGCGCGTTGTTCTCAGGCGCTGACGGACAAGATCTCGCGCGCCAGGCGATCCGCTGGTTCGTGCGCGACAAGCTCGCTTTGCAGGGAGATGATCTCTCCGGGGTTTCGCTAGAGGTCTTTATGCAGCACAAGATGGACGGGATCCTTCACAAGTTTTACGGCATGTCCGTGTGGAGGGCGCTCGAGGATGCCGGGCTTGTGCAAAGCTATCCGTGGGAGAGCGCAAAGACGCCCAATCATTATTGGCAAGGGGAGCAGGGTCGAGAACACGCAGAAGCTGCTGTGCGCTGGCTGGTGGAGCAAAAGTTGGGCGTTTCGATCGAGGACATTCCGAAAGCCGTGCGCTTTACCACCTTCAAGGACTATGGGCTTGACACGATGATCAAGACAGTATTTGGGGGTTCCCCTTTTCGGGCGATCGACGCGGTGTATCCGGGACGCTTTCGTCCTTGGCAGTTCGGGTGCGCCCCGCAGGGGTTCTGGAGTGGACCGGACAAAGAGAGGCACATCCAAGAGGCAATGGAGTGGCTGGTGTACGACAAACTCCAGTTATCTCGCGAGGCGCCACCGGTTTTC
>JAPNUP010000001.1 GCA_026627345.1 Bacillota bacterium | reverse complement strand
CACCTTCCGTTTGCCGACGCTGATTCATACGCGCACGAACGGTGCCAAGTGGCTGCATGAGATCGCACACGCCAACCCGGTTTGGGTACATCCACAAGATGCTAAAAAGCTCGGTGTGCAGACCGGGGATCTGTTGAAGATTGCCACGGAAGTCGGGTCGATCGTCGATAAAGTTTGGGTGACAGAAGGCATTCGCCCAGGCGTCATCGCTTGCTCGCACCATCTTGGACGCTGGCGATTACACGAAGCGACAGGCAGTGATCGTTGGAGCTCCTCGCTCGTCAAGATTGACAAGAAAAGCGATGGCAAGTGGCACATGAAGCAAATCCATGGTCCTGCTCCTTTTGCGAGTACCGATCCAGACTCCGAGCGCATCTGGTGGTCGGATGGTGGTGTTCATCAAAACTCCATCTTCCCGGTACAGCCGGATCCGATCAGCGGCATGATGTGCTGGCACCAGCGCGTGCACGTAGAGAAGGTGGCTGGTTCTCATTACGGAGAAATCGAAGTGGATACCGCGAAGTCTTATGCCGTATACGAGCGCTGGCTTGCACTTACGCGGCCGGCGCCAGGGCCAGGCGGCCTCTATAGGCCATACTGGATGCTACGGGTCTTAAAGCCCCATCCAGACGCGTACAAGGTGCCAGACGCGGAGAGTACAGCGGAGGTTGCAGCAGGAAGCGAGCAGGAGTCGGTATAGGGCAGCATGATACGGTGAGGGCCAGCACAAGGGCTCTCACTTTTTTTCATATCAGCTGTCTTGATCCTCTTGAGAAGAACGGAGCAACCATAGCCAGATGAGGCTGGCCGGCAACAATATGGAGTTGGATACGAAAGATGCGCGTGATCGCTTGGCCGCGTTGTCGCTGATCGCCACGAAATAGCCCGTGACGAGCCCGATTGTCACGATGACCCGTATCCAGTTGTTCCAGGCGCTCAGCCGATCTCGTAAAGATGGCATGCCGTCGCCTCCTTCAACGCCTGAAAGCAGACAGCCCTCCTCATCACAAGAGAGTAGAGCCAGCCAGCCACGCGCATCTTTGCGACACGGCTGGCTGCAGTGGCCTAGTACACAGGCACTTCCCTACAGACCTGCTGATAAGCCGGAACCAACAGGAAGAACAGTACGAAGATAATGAGAAACACCACTGCCCAGCGTGTGTATCCGCCAAACGCACCCATCCTATCACCTCCTCGCTCTACATGGAATGCTATCTCTTCTTTCTGTGACCCGTGCAGACAGCCCTAGCAAAGGATACAGTTGCAAAAAAATCACAAATAAAAAAGGCGATCTCTCCCCCGAGAGACCGCTTGCCGTACATGCCTATATGGTGCCGAGGACGGGACTTGAACCCGTACGAGGTTACCCCCACTGGATTTTAAGTCCAGAGCGTCTGCCGATTCCGCCACCTCGGCATACAATGATCAAATCTATGGAGCGGAAGACGGGATTCGAACCCGCGACCCTCG
>JAPNUP010000182.1 GCA_026627345.1 Bacillota bacterium | reverse complement strand
GCTGTCCGGCAGGCGATCGAGCAGGATTTCTTCTCGCACTTCGTCAGGTGGTGTGAAGTCGGTGGCCAGAAACGTGTGTCCTTGTAACACGGTCGTTTGCACGATGGTGTGCAACTGACAGACCTTCTGGGGAGCCTCGCTTTCGGGCAGGAAATCAGTCTCTGTCTCGTGCGCTGCAATACACAGTGGCCCGGCCAATTGTCCAGACTTTGTACAGATCTCGTACGCTTTTACGCCAGGCGTGCTGCCAAAATGTTCGTGTTGCGCGCGGATCGTTGGCCCGAGGGTCTGTGCAAAGACGGTGAGCGGCCGCATACTCTCGCGTATGCCGTTGTGCACCGGAAGTGGATGAGGGATATCATACCCTGCCCAGACGCTCATGGTGTATCGTGGCGTAAAACCGGTAAACCACGCATCATTGTCGTTATCGGTGGTCCCTGTCTTGCCTGCGATATCGCCCACCCGCGATAGGTTAAAGAGGCGGTGGGCGGTGCCATAAGGGCTTGTAATGACTGTTTGTAGCATGTGCGTGAGCAAAGCGGACGTCGTCGCCGACAACACGCGCGCATGGGGGGCACTGCGCAGATAAATCACGTGTCCGTCTGCGTCTTCGATCGAATCGATGAGTGTCGGCGGCGTATAGATGCCGCCCGTTGGCAAGGTGGCATACGCTCCTGCCAATTCCCATGGGCTGACTCCTCCGCTGATCCCGCCGATGGCAAGGCCTAGGCTCTGTTCATCCTCATGATTAATGCCCATCAGCCCCATACTGCGTCCATAGCGGGCCCCGGTTTGCACACCGAGGTGACCTAGCAACTCAATGGCCGGACTATTATAAGACTCCATCAGTGCATCGCGCGCAGTCATCAGACCGTGAAACTTGCCATCCCAGTTCAGTGGAAACCAGTCACCTTTCGGTGCGTTCGGATCCGGATAATGATGCGGCGCGTCGTCGACGATCGTACCTGGCGTAATGATCTTTTGCTCGATGGCGGGCCCATAAACGACCAAAGGCTTAAGTGCGGAACCGGGTTGCCTGCGCATCGTGGCGTGGTCAATTTCACTTTGCGAGAAGTTCCTTCCACCGCAGACAGCTACCACCCGACCGGTGCCGTTTTGTATCACAACGGCGCCGATTGACTCCTGAGCGTGTAGAGCCGTGTGCTTGCCCCTTTGATCGCTATAGGTGTAGTTCATAGGCGCGGGAAAGTCGCGCATGGCGGCGGCTTTGTCCATGCGCTTTTGCAACGACGCATCGATAGAAGTATAGATGTGCAGACCGCCTGTCTCTAGTTGTTGCTCTGCTCGCTGTAGGGTTACGCCTTCTGCTTTGGCGATGAGCGCTGGAGCCAGCCGACTGACTTGCGCCGCGATAAAAGGATCACCACTTTCATAAGCGGCAGATAAAAGAGGACTCTGACTCAGTTCTCTTTGCACTGGCTCCATCAGTGCTTGCCTATAGGTCGCGTCAGAAAGAAAGCCTTGTTCGTGCATGCGTCGCAAAATCAGCCGCTCTCGTTGCCACACGCGCTCCGGATGACGGCTCACAGAAAAATAGGACGGGTTGTTCGGAATCGCTGCGACTACAGCGGCTTGTGCCGCTGACAACTGATCGCTTGGTTTGCCGAATAAATGGAGTGCAGCGCTTTGTGCCCCGTATACATGCACGCCGTGAATAGAACCAAAATATAGCGCATTGAGATACTCTAAGAGGATTTGTCGCTTGTTCTGCATGCGCTCAAGTCCAATGGCCAAGGCCATTTCCTGTACTTTGCGCCGTAAAGTGCGTTCCTGTCGGGGAAATAAGGCCAGTTTGACGGTTTGCTGCGTGATCGTGGATCCTCCGCTGGTCACATGCCTGCTGCGGGCATCAGTCCAGGCAGAGCGTAAGATGGCCCCGGGATCCACCCCGATGTGATGATAGTAGTCTTTGTCCTCTGCCGCGATAAAAGCGTCTTGGACGAGAGGTCCCGCGCTGGCGAGCGATCGCAGTGGTCGGCGATCGCCATCTGCGGCGAAACGTCCGAGCAGCGTTTTATGATCCTCTGCAAATAAGAGCGTGGCCGCGGACAGATGGGTGAAAGCAGATATTCTCAGTGCAGGTGCGTCATGCAGCAAGTAGGCGACGCTGCCGACAGCTGTTCCTAAAGTCACACTCATGGCGAGACCAACCAGTGCAAACCCGCGTTTTTGCTTGTGTCCACTGACCTTCCTTTTGCGCTTGGACTTGTGTCCGAAGCGCTCGCGCCTAGTCTGCTCTGTCATCGGTGTCACCTCTGCTAAGACAGGCTGTTGTGTAGCCGTTGCCTCTACGTTGCATTGTCTTGATGTAGCATGCGCACAATGTGGCAATCCATTCCACTTTTTTCTCTTGGACAAACAATGAAACATGTTCGCATACACTGCAAGGAGGACCTTGTGCACAAGCTCGTCGCTGTAAAGGAGCCGGTTGCCATGCGATTTTATGCCAAAAAAAAGCCGCGTCCGCTGCGCCGGGCGGCTTTTCTCACGATGCTGTTTCTGATGAGCACACTTGGCTTTTTTGTCTACTCGATCGACTTGCTCGATCGCAGTTTGCGTCCTCCTTTTCTGGCGATGGCCTCAGGCGTAGCGAGGCAGATGGCCACGGAAGCGATCAACGATGCCTTGACCAAGCGAATCGCCGAAGACTCACAATATGCGAAATTAGTGGTGCTCGACCGCGATTCAAGCGGCCGCGTGACCAGTGCGCACTTTAACTTTGCTGAAGTCGCCCGCATCGAAAGCTTAACGACTCTACGCGTACAGCACGTATTGACACGGTTGGAGGAACGCACGATTTACGTGCCTGCGCTAGAAGCCACAGGAAGCGCGATCCTCGCGACACTCGGGCCCTCTATTCCTGTGCGGATCGTTCCGATCGGCTCGGCGCACAGCGACGTCATTCCCGTCGTGGAGACGGCGGGGATCAATCAGACCGTTCACATTTTGTATCTGCATATTGAAGCGCAAGTTAGCGTCGTCGTCCCATTTGTCACAAAACCAGTGATGGTGGACACGCGCATCCCGATCGCCTATGTGGTCTTCATTGGGTCGGTGCCGCAGACGACACTGTCTGGCGCGGGTGTCCCTTGGAGTGGCATCGTAAGCGTACCGAAGTAGCGAAGCGACGGAATTTGACAATGTGTGTCGAAGTCTCTATAATGTCGTCACAACTCATCATAAACCGAAAAGAACTTCCTATCTGTTGCCGAATGTGTCACTCCCCCCCACACTCAGGCGCAGGTGGCGAAGTTCTTTTTGGTATACCCAGGGGGTCAGGCATCCGCCTATCTTTCCCAGCCGCCATGTCAATTTGCCTATGCCCGCATATATTGCTACAGAAATGAGAACTGGGAGGATGACCCGAGTGAAAGTGTATGTGGTGCAAAAGGGTGACACCCTATGGAAAATTGCAAGTCGTTACGGTCTCTCGCTAGACGCGCTCCTCGCGGTAAATACGCATCTGGCCAATCCCAATGCGCTCAATATTGGTGATCGGATTCATTTGCCGATCGAAGAAGCGATGTCGTCTGCCCCTGCACCGCTGCCGGCCTCACCTGCTCCGGTAACAGGCCTGCCGGTCTGGCCGTATGTGGTGAAAAACGGCGACACCATGTGGAAGATCTCGCAACAAGTTGGCGTTCCCTTACAGGAGTTGGCCATGGCGAATCCGCAGATTGCGGATCCTACCAAGATTGTTCCGGGTCAAACGGTGAATATTCCCGGAACAGCACCGAGTGTGGCGCTTCCGATGAATGCGAAGCAAATGCTGACACAGACAAAGGCCAACACAGCGCCGATGCCGAAAGCCAACACAGCACCGATGCCAAAGGCCAACACGGCTCCGATCGTGCCGCCTGCACCGCCGGTCATACCGCCGATTGCGCCACAGTTTCACATCGATGCGAACGTCAATTATCAAAATGTGCATCAAGAGACCCACATGACACCTCCGCCTGCACCGGCGCCGAAGCCAGCACCGCCTTCCGTTGCAAAGATTTATGTCAAAGAAGAAATCATCAAAGAAAAGCCAGTCTACAAAGAGCCGATCGGTGAGCAGGTCATCTGCTGGGATCCTTGCTTTCCACCGCCGGAGGGCCCGGTTTACGAAGGTCCATTTATTCCGAGTACGCCAGTCGCCCATCCGTTTGCACCTGTGATGCCGCCGGTGGTCTCAGGTGGATACGTGAAGTCTGTGAAAGTTCGCGAGAGTTCGTCCATGTGGTTGCGCGATTCATCTTGGCTGCGCGACTCATCGATGCACTAGCATCAGCTACACGCTACGAGGGGGAGTCTGTGATGGAACAGTGGGCAAGCGAGGCTGCGATGAATGAACTGGCAAGCGCTTATGGCCTGCGCATCCGAGCAGTTCTCCCCTTGCGCAGTGTGGTTGGGCTGATCACGGACACTGGCAAGTGGATGTGCAAACGCTATGCGCCCACGCAAGGTATGGATCGCGAGCGGCTGATCGCGGTAGCTGCAGTCAAGGAGCAGCTTGCCAAATCAGGCGTTGGTCCAGCTTATCTACACACACTGGCGGGGGAGTCGATCTGGTCTTATGAGGGGGATCCGGTGACTGTAGAACCTTGGTTGGCGGGGCGCCATGCCGACTTTTCCGTCCTCAGTGAGCGCATAGCGGCCATCCAAGCCGTGGCCCGACTGCACGCCGCACGGGTGCAGTCCCCGTACGTGTTACAGCACCCACCCACTTTACTGCAAAAGCTGGCCTATCGCCTGGAGCGTGCGGATGAGGCCGTGCAAGCTGGACGCTTGGTCGGGCTCACCGAGGCAGAGTGGCAGAAATGGCGTAAATACGCGCTTGAAACGCTACATCAATTGCCGATCCGAGACATCGCCGATGTCACGAATGTGGACCGACGTCGGGGGATCTACTGTCATCGCGACTTGGCCCCCCACAATGTGCTCATCTGTTCCGGCGCGCCCGCGCGGCTGATTGATTTTGACTTGTCCGGAGTGGAAACCCCTGTCTATGATTTGCATCAGTTGTTTGGACACATCGCTTACGCGGCGCCAGGGCTACCCGATGTGCAAGGGCCCATGCTCGATGCATACGCGCGTCTCGCGCCGCTCACACAGCGACATCAACATGTACTACGTGCGCTGGATGCATTTCCCGCCTTGCTTTTGCGCGAACTTGGGGAAGCCAAGAACGCCCGGGGCAAGCGTGGCTTGCGGCGAGCGGCAGCACGAATTTTGTACGCGCGAGAGGTGGAAGAAAGACGTCTCGCAGACTTGGCGCGTCATCGTCGTTTCGTGGTATGCTAAGGCCTAAAAGGCCGTCTAGGACAGGGCCGGGGCGGAGGGGCGCTTTTTGACAGTGATGCGAGTGGCGATGGGGCAGGTCTCCCCGGTCTTGGGAGATGTGCCTGCCAATGTGGACAAGCATATACAGATCGCACAAATGGCTTATGCGCAGGGAGCACAGCTGATCGTGTTTCCTGAACTCGGGCTGACTGGGTATCTGTTAAAAGACATGACATACGAGGTTGCTCGCCCGCTCGATCATCCGGATGTACAGCGGCTGGTCGCGCAGAGCAAAGACATCGATGTGCTATTCAGTTTAGTTGAAGAGAGTGCGTCTCATCGTTTCCATATCAGCGCGGTCTATGCCAGTGGTGGAAAGATCGTGCACGTGCACCGTAAAGTCTATCTGCCTACATATGGCCTCTTTGAGGAAGGGCGGCACGCGGCGCAAGGGACGGACATCAAGCCGTTTACTGCACCTACGCGTCCACCGGCCGGCGTGATGATCTGTGAGGATGCGTGGCATCCCTCGGTGCCATATTTACTGTCAGTCGCGGGTGTCGATGTACTCTACGTGCCTGCAGCAGGTCCGGGGCGCGCGCTCAGCGGTGACCCACACTCAGGTTCACAGCAGTTTTGGGAGCGGTTGCTGCGCACCTATGCGCAACTTTTTACTTGTTATGTCGTTTTTGTCAATCGCGTAGGTTTTGAAGATGGCGTGTTTTTCTTCGGACAATCGTTTGCCGTAGGACCGGACGGAGAAATTATCGCCCGCAGTGAGCGTATCGAAGAAGATATGCCGATCGTGGACATCGATTTGTCGTTGCTGCGGCGCGCGCGTTACCGTACGCCGCTGTTGCGAGATGAAGATGTCTACTTGACGCAACGTATCTTACAGCGAACACTTGGAAGCGAGGGATGACGATGCGTGAGACGAGCGTTCATACCTCTTTACGCGCAAGTGTACCTGGCGTTATCCCGGTTTTGGAGGCGTTTTTGCGCCACGAAGTGGGCAAGACAGGTTTTCGCCATGTCGTGTTCGGGCTGTCGGGCGGGATTGATTCAGCGGTCGTAGCCTATCTTGCGGTCAGGGCGCTAGGAGCCAAGTATGTGCATCCGGTGATTCTGCCTTATCGCCTCAGTAGCGCAGCTAGTCTCGCGCATGCGCGACTGATTCTCGAGGATCTCGCATTGCCAGAGCAAGTCATTGAGATTACGGCGCAAGTAGATGCCTATTTTGCAAATTTTCCTGACGCTTCGCCGCTTCGCCGCGGCAACAAAATGGCGCGTGAGCGCATGTCCATCCTATTTGACCAGTCGGCAGATCGTCAGGCATTAGTTTTAGGCACCAGCAATAAGACAGAGCTTCTGCTTGGGTATGGCACACAGTTCGGTGACACAGCGTCGGCGCTAAACCCGATCGGCGATTTGTATAAAACGCAGATTCGGGAATTGGCTGCGTGTTTGGGTGTACCATTACCGATTCGCGAAAAAGCGCCCTCGGCAGATCTGTGGGAGGATCAAACCGATGAGTCTGAACTGGGCTTTACCTATGAAGTGGCAGACGCCGTATTGCACTTGTTGATCGATGAGCGCTTGTCTGTGCAAGAAGTCGCTATAAAGAGCGGATGCAGCGTGCCACTCGTCGAACAGATCGCTCGCCGCGTGCGCTTGAATCAGTACAAACGGCGCATGCCGCTGATCGCCAAGTTGTCGAGTCGTACGATTGGCATCGACTTTCGCTACCCGCGCGATTGGGGGCAGTAAGCCGGGGGAGCTTTTGAAGGGAGAGAAAATCGTGGCAGGTCACTCTAAGTGGAAGAACATCGCGCATCGTAAAGGCAAGCAAGACGCCTCGCGCGGACAGCTCTTTACGAAGCTGTGTCGGGATGTGTATGCAGCAGCACGTCGTGGCGGCAGCAATCCGGACACCAACTACCAGTTGAAAATCGCGCTTGAAAAAGCGCGCGAGGCAAGCGTCCCTAGTGACACTTTGGCGCGCACGTTGGCCAAAGCGAGTGGGACGCTCGAAGGCATGCAGTTCGAAGATTTTTTGTATGAAGGGTATGGGCCAGGCGGCATCGCGATCATGCTCGAACTATCTTCGAGTAACCGCAATCGTACCGCTGCGGAGATTCGCCATCTATTTTCCAAGCACGGTGGTAGCCTGGGGGAGTCTGGATGCGTGGCGTGGATGTTCAAACGCGTTGGCGCGATCACGGTATCGCAGCTCAGTCTCTCCGCGGACGACTTCATGCTGCTGTCGCTCGAATCTGGCGCCGAGGACGTCACTCATGACGCAGAAACACTGGAGTATACCGTTTATACCGCGCCAGATGAACTCATGACCGTGGCGCAAGAGCTTCGCCAAGCGGACATCGCGGTGGATGGTATGACGCTTTTGTACGTGCCGACGACACTTGCGACAGTGCCTGTTGAAGAAGAAGAACGCGTGGCCACGTTGCTCTCCTTGCTCGAAGAGCACGATGATGTGCAGTCCCTCTATACAAACGCTGACTTTGCTATTAGCGACTCCCCGCAATGACATCGCAGATGCAGCCTATTGCCAATTCCTTGCACGAGACAGGAAATCGCCTATGGCCCGACGAATACTGTTAGTGAAGTGGAGAGGAGATTGGGCTCGTTTGCGTATCCTCGGGATAGACCCAGGTTTTGGGCGTAGTGGGTATGGCCTGATTGACGTGCATCAGGGCAAGCACACGGCGCTTGAGTACGGCTGTGTAGAGACCGTGGCGCATACGCCGACCGGTGTTCGTTTGCGCGAAATTTATGAGAAGATGACAGAACTCATCCATAGTTATCAGCCTGACGTCGTGGCTATCGAACAATTGTTTTTTAACCGCAATGTGACAACCGCCTTTACTGCGGCCGAAGCCCGCGGCGTCGTTGTGCTCGCAGCACAGCTCGCAGATGTGGAGCAAGTAGAATATACGCCGATGCAAGTGAAACAAGCGGTCGTGGGTTACGGGCGGGCAGACAAAAGGCAGGTTCAAGAGATGGTGCGTATCCTGCTTGGACTGCGCGCTATACCGAAGCCTGATGACGCGGCTGACGCACTCGCGGTGGCGCTGACCCATGCGCAACAGGCGGCTTTTTCGATGCAGGCACAGCGCATCGTCGCGCAAGAGGAGAAGTTGGGTTACACCAAGGCCCGAGCACCTAGTGCGGCATCCGTATGGGCAGCGGAAGCTAAACGCCATGTGAAGAAAGGGCGAGTCGACTCATGATCGCGTTTGTCGATGGCATCGTCAGCTGTGTGGAGGACGACGCGGTCGTGCTTGATGTCGGTGGGGTGGGTTACCGCGTCTACACGGCGACTGGCGTTTTGAATGTCCTGAGAGAAGGCGAGCGGACGCGCCTGTTCACGCACCAACATGTGCGCGAAGATGCGCTTGTGTTGTACGGCTTCTTACAAGACGGTGAGCGGCGGTTGTTTTTGCGGTTGCAAAGCGCCACTGGGGTGGGGCCGAAGCTGGCGCTTTCCATGTTCAGTCATTTGGCAGCAGGGCAGATCGTGCAGGCGCTTCGTTTGGAAGATGCGCGCACGCTGACGTCTGTTCCTGGGATAGGCGCTAAAACGGCTTCGCGCATGTCGCTTGAGCTAAAGGATCGCTTGGATGATCTGAATTTCTGGGAGGGCGCGCAGGTGCAAGCGTCTGGACGCGCGAGCACTGCAGGAAAGGGTGCCTCGGCTTTGCCACCGGGATTAGTCGATATTCAAGAGGCGCTGCTCGCCCTCGGCTATCAGGAACGGGAGACCACTGCCTTGATCGCCGAATTAGCAGATGAACTGACCACGCTTAGCTTGAGCGACGGCGTGCGCCGGGCCTTGCGTGCACTGAGTCCGTGACAGGAAGACGAATCCACGCCAGCAGGAGGTGAGCGAGTTGAGTGATCGGCTGCTAGATGGAGCCACGATAGCGGAAGACGGTGGAGAAGAGACCCTGCGTCCTCGCTATCTGCATGAATACATAGGGCAAGATGCCGTCAAGGAAAACTTGCGCGTCTATATCGACGCCGCTCGCTTGCGCCGGGAGGCACTCGACCACGTGCTCTTTTACGGCCCGCCTGGACTTGGCAAGACGTCGCTTGCGCATATCATCGCCAACGAGCTCGGCGTAGGCATTCGCGTGACTTCTGGGCCGGCCATTGAGCGTGCCGGAGATTTAGCTGCACTGTTGACCAATTTAGGAGAAAGTGACGTACTCTTTATAGATGAGATTCATCGGTTGCCAAAGACTGTCGAAGAAGTCTTGTACCCGGCGATGGAGGACTACGCCGTGGACATCATGCTTGGCAAAGGGCCGAGTGCGCGATCGTTGCGTTTGGATTTGCCGCGCTTCACACTGATCGGCGCGACGACGCGCGCAGGTCTCTTGTCCGCGCCTTTGCGCGATCGGTTTGGCGTGGTCAGTCGCTTGAATTACTTTCCAGTGGAAGACCTGGAGCGTATCGTCCGGCGCGCGGCGCAGATTCTACAGTCTCCGATCGATGCGTCAGGCGCGCGCGAGATCGCCAAACGCGCGCGTGGGACACCGCGCATCGCCAACCGGTTGCTACGGCGCGTGCGCGACTTCGCTCAGGTGGAAGGCAGCGGTCATATTGACCGGGCACTAGCTGAGATGGCCTTGACGCGGATGCGAGTCGATGCTTACGGTCTTGACGAGTTGGATCATAGACTGCTGCTGGCGATTATAGAAAAGTTCGCCGGGGGGCCAGTCGGCCTTGACACCGTAGCTGCCACGGTCGGTGAAGATTCTGGCACCATAGAAGATGTTTACGAACCTTATTTGCTGCAGACAGGACTCATCAAGCGCACCGCGCGTGGCCGGGAAGCCACACCGCTTGCCTATCAACACTTTGGGCGCCCATTGCCAGACAAATCGTAAGTGTACGGTCACAAAAGAGAAACGTGTAGCGAATGATAAGGAAGGGGTGTTGGCACGGGTGGTTCGATTGCCGTTTAGACGAACACCGCGCGCTGCTCCGGACTCCTTGGAAACCTGGCTTGAACAGGCCCAAAGCGGTGACGCAGAGGCTCGCGATCAGCTGCTGAGAAGTTACCTGCCATTTGTTGACCGGGTGGTTTCTTCTGTATGTGGGCGGGCTGTAGGGCGCACTGAGGATGAATTTCAAATCGCCTTGGTCGCGTTGAATGAGGCGATCAACGTCTACCAATCACAGCGAGGCAGTTTTATTGGCTTCGCAGAGACGGTGATGAAACGGCGTTTGATCGATACTTTTCGGGCGCGAACGCGGATGAAAGAGGTCCCTTTCACCTCGTTTGACGAGGAAGACGAGGAAGGACACGTTCAAAACGCAGTCGAGTCGAATACCGCTATGCGCGAGCACCAAGTACGTGTTGAGACGGAGGCACGGGCTGAGGAAATCGCTCGCTACGGTGAGGAGCTAAGGCGCTACGGACTGTCTTTTCAGGTGCTTGTCGACAGCAGCCCGAAGCACGCCGATGCTCGAGAAAATGCGCTCGACGTGGCGCGACTGATCGCGGACGATCCAGGGCTTTTGGGGCATATGCAGCGAACGGGCCAGCTGCCTTTAAAACAGTTGGAAAGTCGCGTGTCAGTCAGTCGCAAGACGCTGGAGCGTCAGCGGCAGTACATCCTTGCTTCCACCGTTTTGCTCGCAGGGGATTATGAAATATTGCAATCGTTTGTCCGGAAGGAGGGGGCGCGATGAACCAGGCTGTCATTATGGAGTTCGTCGATGCCGAGACGGCAATTGCCCTCACTGCGGACATGGTGTTCGTGCGCGTCGCGCGCGAGCCAGGGATGTTGGTCGGAGCGCAGGTGAGTGTACCGATTTCAGGGAAGGTCGCAGCGTTTCCTCTAGCGGATCGCCCAGCCACGAAGAGCAATCTGGCGGTGCGTAGACAGTCGGTGAATAAGGACGCACGGGCACGGCAAGATGGCCGTAGTGGATCTTTGCGTCAACGAGTTGGACGTGGGAAGGCGCTTGCAGTCGGGAGTGCGGCAGCGGTACTGGCGCTTGCAGTCGTTGCTTTTAGCGGGGTGCAAAACGCGTGGGCCGCACCTGTTGCTTATGTGTCACTCGATGTGAATCCAAGCGTGGAATTGGCCGTGAATGGACAAGATCGTGTGGTTGGCGCAGATGCCATGGACAGAGCAGGGAAGAGGATGTTGGCGCAGGTCAGTTTGACTGGATTGCCGATCAGACTGGCCATTCAAAAGTACATGCACGCAGTGGTAGAAGAAGGGTATCTCCATAATGGTGCTTCAGTCATCGTCACTACCTCGGCCGCGAGTGCACAGGAGACGGAGAAGTCGCAGTTGTCGACTTTACAAGCTCAGGTGAATCAGGAGGTGGCGCATGAACTGTTGGGCCATCGTTACACACTGGCGTCACTGGTCATTTCCAGTTCACTGCGTCAGGCTGCGCACGCAAGTGACATGAGCCCGGGGCGGCTAGCGCTTTATGCACAGGCCAAGATGGAAGGGCAGAAGGTGTCTTGGAAAGCTTTGCAGTCGGGCCATCTGTCGCAAGCGGTGGGCGGTGCGCGCAATCTGTCTAAGCTGGTTCGTACGCTGTCCGAGGATACCCAACTTGTACAGGCGCTCGGGCACGCTGCCGACACAGAGAAGACGACGGCACCTGTAGCACTGGCGCAGGCGGCGGCCGCGCTGGTGGCGACGGCACCGCCGCCGACCGTATCGCCGGTGATCGGAGAAAAAACAGGGAAAGTAGCAGCGATAGGCATCGGCTCTGCTCATGTGGCACCTGTCGTGAAACCGGTACAACCCACGCCGCCGCCAGCGCCGAGTGCGGCACACGGTGCAGGTTCGGACCTCAAAGGAAAAGTCGGGCCAGCTCACCCACCGGTGCCACCTGTCAGTCATCGAAATGGGCTTGGCACTGGCGTTACCCCGCCCTCGGGGGCGGTGCCGCCGATCCCTGGCATCACCATTCAAGAAGGTGGGCACACGGGTGATAAGGGGAGTCTGACCGGTCACAAGCCGGACGGGAAAGCTCCGGCAGGCGATGCTAGTCTCGGCGTTGATATGCAAGTAGGGACCGCAACTGGGTCAGCTCCTAAGGCGCCAGAGCATCAACCTCACGGCACGCGCCGAGCGGACGGAAAAAGCGCTAAGGCCGCAGGCCTTGGGACGGTCGTCAAAGGTGTCGTAGGAAGTCTTCCAGTGGTCGGAACGACACCTGACGTCAGCGTGCCACCGAAAAAAGGTGACGGCACTGGGGCAAAGGGTCACCTGCAAGGAGCGGGTCATCAGCACAAGGGCCACGGTGGTGGTCCTCACCCTTCGTCAGCGGTGACCGGGAGGCACTCAGGCCACCCGGACGGTAACCCCGGTCAGCAGGGCGTATCGGGCCAACCCAGTGCACCGGGGCAGCAGGGCAAAACGCCGGGTCAACCTGGTACGTCGGGCCAGCAGGGCAGCAAGTCAGGTAAGCCTAGTGCGGGTAAGCCGGACGGAAAACCGGGTACAAAGCCCAAATCGGCGACCACGACCGGGTCGGATGTGACTGCACAAGTAGGGATTGGCGTCTCTGTGAACGTCAGCGGTAGTAGCAGTCAACCGTCGCCGTCGCAGTCTTCGTCTAAGTCCAAAGATCATCCCGGCGCGCAGCACAAAAAACACAAGAAAACAGCCTCAGGCAATGTGAATGTAGCAGTCGGTGGGATCACGCTGTAGGCAGACGGGATTGGCTGCGCCTCATACACCAGGTGATGGCCAGTCCCCTTTCGTTGTTTAGGCAAAGGAGGCATAGAAGTTGGAACGCATGATCCACACTGTGCGGGTGCGCGGGCAGGCGATCGACGAACAGACTCGCTGTCAGCACTATCATAGTGAAAGAGACATCATCGCGCTGCGGTTCGCATGTTGCGATACCTACTATCCCTGCCATCTGTGTCACGACGAGACAGCCGATCATCCAGCGGTGGTGTGGCCACAAGCGCGTGCCCACGAGCCGGCGATTCTTTGCGGGGCTTGCGGATGGACGATGACCTTGGCTGATTATCTTGCCCACGACTCCACCTGTCCGCGCTGCACGTCTCCGTTTAACCCAGGGTGCAAAAGTCATCTGCACCTTTATTTCGAGCTTCCGACGTCCTGATGGACGCTATGTATACATAATGACGTCGCCGCGGCAGCATCATGTCACCGTCGCTCAGTCAAAAGCAGCGGACTCGCAACTGCCTTGGCGCCTGTGCTATAGTACAGGTTGGCAGAGGTGGTGTAAGCTTATGAATACAGACGACTACGACTATGTTTTACCTGAACGACTGATCGCACAATCTCCGATACCTGATCGCAGTGCTTCGCGTATGCTCGTTGTAGACAAGCAGGCGCAGTCCTGGCGTCACGATCAGTTCGCGCATTTGCCGCAACTGCTGTCGCCAGGCGATCTGTTGATTGCCAACGACTCGCGCGTATTGCCGGCTCGCTTATACGGCGTGAAGGAAGCCACCGGGGCGGCGATCGAACTCCTATTGCTTCGCCCGCACGCGGATGGATTGTGGGAAGTGTTGGCGCGTCCTGGAAAGCGGTTGAAAACCGGAGATGTCATCGCGTTTGGCGACGGTGTCTTGCGTGCGACCATGCAAGAGGGCGGTGAGCAAGGCACGCGCATCGTCGCTTTTTCGGATCTCGGTGAGGCGCTTGAAGAACAGTTTGAACGCTTGGGCGAAATGCCGTTGCCACCCTATATTCACGAGAAGCTACCGGATCGCGAACGCTACCAAACCGTTTATGCGCGCGCCAAAGGATCAGTTGCGGCGCCGACGGCAGGGCTGCACTTTACAACGGAGATCCTCGATTCGCTCCGCGCGCGCGGCGTGGCAGTGGAATTTCTCACGTTACATGTTGGCCTAGGCACGTTTCGACCGGTGCAAGTCGAGCATGTGGAAGAACACCACATGCATGCGGAGTTTTTCTCCGTACCAGTATCGCTTTTACATAAGATTGAGGAAGTGCGCGGGCGCGGCGGACGAGTACTCTCGGTGGGTACGACGACAGTGCGCGCGCTTGAGTCTGCGGCGCGTGCGAGAGAACAAGCCGTGCAAGGGATGGTCTCTGGCTGGACGGATATCTTCTTGTACCCGGGCGTCCCATTTCTTGCGACAGATGCGCTGTTGACCAACTTCCATCTGCCCAAATCGACGCTGCTGATGCTCGTGTCTGCGCTCTCGACGCGCGAGCTCATGTTAGATGCATACCGAGCAGCGGTAGAGGCGGAGTACCGCTTTTTCAGCTTTGGTGATGCGATGTTAATCTGGTGACAGTAGGTGAGTAGGATCCGTAGAACTCGCTCATTCAGGATAAAGGAGTGGCAATGTGACTGACTCGCCTATTCGTTTTGAATTGCTCGCGCAATTGCCGGGCACCATGGCGCGCCGCGGGCGCCTGCATACGCCGCATGCGGTGATTGAGACGCCTGTGTTTATGCCGGTCGGCACTCAGGCAACTGTGAAGACGCTGAGTCCTGAAGAGGTATCAGGCATCGGCGCAAGGATCATTCTCGCTAATACGTATCATTTACATCTGCGGCCTGGTGAGGACATCGTCCAAGGGGCTGGAGGGTTGCACCGCTTCATGAATTGGCCGCATGCCATGCTCACGGACAGTGGTGGTTTTCAGGTATTCAGCTTGGCGTCGATGCGCAAGATCACCGAGCAAGGCGTGGAGTTTCGGTCGCACATCTCAGGGGAGAAGCGCTTTCTCGGTCCTGAGGAGTCGATTCATGTACAAAATGCGCTGGGCGCCGATATCATCATGGCGTTTGACGAATGCCCGCCGTATCCAGCTGAGCGCTCTTATGTACACGACTCCCTCTTGCGTACCGTGCGCTGGGCCAAACGCTCACAAGCGGCGCATCAGAGACCACATGATCAGGCACTTTTTGGCATCGTGCAAGGAGGCATGGAACGCGATTTGCGCGAAGCTGCCGCGCGCGCCATGACGGAACTCGACTTTCCTGGATACGCAGTCGGAGGGCTTAGTGTCGGTGAGCCTAAACCACTGATGCACGAGATGCTAGAATACACGACGCCGCTATTGCCGACTGACAAACCGCGGTATCTCATGGGCGTCGGTGCCCCGGATGATCTGTTTGAAGGGGTACTGCGCGGCATCGATATGTTTGATTGCGTGTTGCCTACACGGATTGCGAGAAACGGAACGGTGTTTACAGCGGATGGCAAAGCTGTACTTCGCAATGCGCAGTATGCGCGCGATTATGGGCCACTCGACGAAAGCTGTGACTGCTATGTCTGTCGTCACTATTCACGCGCCTATGTCCGCCATCTGTTGAAAGCTGAAGAGACATTCGGGATTCGCCTGACGTCCTATCATAATGTCGCTTTTCTCATCAACCTGATGACACGCATTCGCGAGGCGATCGAAAAGGGGAACTTGCTTTCTTTTCGACAACATTTTTACGATCGTTATGGTTATAATGGTTGAGACTTGACATAAGGGAGATGTGTTCGTGAAAGACTTGGCTTCGTATTTGCCTCTGATCGTCATTTTTGTCGTGTTTTATTTCCTGCTGATCCGTCCGCAGCAGCGTAGAACGCGAGACCGTAACGCCATGATGTCTT
The DNA here is from genome assembly GCA_026627345.1 of Bacillota bacterium. Classification (GTDB taxonomy): domain Bacteria; phylum Bacillota; class Bacilli; order Alicyclobacillales; family SLC66; genus JAPNUJ01. The sequence goes on along the minus strand of JAPNUP010000182.1, from coordinate 75,811 downwards.
CACTAGGCGTGGGCGATCGGGTGGTCACGATCGGTGGGGTGCATGGAAAAGTCGTGGAACTGCGCGATGCAACGGCTGTTCTTCAGGTGGAAGACGATCATTTGATCGAGTTTGAGCGCAGCGCGATCAATTCTGTTCGCGAACGCGCCAACGCTAGCACCAACTAACCTGTAAAGTGACATGGCGTTATTGTAGCAGCGTCTACGAGAAGAAATCACGGCTATGCCGTGAACCATATGGCAAAGGAGCCCTTGGCGCGCGCGATGCGCAAAGGCTCCTTTTTTGTGCAACAATCAGCGCGAAGAATTTGAAAGATTAACACCGATCACGCCGCCAAACGCGCCAATAAAGCCGAGCAGTGCGATGCGTACGATCGTTTCGAGCTGAAAGGCAGCGCTAAAGTCTACCAAACTGCCGATGATGGCGAGAATGGCGCTAAAGACTAGTGCGCTCACGCCGCCATAGTACCATCCGCGCGCCCCTGCACTGCGTGCAGCTAAGATGGCGCCGAGCAGCGCTGAGACAGCGTTGATGGTATACGCCGTATAAGGCAGGGTACCCTCAGACAATGTAGACCAGGTGTAGACGCCCGCCATCACCAAGGTGCATAACAAAGAGACTAAAAAGGCAGTGATAACGCCCACCACAAGCGGTGATCCATGCACGTCTGTCTTCAAATCGGACCACATACTGTTCTTCACATCGGCCACCTCCGTCAACCTTGTCCATCTTGCAAACGAGTTCGTCTGCTAGTTTTGGATACGAGGTATGTATATGAGGGGCTGTACCAATATATGAATCTAGTGTCCAGGCGGGGTTGCGATCAGATGGCCTATCGGGATGCCGAGAGCCCGAAAACGCTGTTCGTACTCAGTCTGAATATAGCGAAATTGACCTTCCTCGCCAGGCGCGGGTGTATCCGGGAGCGCTTTGGTGACAGACTGCAGCGTCCAACCGGAAGCCTCTAACATCTCGATGCTGTAGGCAAATAGAGACGCGTTGTCCGTCTTCATTTCGAGGCGGGCGCCTGGTGCAAGAAAGTCGCTGAAAATCTGAAGAAGCCGTGGGTGTGTCAAGCGCTTGATCGCGTTTCGCCGGCGCGGCCAAGGGTCGGAAAAGTTGAGAAAGATCGCGTTGAACGCGCCAATAGGTAAAATGCCTACGGCGCGCTCGACGTCCAAATCGAGGATGCGCACATTGGTGAGGCCTTTTTCCATGGCCAGCGACGCCGCGCGCGCGACAATCGGCGTATATTTGTCCAAACCTACAAAAAAGGCCTCTGGGTTTCGCAGTGCGCAGGTGCTAAGAAACCCACCCCGCCCGCAACCCACCTCCAGATAGAGCCTTTCATAACCACTCGGAATCACCAGGGGTCCGTCCCCGCTGTCGTGCAAAAGCGGCTTTGCCGCCTCCAGTAGTCCCGGAACTTTTTCCTTGCCCCGTATTCGCAATGCCTTTCCTCCTCATACTAAGCTGTGCAACAGATCCAATGTGTGGGAGATGAATCCGGTTGTTGAGTACCCTCTTGCTACGAACGCTTTTCACTTACTTCTTTGTACTTCTGTCCCTGCGCATCATGGGCAAACGTGAAATTGGTAAATTGTCCATCTTTGATCTGGTTGTATCGATCATCATTGCCGAGGTTTCCGCTATGTCGCTGCAGGATTTACGCATCCCTCTATGGCACGGGGTCTTTGTGACAGGGATTCTCGTCTTGCTACAAATTGGGATGTCCTATCTGTCGTTGCATAATCATCGCATTCACCATTTAATCGAAGGTAAGCCTACGGTCCTAGTGGCCAACGGTGAGATCAACGACAGCGAGATGAAGCGGACGCGCTATAACATGAACGATTTGCTGATGCAACTGCGCGAGAAAAATATTTCGACTGTCGCAGACGTGGAATTTGCGATCCTAGAGACATCTGGCAAGCTCTCGGTGTTTCCGAAGGCTGGGCAACGCCCACTGACGCCGGACGACATGATCATCTCTGCGAAACCGACCGTCATGACGACATCGCTCATTGTAGATGGTGAAATCCACGATGACAAGCTGGCGTCTATTCACAAATCAAGGGAATGGTTGAAACAGCAGTTGATCGCACAAGGGTACCAGTCCGAGAAGCAGGTCTTCTACGCGGGATGGGATGGGGAAACGCTGTATCTAGACCGGCTTGATGATGGTAGCGCCGTCGAGAAGCAAAATCCCACGCTATAATGTCTGATCGATATAAACAAAACACACGCGGCACGATGTGTGGATTCTTCCACCGTGACCGCGTGTGTTTTATTTGCATTGCGGGGGTCATCGCGCGGTCATCGCGCGAAGGGCACGAGACGAGCGGCGCGAGCGAGTACACGGCCGACACCTGGGATGCGGGTGAGCGTGTGCGAGGTGATCGTACGCGTCATAAGCAGCATGAAAATGTATAGTGCAATGCCTCCTGAGATCACAGTGGTCAGTGCGGCAGTGAGGTGCATCACAGGGCTCAGCGCCTCCCATGCAAACTTCATCGCGATGCCCATAATCAGAGTTAAAGCGAGAATCTTCGCGGTGTCACGGGTGTCTACGTAAAACCCGAGCAGGCGGTGGACCGATCCGATGTGTAACAAGGTGGTCAGCGTTACCGCAATCGTCAGTGACCAAGCGACGCCCGCCACCCCGATCTGCGGATCGCGCGCTAAAAAGTAGATGACGACAAGTTTGACGCCAGATCCGATCAGGGAGTTACGCATGACGATCCCCGCTTTGTTGACACCTTGCAAGATGCCTGAAAGCGGACCTTGCAGGTACAAAAGAAAGCCACAAGGCGCCATGATAGCAAGCAGTTGACCGACTTGCGGTTGATTGTAGATCGCCTGGCAAAGCGGCGTGGCGAACTGTAACAAGATGAGCGACGTAGGAAAGCCAACGAGTGCTGTAGCCCGAAAGGACTGTACAAGACGCCGCGTGACCGTGTTTTTATTGCCGGATGCCACCGCTTCCGATATCGAAGGGACAAGCTGCACTGCCATCGAGTAGGTGAACACGGTCGGAAATACGAGCAGCGGGATCGCCATGCCACTGTACTCGCCGTACAGGCGTGTGGCAATGCCGGCCGTTGCGCCTGCGGCCAACAGGGAGCGCGTGACGAGCACTGGTTCTATCGCATAGGCGATGGAGCCGATAAAGCGACTGAGGGTGACTGGCATGGCGATTTGCAGCATCGCACGCAATGTGGCAGTCCACGGTTCGGGTTCGGCTGTGCACGGGGGCAGATCGAGCATACTTACACGCGACCGACGCCGATAGACCCAGATCATATATAAGCACCCTGCGAGCTCACCGAGGATCATCCCGGCTGACACTGCCGCCGCTGCAAATTCCAGTCCGCGCGCCAGGGACAAAGCTGCGATCACCCATACACCGATGATACGGATCAAGGTTTCCACGATGGCCGCAACCGATGGCGTCGACATGATTTGCAGCCCTTGAAAGTAGCCACGTAGCACGGACGATACAGCGATGATCGCGACCAGAGGAATGAGCGTGATGAAAGGGTAATAAGCGCGTGGATCGGTAAAGACCGTGCGTGCGAGTAAGTGTCCGAAAAAAACAAGCAGGACACTGGCGATGACGGCGAGGCTGAGCGTAATGCCATGCCCAATCGTCAGAATACGGCGAATGCGTCGCCGATCACCGCGTACGGTGGACTCTGCGACGAGCTTCGATATCGCGACACCCATGCCGGCCGACACAATCGTCAGAATCAGCGTGAGAAAAGGGAAGACCATTTGAAATAGTCCGAGTCCTTCTGCACCGATCAAGCGGGTGATGGCGATACGGTAGACGAAGCCGAGCACACGCGTGATGAGGCTGGCGCCGATCAGTATGGAGGTACCTTGTATAAATGTCTGCTTTTTCATCTGCGTGCCTCCTTTTTCTCTGCGCAGGAGTACACATGAACCTATGCGTTTGCGCTCTCTATTAGTCCAAGCGTGACAGGCTACTTGCGCACAAAGTGACGAGATGAGACAATGGAAAGACTAGGGACATGCAGGCTGGGAGTGAAGGATATGGTCGAGGGACGGCAAGAGCAAGGCAGACCGCAGGGGATCACCAAGGTGTTCGGTAGAAGGACCCTTCAGGAAGCACAGCAGAGCGAAGGGCCCGCTGTCGCTGCGAGTGTTTTGCCTGGTATGCCGCAAGAAGAGCCCTTGACTCCGACGGTCGCGCCAAGGCGGGTTGTCTTTGGCGCGAAGAGGAGCGACCCCGCCGCATTGAGCGCACATGCGGAGGCGGCGCCGGGCGTTTTGACGACGCCAGTGGTGGCAGATGCAAAAGATGCCCCTGAAGCAATACAAGACACCGGTTCTCCACTGCTCGACGCCGGGTATGCGTTCGTTCCAGCCACTGCACAGACACCCGCCGCGTCAGAGACGTCAGAGACGTCAGAGGCGCCTGTGCCTGTGCCTGTCGCACAGCCTGAGCTCGCCCTTACAATGGAGGCCGTGCGTGAGCGTGACATGGTGGACGAGCCCCTCATACCAGCCGCGAGCGAGGAACCGATCGCATTTGCGCCGGTAGAGCAGGCACTGCCGATGGAGACTCCCGCTGAACCTGATGTGAGCGCCGCGCAAGAACAGCAAGAGCTACAGCCATTCACGCTGCTAGAGGCGGAAGCGGTGGCGCCTGAGCCGGAAGCGAAGCTCGATTCGCCGATGTACCAGGTTGTCCAGGCGTTCGCGCGTAAGGTACATGAGCAGTTGCACCCGGGCGAGGATGAGACGGGAGATGACTCCCCTCAGGTCACTTTACCGCAAGAAGCGGATGAGGAGCCTGCGAACAATCCTTTGGATGCGGGGTTGACAGATGAACTCAGACACCTGTTAGCGGAAAAAGAAGAAGAATTTCATCTCCTGGGTTATGCTGAGGTCACTGCGAACGACATCTGGCAGTATCTGTGTGCGCTGCGTAAAAACCGTCCAGCCAACTTGCACGACTTGGTCAATGCAGTCCTGTCTTTGCAGCCGCAAGCGTACATGAATTACGTGATGAGAAGTATGTATCGTGCGGCTTCGCTAGATGAATTCAAGGAAATGCTATAAGTTACTGATACTGCCTGCGAGTCGTGTTCGTTGACTCTCGTCGGACAGGCGCAGTATACTGTCAACAGTGAACGCTACATAAGAAATTCCAAGTCCGCTTATGCGCACTCGCCAGGAGGAACACCATGGTAAGATGGGGACGACTCACGACCTTTTTATTGCTTGTCGTGATCGTATTTGCACTGATTTTCTCTACCGCTCCAAAGTTATTCTCCAAAATTCCGCTCGGACTTGATCTACAAGGCGGCATTTACGTTTTATACCAGATCGGCAATAATGGGCAGCATATTACATCGGGTGACGTCACGGCAACGGTGGCCGCTCTTGAGAACCGCGTAAACAATCTTGGGGTTTCCGAGCCGGATATCGAAGTGGTCGGCTCAGATCGCGTCAGTGTATCGCTTGCAGGGAAGTTCAATCAGGCGCAGGCGATGCAACTTTTGACCGAACAGGCGAATCTTGAATTTCGCTCGACGACAGGGAAGGTGCTGGCCACCGGCCAAGATATTGAAAGCAACGCCCATTACGAGGCGGATTCGCAAACTGGCGGGCCGGATGTTGCCATCACATTTAAAAATGCACAGTTGTTTCAGGATATCACGACCAAGTACATGGGGCAGAACATCGTCACGTGGCTAAACGGCAAGGTGATCAATGAAGCGCGTGTGGACTCTGTCATTTCAGGTGGCAGTGCCGTGATTCAAGGCATGTCATCGGTTGCGTCCGCCGTGCAGTTGGCCAAACTGCTGAACGCCGGTGCGTTGCCAGAACCGTTGCACACGCTGTCATCGACGACAGTCGGGCCGACACTTGGACAAGCTGCCTTGCAAGAGACGATGTTCGCAGGCGCCGTGGCCATCGGCCTGATCTTCTTGTTCATGTTGTTCATGTACAGGCTACCAGGATTGATCGCGATCATCTCTCTGTTGGCATACAGCTACGTGCTGCTTGCAGTGTTCGCCGGTTTTCCGATTACCCTGACGTTGACTGGACTCGCGGCCTTGGTGCTCGGGATCGGTATGGCGGTCGACGCCAATATCATCACCTATGAACGCGTCAAAGACGAGCTGCGCAATGGGAAGTCGGTGCAAAGTGCTGTGATCGCAGGTCAGCGTAAGGCACTGCGTACGATTCTCGACTCTAACGTGACGACGTTCATCGCAGGCGTTGTGATGTACGCCTATGGGACGGGCGACGTGCGCGGGTTTGCAGTGGCACTGGTATCTAGCATTATCGTCAGTTTACTGACTGCAGTCCTACTGAGTCGCACGCTACTGATTCTGCTGACTCGCTCGAATGTGTTTAAAAATCCTTGGCTCTTCGGCGCGAAGCGAAAGGTGGTGGCGTCGTGATCCGGTTTGCCATTATCGAGCGACGCAAGTGGTTCTTTCTTCTGTCAGGCACGATCACGCTCGCTGGGCTGATTGTCATCTTGCTCTTTGGGTTAAACCTCGGAACGGACTTTAAGCCAGGGACCCGCGTACAGATTCAGTTGAACCAGGCCTTTCAACCTTCGACAGTCAGTCAAGTCTTCCAAAGTGTGAACCTACCTGTCGGACCGTCTGGCATTACCGCGGGTGGTAAAGATAACGAAATGGCTATTGTCATGCTTGGAGAGACGGTGGACTCACAGCAGCAAGACGCCTTGCAAACTGCCATTAAAAAGGCGTTCCCACATGCTGTAGGTACAGAAGTCGACACGGTGTCTCCTGTGATCGCACAGGAACAGTCGCAGACGGCAGTGTGGGCTGTGCTTTTGGCTTCTCTCGGCATTATGATCTACGTGGCGCTGCGCTTTGAATTTCGCTTCGCCGTCGCTGGTATCGTGGCACTGATGCACGATGCATTCATCGTCATTTCCGTGTTTGCGCTGTTGCGCATTGAAGTCGACTTGCCATTTATCGCGGCGGTGCTGACTATCGTCGGTTATTCGATCAATGACACCATCGTCATTTTCGACCGCATTCGGGAGAATCTGAAAGGCGCCAAAGTGAATTCATTGGCCGATCTCGAACATCTGGTCAACCACTCACTCTGGCAGACGATGGCGCGTTCGATCAACACGGTGTTGACGGTATTATTTGCTGCCATCACGCTCTATTTCTTTGGTGGCGATCCGATCCATAACTTCTGTTTTGCGCTGCTCGTCGGTTTGATCAGTGGTGCGTACTCCTCGATTTTTATCGCCAGCCCGATTTGGGTAGCGTGGCGTGCCCGTTCGCTCCATAAAGGCGCCAAGCGTTCTGATGCGACAGCGTGATTCGGCGCCTATCGTAAGGCGAGTTGGTAGCTTACAACAGCTCGTTATACAAGATCTTTCACACTTTTCCCTGGCCTGATTTGGCCGGGGATTTCTGTCCCTTGGCATAGTCCGGCTAACTCTGTCACACAGTTAATGGAGTGTATATCCTTACCACAGAAAAGGGGTCGCCGTCTTGACTGAGGATGGCTCGCAAGCGCGAAGCAAAAGTGGCGTATCAGGGCCTGACATGAAGACGGCTACTGCTTTTCGCGCAGCCAAGGCCTATGAGCCCGCAGATCGAAAGTCCAGTGATCGCACGGTGACGCAAATGACGTGGCTTTCAGCGATCGTGAATGTCTTGCTGACGATCGTGAAAGCGGTTGTAGGGACGATAGCGCACAGTGATGCGCTGATTGCCGACGCGGCACATAGCGCGTCTGACGTCGCAGGGTCGGTTGCCGTGATGATCGGCTTGCGCGTCGCGCGTCGCCCCGCTGATCAGGATCACCCTTATGGGCACGGCAAGGCGGAGTTTATCGCAGCCAGTTTAGTTGCGATCTTGCTCATTTTGGCTGGGGTCGACGTCGTGTACAATTCGGTGCGACAGTTCTTTTTGCCGATTGCGAGGCCTGAATGGGCGGCGCTCTTGACTGCAGTCGGCGCCGTGCTCGTGAAAGAAGTGCTGTATCGCTACCAAAATATGATCGGCCGCAAAGCGCATTCCCCTGCGCTGCTGGCGGGTGCGGCGGACCATCGTTCGGACGTCTATTCGTCTTTACTGGCTTCAGTCGGCATTGGCATCGCGCTGATCGGGCAGGGGCTGCATGTGCACGCGCTGTTTTACGCAGACCCGATTGCGGGGCTATTCGTTGCGTTGGTCGTTGTTCGCATGGGGTATAAAATGGCGGACGAGTCGTTTCGCAACTTGCTGGATCAGGTGCTCGACAGCGAGACGACGGCGAGCCTGAATGGGTTTGCGTCGGCTGTACCAGGCGTCTTGCGCGTTGACGATTTGCGCGCGCGAACGAATGGATCCTACTGGATGGTCGATGTCGAAGTGAGCGTAGATCCTGAAATGAGTGTGCTGGAAGGCCATCAGATCGCGCGGACGGTCAAGTGGGCGATCATCGGGGAGTATCCGCAAGTGCGAGACGTCCTCGTGCATGTCAACCCATTCATGCAAGAGGACGACTAAGAAGCGTTCTACTCTTTTATGGTTTCCTCACCGAGCACACAAGTGCCATAACTGCCTAGGATGCGTACGGAGTGGCCCAGTGTCCGCAAAATATGCACAGCTTTATCCATCCGGTCGTCTTGCAGTGGTGCCTCTGCGTCGAGATAGAACTGGTAGGTGCCGAGCCGGGTTTTGGTCGGACGCGATTCGATCCATGTCAAGTTCACGTTGAGTGCCGCAAAGATATACACGATGCTGGCAAGCAGACCTACGTGTTCTTCGTTTGGCGCGATGAGCAGCATCGTCTTTTGTGCGCCAGGCAGTGTCTTTTGCCCCTTTGTGGCGATAACAAACCGCGTGTGGTTCTCGGCAGTATCTTGAATATGCGGTGCGAGGATACGTAGACCGATCTGTCGGGCAGCCCAGACAGAGGCGATCGCGCCGACGTCGGTTCTGCCTGAGCGCTTCAATTCCGCCGCCGCCGCGGCAGTGCTGTCGTAGTGGGACACTCGTGCGTGAAGGCCACGGATGAACCGCCTGCACTGTGCGATCGCAGGTGGGATCGACCACACCTCCGCGATGCGCTCGAGTACGGCGCCTTCTAGGCCGAGTAGCTGCTGCGAAACAGATAAAATGATCTCGCCTTGCACGAAGAGGTCTGCGCTCTCCGAAAGGCTGTCCAAGGTGATATTGATAGGTCCTTCGATCGTGTTTTCAATCGGCACCACTGCCGCATCAATGCCACCTGTCTGTACTTCCTCGAGTACATCATAAATCGTCGAAAAGGCGCGCAGTTCGGCGTCTTGTGTACGATAATAACGCGTCGCGGCTTCTTCGCTAAACGTCCCGCGCGGTCCTAGATAACCCACCAGCACCTCAGTCACTCCCCACTTACCGCTACAATTATATGCAGTCTAGTGCATCCTGCGCGAACATACAACCAACTTCTCTTCAGGTCTCTGTGCTTTCGCTCGTTGCGGGTTGTGCGACGCGTCCCGTATAATAGATGAAGCAGTCGTTTGGCGTTGACTATTACACTCATGATCGTGGGGCTAGACAGTTGAATTTGCGGGATGAAATTCGTGTGGTTGAAGATTTCCCGGAACCGGGGATCAGCTTTAAAGACATTACGACACTTTTGCGCAACGGCTCGAGTTTCCATGCTGCGGTCGATCAGCTCGTGGCTTATGGACGTTCGCGCAACGTCGATGCGGTAGTGGGACCGGAGGCACGCGGATTTGTCCTAGGTGCACCAGTCGCCTATGCGCTCGGGGTCGGATTCGTCCCGATCCGCAAGCCAGGCAAGTTGCCAGGTGAGACCGTGTCCAAGCAATATGCACTCGAATACGGAAAAGATGGGCTCGAGCTACACCGAGACGCGCTCAAGGCAGGGGACCGCGTCCTTGTGGTGGACGACCTACTCGCCACAGGCGGGACGATTCGCTCTTGTGTGGAGCTTGTTGAACAACTCGGCGCGACCGTGTCCGGGTTGGCTTTCTTGATCGAACTGACGCATCTGCACGGACGCGAAAGGCTACAGGCTTATGATATCCACTCGCTGATTATGTACGACTGAATACACTGTAAAGGGGTGATGGGTATGACGGCGCAACCGCCTGAACCGGGGCTCGGTGGATTGGAACGGGAGGTGCTCGAACCTGTTGCGGGGACACAGCACGCTTTGACGCTGACCTCGGCTCCCGTGTCGCCGCGTGCAGAGGGAGTAGACCGTCTGCTCGCTCGCCTGCCGAATGCGACCGCCGCAGAGCAGGAGCTGCTCACGCGCGCGTATGAGTACGCGAAACTCCATCATAGCGGCCAGAAGCGCAGTTCTGGCGACGAGTACATCACCCATCCGCTTGCAGTGGCTGAGATCCTGGCGGGCTTGCGTCTTGATGCAGGCACCTTGGCGGCCGCTCTTCTTCATGATGTCGTAGAAGATACGAAAGTGACGGATGAGGAACTCATCCGGCTGTTTGGCTCAGAGATTGCCAGTTTGGTGGACGGTGTGACCAAACTCAAACGGCTGAAATTTGAGTCGCGTGAGGAACAGCAGGCAGAGAATTTGCGCAAGATGTTTCTCGCGATGGCCAAAGACGTGCGCGTCGCGCTGATTCGCTTGGCCGATCGGCTTCACAATATGCGTACGCTGAAATTCCGTCCTCCTGATAAGCAGCGCAAGACAGCGGAAGAGACGCTAGAGATTTTTGCACCGCTAGCCCATCGTCTCGGTATGTCTACGATTAAATTCGAATTGGAAGATATCGCGCTTCGTTATATGGATCCGCAACAGTACTATCGGATTGTGCATTTAATGGCCAAAAAACGGGAAGAACGCGAGCGCTATGTGCATCAGGTCATCGATGACTTGCGCGCCAAACTCGCGGAACTCGGCATTCATGCGGATTTGAATGGGCGAGCCAAACATATTTATAGTATTTATAAAAAGATGGCAGACCTGCACAAAGAATTTAACGAGATTTATGACTTATTTGCTGTGCGGGTGATCGTCGATTCCATCAAAGACTGCTATGCGGTACTCGGTATCGTGCATACGATGTGGAAGCCCATGCCGGGCCGGTTCAAAGACTATATCGCCATGCCCAAAGCTAACATGTACCAGAGTTTGCATACGACCGTGATCGGGCCTCGCGGCGAGCCCATGGAGATTCAGATTCGCACGTGGGAGATGCATCGTACGGCTGAGTACGGGATCGCCGCACACTGGGTGTACAAAGAACAAGGATACGCCGAGAAGGCGGACAAAGGGACCGGTACACCAGTGGCTGCCAACGGTGCTTTCGGCACTACTGCCGTGGTGGCGTCAGCTCCCACTGTCACACCAGCCAGCAGTGCGCAAGCCGTGCAAAGCTCCTTTAGCAAGAAACTGGCGTGGTTTCGTGAAGTGTTGGAGTGGCAACAGGATTTTCGCGATGCGCAAGAGTTTATGGAGACACTGAAAATTGACTTGTTTGCGGACGAAGTGTTCGTGTTTACCCCGAAAGGGCAGGTGATCGAATTGCCTGCCGGATCGTGTCCTATCGACTTTGCCTACCGCATTCATACGGACGTCGGCAATCGCTGCGTAGGGGCCAAGGTCGGGGGACGTATTGTCACGCTCGATACGCGATTGAAGACCGGGGACATCGTTGAAATTTTGACCTCTAAGCTCTCCTATGGGCCTAGTCAGGATTGGCTGAAAATTGCACAAACTTCGCAAGCGCGGGCCAAGATTCGCATGTGGTTCAAGAAAGAAAAGCGGGATGAAAACGTTGAAAAGGGCCGCGAGTTACTGGAAAAGGAGATTGCGAAGCACAAGCTCGATCCGCACACGGTCATAGCGGCCCATCTTCCTGAAGTGATGCAAAAGTTCAACTTCACGAAGCAAGACGATCTGTTCGCCTCTGTTGGTTACGGGGCGCTGTCACCCACGCAGATTATGACGCGCCTGCAGGAGCGCATGCGCAAAGACGAACCTGTACTGGAGTCCGTCGTGCAGCTGCCACTGACACCCCTTAAAGAACGCGAGCGCGAGCAAAAGCGCAAAGGCGTAGCCACAGGCGGCGTTGGCGTGCAAGTCAAAGGGATCGACAATCTGTTGATTCGCTTCTCGAAATGCTGCAATCCGGTGCCAGGGGACGACATTGTCGGGTTTGTCACAAGGGGCCGAGGCGTCTCAGTCCATCTCAAAGAATGTCCGAACGTTCGCGCGATGATTGAAGACGGCGGGCGGATGATCGAGGTGGAGTGGGAGACGCAGGGCAATCAAGCGTACAATGTCGACATCGAGGTCACAGCGCTTGACCGCCGCGGCTTGATCAATGAAGTGATGAACGCTGTGCTTGAAACGAAGACAGACATTACCGCAGTCACAGGGCGCGCAGACAAACATAAGATGGCCACGATTCTGCTCAGTATCTCGATTCGCAATGTAGAACATCTGCGTACAGTAGTCGAACGCATCAAGCGCATCAAAGATATCTATGCCGTTCGGCGTGTGGTGCAGTAAACATAAGGAGGAACAGTATGCGAGCAGTCGTACAGCGGGTGCGCTATGCACGGGTGCGGGTGGGTGGCGCAACGCTTGGCGAGATTGGCCAAGGGGTGTTGGTGTTAGTCGGGTTTACGCATAATGACACGGAACCAGATCTGACCTATATGGCCGACAAGATTCTTAACCTGCGTATCTTTGAGGATGCAGAAGGCAAGATGAATGAATCGCTACTAGACATCGGGGCCAGCGTCTTGTCGGTGTCGCAGTTTACCTTGTACGGAGACGCACGAAAAGGCCGCCGACCGAATTTTATGGAAGCTGCGCGTCCCGAGGTGGCAGAGCCCTTGTACGATCGTTTTAACACCCTTTTACGCGATAGCGGCATGCGCGTACAGACTGGTCGTTTCGGCGCCATGATGGAAGTGGAATTGGCCAATGATGGGCCAGTGACGATCTGGTTGGATACAGACTACTTGTGAGATAAGGTGACTGTCGTAAGGACGGGCGCCTGCGCGGTCATCGCATAAAAGAGAGGCAGTTGATTATGCTAGTCGAGCGTTTTGCACTAAACCCCATAGGGACCAATACATACGTCATCGCGACAGAGAATAAAGATGCATTTATTCTTGATCCTTGTGCGACTGATATGACGCCCGTGCTCACGTACGTGCAAACACATCAGCTCTCCGTCGTAGCGGTTATCAACACGCACTGCCACTTTGATCATGTGATGGGTAATGAAGTCATACGCGAGGCATTGGGCGTCCCTTTGTGGTTGCATAGCGTCGAATTGCCCGGACTACTGGAGGCGCCTTCGATGGCTGAACAGTGGCTAGGCGTGCGGATAGAGACGCGAGCGCCTGACCGCTTTTTGCAGGATGGGGAGGTCCTTGACCTCGGCGACCCTCACGATGCAGTGTCGCTGCAGGTCATGCTGACGCCAGGTCACAGTCCAGGCGGCCTGTGCTTTTACGACGCACAGGCAGGAGTGTTGTTTTCAGGTGACACCCTGTTTGCAGGCACAGTCGGGCGCACAGACCTTAAAGGTTCGAATTCCCAGGACCTTGTGTCATCTCTACGAGATAAACTATGGCCGCTTCCAGATCATACGATCGTCTACCCAGGGCACGAAGATGAGACGACGATCGGAGAAGAGCGCATGGTTAATCCGTACTTTCACTTTTAATCACGGACAGTCTATGGATCTTTTGCAGTGAAAAATGGGCGGTCGGGCGGGCACATACCTACGGGCTTTGGCGTAGGGTACTGGTGTAGAGATTTTGGAGGGAGAGACATCCAGTGCACAAAACCCGGATCGGCCATTTACGAGTAGAACTCGAACTGACAGACGACATGCGGCAGAGATTAATGGAACTGGCGACGGGCAACGCAACAACAGTCGTCATTCCGCATGCTTTGCTGCGTCACGTTCGACTCCATCACTGCCAGACGCTGGCATCGCGCATCCGCGAGGTGCAGTACCGTCACGTCTCCGTGGAACGCTTGGAGCTATCAGGTGCAACGGTGAACCCGCACATGCATACGGGGTACTAATGAATGACGGCAAACAGACGCTGGGCGCGCACACGGCGCCCAGCTTTTTTGCGTAGTCCATGCCACGATCAGTATTTACTATCAAAAACACAGGAAAGACATATTGTACGTAACCTATGGACATCTGGTACAACCGAAGGCGTGGGTACTGCGTGTGTAAAGGCTTAGGGGCTGTCGGGTAACGCGCGCAGTCGGCCGCCCGCGCGAATGTGCTCGATCCCGGCTTCGCAGACACCGTAAGGCCGCCAGGGACAGGTTTGGCAGAAGTCGATTAAGTCGGCGCCTGCAATATGAGCGTGGACACGCGCTTCGACCTCGCTCCACGGCAGCGTTGCCGTAGGCGAGAGCCCCAGTGCGCGCAGGATCGCATCATCTCTCGTGTACACCGTCTCCTCGCGGCAGTGGTTGGGCTGGTCGTCGGGAAAGGCCGCACACAGCTCATCGGGACCCGCGACCACATGGACGAGCGTTTCCGGGTGCAGTCGCAGTGTTTCGTAGATACTGGTCATATTGGCTACATACGCATCGGAGTAACCCATACCGCGATAGCCGAGTAGACACAGTAAATGGTGTCCACGCAAAGAAACCCCAGAGTTAGGGGTAGGGAACGATGGTGTATTGGATGGTGTCATGTCGTCCTCCGCTGGGGATAATAGGTAATCAATGGCTAACGACCCAGACTTGCGTCATCAGTAATCGGTTTGCGCGCGGAGAAGCCTTCGTCCGTGCCATGCCAATGTGTCACTTTCGTTTCACCGCTGCGCCAACAGAGATAGACCTCGTGACCATCGCGCAAGGCGAGAAAGTCCACCAGCCCTGAATCGATGTCCTTGATCTCGATGCACCGCTCGGTCAAGTGGCTGATCTGTTGGCGGGCGGTGATGAGCATAAACTCGATCTCGGCTTCTTCTGCGAAAAACTGATCAGGTGTGGTAGGCTTCATCTGTTCTCGCTTGATCCGTTCGATTTGCATACGCTTCAAAGCGATCGTCTCACGCGCTTCCTTGAGCGAGGCGACTTGCTTTTGGATATCGGGAATGAGCGAATTGACCTCACTCACGCTGTAATAACGCTTAGGCACTGACAAGTCTCCTTTGTCTATCGGACGCGATGCATCATGTGGTCAACCCGCTGTCTGCAGGAAGTCCGTGCCGCGACGGTGGGTCGTCTATGATGAAGAGTATACGAAATTGTGGATTTGAACGCCAGAGGGGGTATGCTGAGTGGTTGATCAAGCAGGAACCCCGCTCATTGCCCTCAGGCAAGTGAAAGCTACTTATCCGCTCCCTGATGGCACGGAGGCGCGGGCGCTCGACGAGGTCGATTTGACAGTCAGGTCTGGCCAATGGGTGGCGATAGTCGGCGCTAACGGGAGTGGCAAGTCGACCCTTGTGAAATTGATCTGCGGACTCCTACTTCCAGAGGCAGGCACAGTTCTTGTAAGTGGTGCCTCCACCGATGTGTTAGCGAATTTACCGCGTATTCGACAAACGATCGGCATGGTCTGGCAAGAACCAGACGATCAGATCGTAGCCTCTGTCGTCGAGGAAGAAGTGGCGTTCGGCTTGGAGATTCGCCAAATGGAACCGGCGCTGATGCAAACGCGAGTGACAGAGGCGTTGCAGGAAGCCGGCCTGATCGATGAGCGTATGCGGCTACCTCATCAGCTGTCCGGGGGGCAGCGTCAGCGTCTGGTGATCGCCTCGGCGTTGGCGCCTGATCCCGAGTGCCTGGTGTTCGATGAAGCGATGAGCATGATCGATGAGGCTGGACGCGAGGCGATGCTGTTGTGGCTCAAGCGCCTTCACCGTGCAGGTAAGGCGATTGTCACCGTAACGCATGATATGCGCGAAGTGACGCTTGCAGACCGTGTTGTCGTCTTGGATAGCGGTTGCGTGGTGGCGGATGGCAAACCGAGCGAGATTTTGGCGTACGGAGAGAAACTGCGGGCATGGGGGCTACAGTTGCCGTTTCCAAGCGCTGTGAGTATAGCCGTACAAGCCCGCAGCCACACCTTTCAGGCGCCGACGGCGACCGTACAAGAGACACTCAGTGCGTTTGATGAGGCTGTACGCAAACGAGCGTCATCAACACACGACCTCAGTCGCGCGAATTCCAGTCGCGCCCCGCTGGCAGTCCTACCTCGGATACCACATGGCGATCGAGCCTCCTTGGTAACACCGGACGCAGCACCCGTCGTAGTCCAGTTGCGCCATGCCAATTACGTTCACCAGGCCCAGACACCTTTTGCCCATCAGGCGCTCTTCGACGTTAGTCTGCAGGTGTCGCGTGGGGAGCGAGTCGCCATCGTCGGGCACACCGGGTCAGGCAAATCGACCCTCATGCAACTGCTCAGTGGGTTACTTGTCGCGCGCCCGGGCGAAGTCAGTATTGCAGGCTTAGATCCGGCACTGCGCGCTGATCGAGGCGATGTGCGCAAGAAAGTGGGATTGCTCTTTCAAAATCCTGAGCGGCAGCTGTTTGAGCGCTTTGTCGGCGAGGATATCGCTTTTGGGCCACTACGGCAAGGCTTGACAGTGGAGCAGGCGCGCGAACGCGTGCGAGTGGCGATGGATGCGGTGCAGCTGCCATTTGCACTAAAAGACCGACCGATTCATGCGCTCAGTGGCGGGCAAAAGCGGCGTGTCGGCATTGCCGGTGTTCTGGCGCTCGAGTCTGAGTTGCTAGTCCTTGATGAACCGACGGCAGGACTCGACCCAGAGTCTAGCGAGCACATGCTCCGCTTTTTACAAGAGTATCAGCAGGCGCATGGTGTAACCGTCATTCTGGTGACGCATCGACTGGAAGAAGCGGCGCGCTTCGCTGATCGCATCGTGGTGATGAAAGCCGGTCATCTGATTGAAGACGGCCGTACGGCAGATGTGCTGACTCCTGAGCGGATTTTATCCTGGGGCTTCCCGGTACCAGACTTTGTCGCGCTCGGGGTAGGCATGCGAGAACGCGGTGTCGATGTATCTTGTGTGCCGCCAAATGTATCTGTGATGGCAGATGCGATCGCTGGTTTCTTACAGGTGCAGGAAGGAGGGCATGAGGATGGCGCGACCACTGGAACTGTCAGCTAGCGTAGCACTCGGCCAGTTTATCCCTGGGCACTCTTTGTTGCACCGGATGGATCCACGCGCCAAACTGACCGTCTTTACGCTGTGGGTGGTGCTGTCCGTTGTCGCTTGGACGATCGCGCAACAGGCCGTGTTGTTCATAATATTTCTGTTTCTTTTGGCGCTCGGGCGACTGCCTTTTCGCTTTGCGTTTTCCACTTTGCGCCCCGCGCTGCCTGCGCTCATCGTGGTCGTACTGCTTCAGTTGTTATTTCTCGGTGACAGTACAGGGCTCGCAAGCCCCGTTCTGCTTCATGTCGGGTTTATCAGCATACGACTTGCAACGGTACAACTGGTCATCGTGTCTTTATTGCGGGTGCTCTCTTTGATGGTGCTCATCAGTACGTTGACGCTGACGACCTCGGCATCCGACCTGACTCGCGGACTCGAAGGTGTGCTACGTCCCCTTCGTCCTCTACGGGTTCCGGTGAGCGAAATAGCATTGGTGTGTACTATCGCTTTGCGTTTTACCCCGGTTTTTGCACAAGAAGCGGAACAGTTGATGAAGGCGCAAGCAGCCCGTGGTGCGGACTTCGGGGAGGCCAGACCGTGGCAGATCATACGCCGCACTAAAAGTGTTTTGCCTGTGATCGTCCCGCTTTTTTTACTGGCGCTAGGCCGTGCAGAGAATCTGGCGCTCGCCATGGAAGCGCGCGGATACGTGCCAGGGGCGCGCCGCACATCATTTAAAACTTTGGCATGGGGTATGCGGGACACTGGGGCTTGCATCGTCGGACTACTTCTCTTTTTTGCAGTCTTGTTGATCAGGGACGCGCAACCTGCATCGGCCGCAATAGCTTTCTTATTCTAATAGTTCACTAGGGGGCGTTTTTATGAATACGCGAAAATGGGTAATCGCGGGCGTGCTGTCGGCACTGTCTATACTACTTGGCGTGACAGGTCTCGGGTTTGTCCCGGTACCGACCGCCGTCGGAAACGCGACGATATTGCAAATACCGGCGATTATTGGCGCCTTACTGGAAGGCCCAATTGTAGGGGCGATCATTGGAACAATCTTTGGGGTCACCTCCTTTTTGCACGCCACGCTTCCGATGTTCAAAGACCCTCTTGTTTCGATTCTCCCACGCATTTGGATCGGTGTTGGCGCGTATTACGTGTATAAGGGCATTCGCCCGTTGAATCACTATGTAGCGATTGGTGTCGCAGGTTGCGTCGGCTCTGTGATCAACACCGTGTTGGTGCTAGGCGTCATTTATTTGCGTCACTATTTGTCGCTCGGCGCGTGTATCACGGCAGCTGTCGTCAACGGCGTGCCTGAGGCGATCGTCTCGATAATCATTACACTGGCCGTGGTCAGCGCCTGGTTGCGGTTAGACCCGTTGCGGCGTAAATCGCGTATCTGACCTGGCACTTTGCAAGGTGACTGGTGAACTGAGGAGGTCATGATATGCACGAAGGGCAAGCAGGTCCAGGGCGCGGGGTCACATCGATTCGTGGCGTGCGCGTAGGTCAAGTGACGGACACACAGGGGATGACCGGTTGTACGGTGATCGTGGCGCCGCCCGGGACAGTCGGTGCAGTCGATGTGCGGGGTTCAGCACCAGGCACGCGCGAGACGGATTTGTTGAACCCTGTGCATACGGTCAGTGAAGTGCATGCGGTCGTGTTGACCGGAGGCAGCGCCTACGGACTCGATGCAGCTAGTGGCGTGATGAGTGCGCTCGAAGAAGACGGGGTGGGCCTTGACGTCGGCGTGGCCCGCGTACCGATCGTACCGGCTGCGGTGTTGTTTGACCTCGCTATCGGATCTGCGCAGGCGCGACCTGACGCGGCGATGGGATACACAGCGTATCAGATGGCCAGTGCAGGCCCGGTGGCCGAAGGACCGTACGGCGCAGGCACTGGAGCCACCGTTGGGAAGCTAGCTGGGATGGAGTTTTGCAGTCCAGGTGGTGTAGGGACGTGGTCTGAAGCGGCCGGTGAACTGATCGTGGCAGCGATCGTCGCAGTCAACGCAGTCGGTGAGGTCGTAGACCCGCAAACTGGCCAGATCATCGCCGGGATTCGCGGCGAGGGAGGCATTTTTGTTCCGGCGCTTGACGTGTTACGCGACAGTCAAGTCAAAGCGACTTTTGGAGCCAATACGACGATTGGCTGCGTCGTCACCAATGCGCGCCTGACGAAAGCTGAAGCGACCAAGGTCGCGCAAATGGCTCATGACGGATTGGCGCGATCGATTCGCCCGGTGCACACGCCGTTTGACGGCGATACGCTTTTTGTGCTCGCGACAGGTGAAGTGAACAGCTCTTTGGCACTCATCGGCGCCTTGGCGGCCGACGTGATCGCAAAAAGTGTCTTGCGCGCTGTGTGCCCGGATTAGATACAAAACAGAAGGGAAATAAATGCTGCAAAAGAAGGGAATTGTCCAATCCTTGTCGAACATGGAGTGCACGAGGTACGATGTGCGTGGTGTGTAAGGAGGAGCAGCAAGATGTTCAGCACAGAGCAAGACACCAGCGCGAGCATGGACGGCGTCGTGCAAAGCGCCAGACTTCAGACATGGAAGCGATTTCTCGAGAGTGGATATGTTCGTCCCGTCTATCAGCCTATCGTAGAGCTCGCCTCGGGGCGAGTCATCGGCTATGAGGTGCTTAGTCGCGCCTATGATCTAGACGGTACACTCATCTATTTGGAGGACCTATTTGCAGCGGCGACAGAGGCGGGCCAACTACATATGCTCGATGAGCGCTTGTGTGCGGCTTGTTTCGAGGGAGCGACGTCGCAGGCTGTGAAAGATTTGCGCTTTTTCATTAACGTGCTGCCGCAAACACTGCGGTCCCCTGTCTTATATCAGGCATTATCCACACGCACTCACAGAGATGTGCCAGTGGTCCTCGAAGTCAACGAACGCACGGCGGATCCGGCTGCCGTTTTGTGGGATGATCTGTTGGACCCGCTGCGGCGGCTCGGTGTCGAAGTGGCGATCGATGACGTGGGAAGCGGCTATGCAGGGTTGAATCGCACAGTCGAGATGACACCGAATTGGATCAAAATGGATATCGCTTTGGTGCGTGGCATTGACAGCAATCCGCTCAAGTCGGCGATGGTGGCAAGTATCGTCACTTTTGCCAAACGCTTGGGCAATCTTCACGTAGTGGCAGAAGGCGTCGAGACGAGGGCAGAGTATGAGACGCTAGTGGAGATGGGCGTGGACTTTGCCCAAGGCTATGCATTAGCTAGACCTGAACCCCATCTGCTAGCGACAGCTTGCGTCACTTTGCCGAACGTGGCACCGCGCGTGCATCGCGTGGACTTTGCCCGTTATGGTGTGGTGCTCGCTGATTTTGTGCAACGCGTCGGCGAAGGGCGTATGATTGTCAAGGATATTCAGTTGTACGTCAACCAGATCATGGATATCGACCGTGTGGATGTGATCAGCTTGAATGCACAGGGTTATCCGATAGATTTACCTGGTCTCTCACCTGTGCCGGTCCCCTTGTTGGCGCGTTTAGAGTCTGGACATGAAGTGATCACACAACACATAGAAGGTCTGGAGCGACCGATCAGCCAATTCTACCAGTGCCAGTGTTCTGTGCTTATTCCGATCCTTACACAAGAAGGTTTGCATGGCGTCTTATACGGTGGATTCGAGCAACCGCATGCGGTTCGTTCGGAGGTGGTGACCGTTTTGCGTGGATTTGCGGCTGTGCTCACATTTCAGTGGGGGAACCTCATCGCCAGGGATCGATTAGCGAGTGTGCGCTATCAGTAGATGAGCAGCGGAGGGCGTATCGTGAGAGAGTTGCGCAAATGGACGCTCGTCGCTTTTCGCGTGCTTCCCGTATGGATCAGCAAGTGGGCTGTTTTCTGGCTTAAACGCAAGTTCGTAGTCGGGGTGGTGGCGGTGCTGCCTGATGCGCAAGGCCGCTTTTTGTTTCTTCATCACACGTATCGAAAGAAGCGGCCGTGGCGCCTACCTGGCGGGCTCAAGGAGCGCCATGAAGACATCTTCACCACAGTCGTTCGTGAGTTGAAGGAAGAAGCCAATTTGACGGTGCGCGCGATACAGGTGGTGGCGGTTCAGCCTTCAGAGATCACACTCGATGTGGCAGTACTTTGCGAACTTCTGGAAGATGCTCCGTTTATACCGAACGAGGAGATTGACGATTTTGTGTGGGTCGATCCAGAGCAGGCGAACTTTGTCATCCCTGAGGAACAGCTCGGCTTTATCGCAGCAGCGCGCATCGTTATGGCAGGGCGAAAGCCATCTTAAGTAGACACGGCCGCGCCTTAGATCATTGTCTTTCGCTTCCTAAAAATCGGTTTTCTGGATTGGTCCGCGTCGATACGGACATGCGGATGTGTACGGTTGCGCCGCCGCCAGAGTAATGTGGCGCCCCAGATGATGGCCAGCGCAACGCCGCCGACCACCAACCAGATCATCAGGCGTGATGAGAAACCAAGGAAGATCAGTGCTGCCCCTAAGTCATACGGCATGATGCCAAGACCGGTGGTCCACAGGTATGTAATCCAACTGAGTGACGGCAGTAACCCACAGGCGTAGTTGAACACGACAAACGGGATAAATGGAATCAGGCGCGCGAGCAACAGCCCGACGGGGCCGCCTTGTGTTGCTTGGCGACTGAGCGTCTGGATGTGCTCCGGTTTGATAAAGTGAGCCGCCCATTTCTCGCCAAAGTGCTTCGCTAGCCAAAATGTGAACACCGATCCGATCATCGCACCGATCCAGACGTAGAGGATCCCCCACCAGACTCCGAAGATCTGCATGTCTACGACCATCAGAAACTCGGCTGGAAACGGGATGATGCACAGCAGTGCCATGAGCAGGATGGCAGTGCCAACGCCAAGGACCCCGAGCGAACGAATAAACATAGAGGCATCGTGTTCGTAGCGAAAGTAGAGTACAGTCAAGACGATGCCGAGAACGATCGTCAGTGCACTCCACAACACCTTCTGCCAACCACGTCGCTGCGTCTTCATGAGTGCCTCCTTTAGGGCGTAAGTTTGATGTCCCTAAAGGATAATGTACCATAAAAGCATTTATTTAGGAATTATAGTAGGGCTGTGCGTATCAGGATTCCGCCGCCAATGTGATGACGACCTCCGTACCGACGCCGCTCTGGCTGCGAATGTGAAGTTTACCGCCTAAAGTCTCCACTAGTCGATTGGCAATAGCCAGCCCTAGTCCCGCCGATGACCGATCCTTGCGCGCGTGATCGGCGCGTGCGAAACGCTCTGTGGCTTTGGCAAGAAACTCGCCCGGCATGCCTGTTCCCGAGTCTTTCACGCGTATCCGCACAGCATGTGCGTCAGACTCCAACATCAATGAGATATGTCCACTTTGCGTGTATTTACAAGCGTTATCGAGAAGGATGTATAGGATTTGTCGCAACCCTGACGGATCGCCTAGAACCATCACAGGCGCCGCGGGCTGCTCCCACAAAAAAGTCAAGCCTCGCTCGCTGATGACAGGCTCGTAGAGCAGGGCCACATCGGCACATAGGTCGCACAAGTCGACGACGACTTTCTCCATGAGTTCGAGCCCCGCGTCTAGTCGGGCCAACTGTAGGAGCTCCTCTACCATTTTGCGCATCCGCTGGTTTTCCGCATACACGGAGCTCAGCCAGCGTAGGCGACTTTCGTCTGCCGTATCCGTATGGCGCAGTAGCAGTTCGAGATTGGTCCCCATCACCGTTAAGGGGGTTTTCAGCTCGTGCGAGACGTCCGACAGCAGGTCTTGCTCGCGCCTCCTTGCTGCGATAAAAGGACGTAAGGTCCACAGCCCGAGCGAGTAGCCGCCGGCGATTGTCAGGGCAACGCCGGCTAATCCAACTAACGTCACTAGTCCGAGCAGGTCATCGAGCACATCTTGCTCGCCGCGAATGTTCTCGGCGACCTGCAGAATTTGATGGGGCCCGATCTGACGTGACAGCAAGCGGTAAGGGACTGTGCCGACCGTGATCGTCTGAAGACTTGCCTGTGCGCTATTTGTGAGGTGACTGTACAGCGCTTGTCGCACATCGGCAGGCAGATCAGACCCTGTCCGCACGCGAAAAGCGCCGCCTTGACGCACCCATAAGGCGGTAAGCACGTCGTCGTCATCATCGTCATTCTCGCCACCACTGGCAAGCCCTTGGGAATGCCTCGGAGTTAACAAGTTTACCCCATGCGGCAAGATCACTAAACGGTCGGCTGTCGCGTATAGGCGCTCATCGACTTGACCCGTGGTGCGCTCTACCAGGACAAAGTAGACGCCAGCGGATAGCACGATCCAAATCATCGCGAGCACCAGCGCGTTGATCACCGTTAGCCGCAGCCGTTGTTTGCGTATCAGTCGCCTGTCAACCAGCGATAACCCAGGCTGCGTACTGTTTGTATAGTTGGGCATTCCTCTCTCCCCAGTCTTTTGCGAAGCCGCGACACATACGTCTCGAGTGTGTTTTCCAGTACGTCTCCGTCGTAACCCCATAATCGTTGCATGATTTGCTCTTTGGTAAGGATCTGACCAGGATGGCGCATAAACAACTCGAGTAACGCTGCCTCCTTGGGTGCGAGCATTTCTGTCTCCATTCCCACAGTCAGCTCGCGTGTGCGCACGTGAAACCGCACGTTACCGGTCGACAAGGTGTCAGGATCGACAAACTCGCCTTGTTGACGCCGTAGCAGCGCCCTGACACGAGCGCAAAGTTCGATTCCGGCAAACGGCTTGGTCACGTAGTCGTCCGCTCCTGCATTGAGTCCGCGAACGCGGTCCTGAACGCCGTCGCGCGCAGTGAGCATGATGACAGGTTCTGTATGTCCGCGTTGGCGTAAGTTGCTGACCAGTGCGAATCCGTCCATACCAGGCAACATGGCGTCTACGAGTAGCAGATCAAACGGTTGATCGGAGGCGATTGCCAGCGCATCGTCCCCTTGGTCGCACAGCTCCACGGCATAGCCTTCCTCGCGCAGCAAATCAGAAATAGCCTCACCGAGAGACTGATCATCTTCCACGATTAAAATGGCGGTCATCTACAGGCCTCCTTTTCCGTCCAAGTGACCAGCGGCGCAAGAGACCATAGGATAGAGGACTGAGCCTCCGGAGTCACTAGCAGTTCCCCGTCCTCACTGATGGCCAGCGTCGGTATCGGGCATGCAGCTGTCCGTGCGCGAAGACCGCGCAGGTAGAGCGTCTTGGACCACACCTCTGCTTGCACGGCTGAATCTGCTGAAAGCACAGTCACGGAGCGCAGTCCACAACCGCCAGAGAGTCCAGTGCTTGGATCAATCAAATGATGCCGCCTTGTGCCCGAGGCGTCCATCCAGAAGCGCTTGCTGTCAGCCGACGTGCAAATCGCACCTTGAGGGCTTACAGGCAGCGCCCATACGGCCGCGAGCTCTGTGGTGGCAAAAGGCCACTCTACACCGACGCGCCATGCGCCCTCTGGGCCTTGCCCCTTGTACACGATATCCCCACCTGCAGATAGTAAGAAGTGATCGGTTACACCGCGCAGGTAGCGAGCGCACACATCGAGCGCGTATCCTTTACCAATACCGCCTAAATCAATTGGCTCTATAATCTGCACGGTATCATATTCGCGAAAGACAAGCCAACGATCCACTTGGCTTAGTACCGCATCTTTTACACCGTCGCTTTTGATCTGTGCGCCGACATAACCGAGTCTATCAAGACTTTTTAGGACGCGCGGGTCAAACACGCCGGCGGTTTGCGCAAAAGCCTCTGCAGACAAATGGAGTACTTCTGCAAGTTCACGAGAGACGGTCACCCACTGACCGCACTGCCTATTCAATCGCGACAGTTCACTCATATCCAGAAAGCGAGACAGGCGCTGCTCTAGGTTCACAAAAACCGCGCGCACGTGTTTCGTGGCCTCTGCCGCCGATTGTGCTGGTAGATGGATCGTGAGCGCGACTTGCGTACCCATGGCGTGCCACTGCGCTGTAGTCCAGCCGGTCGCATCCTGTTGCGGGCTCACGACGGTTTAGGGGCTCGCTTGTGCCCTATAATCGCATAGCGTATGAGACTCATAAGAGCCACGAGGAAGGCTGATATTTCGTACAACCAGCGTAAGGAAGGTGTATCCGATCCTGTCAAAACGCCGTGGAGCAACGTCAAGACGAATGTAATGAGTGCCACTCGATGCACGGTCAACCATCGGCCGCTTGGTAAAAGGCGAGGAAATCGCGCCGTCACTGCCAGCAACACGATCGCGTATAAAGCCAGCGTGCCGAGGCTGACAAACACTGGGCGATACCCTGACATCATAGGCACAAAGATCGCTTCGATCCCAACGTGTGCGAAAGCATCCAGTGTGATCGAGACCACGTGCACGGCAATAAAACCAATGAGGTACAGACTAAGGAGGCGATGCAGCGGCAATAAGATTCGTGTGGCACGCCACTGTTCGCGGTTGGGCACGCTTGCCATTACCAGGCCAAGCAGTGTGAGCAAGGTGAGAAGTACAAAGGCAGTGACCCCAGAGGCGCGTGCGATGATCCAAGGCGTCATCTCTGGTTCGTTGCGAAAATCAGGCATCAGCCACGTCACTGCAAGCGATACGGAGATCAGTAGGACAAGCAGCCAAAGCACCCGTGAGGTCGCCTGTGGTTTGTTCACGATGCACCTGTGACGCCTTGCACGCTTGGCGGAGGGCTTTGCAGCTGTAAGGCGCCGGCATACGCAGACGCGCCAGCGGATGAGAACCCGGGTAATGTTTTGGGCTGCGCAGGCACGTCCGCTTGCGGCAAGCCGTCGATCGCGAGTTGATCGTTGGTGTTCGAGGCAATCGCACGATCCTGCTCGTCCTGCGTCAGTGTACTTTGGTAAATGGTCTTTGCTTTGGCGACTTGTCGTTGTGCTTGTTGCAACTCCTTGGTTAGGGTTTGCAGTTTTGCCGTTCGTCTCGCCGCCTGGCTTGCATTCTCTGATTGTAGCTGATGCAAAATGGAGTTCTCAGACAAGTGCGTGGTGCCTGCATAGACCCCGGCTGTGACGAGGGTGGCGAGTGCCGTCAACCAGAGGGTGGCCGGATTTTTACGATTCTTCCTTTCCAACTTTTAACCCCCTCCTTGACTCAAGGTGATCAAGCCTTCTTGAGCTAGTTTTTCCAAATGGCTTTGTACATTCGCTTGTACTTTCTGGCTGTCTGCTTGCAATTGGCGCGTGCTCGATCGCAGCGTCTTTTCCTGTTTCTGAACCGCGCGCAGTTGCGACTGAACACGGGACACTGTCTCAGGCGACACTGTTTGCATGAGTGATCCGCTATATCCTTGACTCGTGTCAATCGCCCACATGGCGATACTAAGGCCGCATGCTGCCAGCGCCGTGGTGACTGCCAGCCTAGGGACAGATAGACGCATCGGTTTCACCTCGTTGTAGCCAATCTATCCTGCAATGCTTGAAAGAAGCTGAAGAATATTGCAGTGAATAGCGCGGATGTCAAAACGACAGAGTATGCCCAAACACCGACTATGGGACCCTACAAAGAGGAGGGATGTCATCTATGTACGGATCGGTTTTTTCGCTCTTGCCTTTTGCTGTCGTCATTCCGGTGGCGATCTGGACACGACAAGTGATTCCAGGACTTCTTTGCGGGTTGCTCGTTGGCGCGTACATGTTGACCCCGCAGCCGATTGGCGGACTGCAAACCGTCTTGAATTACTTGTTTAAGGAACTTCAGGTTGCTGGCAACGTACGACTGATCGTGTTTTTATACCTGTTCGGTTCTTTTGTCGGGCTTTTGCGCATTTCCGGCGGTGTAAGCGGGCTTGCACGTTGGCTGTCTCCGCGCATCCATTCGTCGCGCGCCGCTTTTGCAGTCACGTGGGCGTCTTCAGCGCTTACCTTTATGGCGCCTGATTTTCGCATTATTACCGTCGCCCCGGTCATGCGTCCGCTGCTACGCACTTTTCGCATTGCGCCAGACGATATGTCTTACGCGATTAATGTGACGTCGACGCCGCTGATCAGCCTGATCCCGCTGGGCACTGCGTTTGTCGGGTACATGGTTGGACTTCTTGCGACGGCTTTGAAACACAGTGGGGCAAAAGGGGACGCGTACCCCCTTTTCTTGCAGTCGATCCCGTTTAACTTTTTTTCGCTCGCTATTCTTGCTCTCGGCATTTACTTCAGTTTTTTTCGCGGACATCAGCATGAAAAAATGGCAGCACTGTCCGTCGCCAACACTGGCGCCAAACCACTGACTGTAGAGGCGAGCAGTCAGCCAGTGGGTCACCGTGGCTTATATGACAGTGCGCAAGGTCGCGCCGAGCTGGCTGATGGACAAAAAGACGCGCACGCCGCCGCACGCGGTGATTCGGAGGAAGTGGTGGAGCCGATCGACGTCTACAGCGCACAAGTCAGACCTTCTGCTTTGCACCTCGCTATTCCGATTGCCGTTTTGGTGAGTTTGACGCTGTTTTTCACTTGGTGGAGCGGGTATCAAGCTGGCGGCCAAGGGATCGCGGCCCTCGTTCGCGCAGACGCCTCAGTGGCGATGATTCAAGCGATTGTCGTGACGCTGATCGTGTCGTCCGTTTTGTATGCTTTTCGCGGCGTGTCTTTGGATCGGGTGATGTTTGGTGTACTGGCTGGAGGCAATGAGATGATGGGGGTAATCATGTTGTTGGTTCTCGTGTGGGCCGTTTCCGGCGTGTCCACTGATCTCGGCTTCGGCACTTTTGTCGGTGGTACCATCGGCCATGTCGTGCCGAAGATGTTGATCGCACCCGCACTTTTTGTCTTCGGATCGTTGCTGTCCTACTTTATCGGCTCATCGTTTGGTGCGTGGGGCATTCTCATGCCTTTGGGGTTCACCTTAGCCCAGTCCACCCATGCCTCGCTCGCGCTGATCGCAGGCGCGGTGTTCGCCAGTGGCACGCTCGGTGGTTTTGCCTCGCCACTGAGTGACAACACGGTGGCGATGTCTACTGTGATGAAGTTTTCGGTCATGCGGTTTACGCGCAAACTTTTGCCGAGCACACTTATTGCCGGCGGCGCTGCAACGATCGGGTACACAGTGGCGGGCTTGCTCATGTAACGCCTACAAAAGCGAAAGCCAGGGACACAAAAAGCGCTCCCTGGCTTTGAATGATACATCCTCAAAACAGACGCTTGACAGCACTGAGGTGTTGTCGCCAATAAGAGTGACCTGACACTGATAGGTAGCCCACTTTTCCAAGGCCGCCCCCTTCTTCGATCATCTGTCCGTTGCCGGCGTAAATGCCGACATGCGCACCTTGCAAAAAGACCAACAAATCCCCTACGCGCATGGAGGAAATCGGAACGGATACCCCGACGGATTCGTACTGTGCTTTGCTAGACGTGGTCATCAGGTAGCCAAGGGCGTGATGGTACACGTACTCGGTGAAGTTGCTACAGTCGAAACCGTACTGTCCACGGTCTTCGTTGTGTCCCCAAATATAAGGAGTACCGAGTTTGCCTGTCGCTATGCGCAGCACTGCCGCTTCTTTGGCAGACAGGCTGGCGCCGAGGTTTGCCACTGGCTTGATACTGTGGTCGACACGCACCCCTGGGGGTGGCAAAGGAATCGAAGCGTACGCCCCCGCCAAGCTTGCGCCGAGCGCCGGCTGTGGCGTTTGCGGTTTGGCCGCGGCTGCACGTAACGCTTTGGGGACCGTAATATCGGCGATCACGTTCTGGCTATGAGAGGCAGAGCGCTGGTAGACCACCACGCGATTCACGGGCAGTGCCGCAAAACTCGCCGTCGCCATGTTGACAATGCCTTGCGGGGCACGCACATCGATGGTGTTGTCTGTTTTTGTAGATGGTATGACGCTCCCGACGCCGCGGCCCAGCGGGTTCGCTTCAGCGTAGACGTTCACGGTTTTCGAGGCCGCGTTGTAGCTGGTGTTGGTGACATGATAGAGCTGCCCCTGCACGAGCTTCGTTTGAACCGTTTTGACAGTTGGTGCGGCTGCGCTCGGTGTGCCGTTCGAGCATCCGGTCAACGTGGGAAAAGTGCAACAGGCGAGTAACGTGGCGACGGTTAATGGTTTTCGATAGACCTTGAGTGATTTCATCGCGACACCCCTGACCTCAGTTTGGTATTATGGTGAGGAGGTCAGGGGTTTTCTATACTTAGCGCGCTAGCGACGCTGTCGCTGCGGTAAATGACTTGTATCGCAGGTACATGGCGATGCGCCAAGGCAGCAACATACCGAACGCGAGAATGAAGAAGACCGCGCCCGTTTGAGGAATGGTTACATACTTTTCAATGTAACTGTGCAGTCCGAGACGCACGATAAGTAAAACGAGCAATACGACGATAAAAGCGGGCGAGCGTTTAAGGTAGACTTGACCGTCGCTGACTTCCATGTGGGAACTGATGATCAGTGGGATGGAGAAGAGAAGGCCGACGCCAAAGGCGATGATTCCGTACGTCCAGGAGATTCGCATAAAAGGGAAGATGAACATGAGGTAGCCCGTGCTCATGCCGAGCGGCGGGATGATAATCTTGCGCACCGACGTAGGTTTCTTGGCGGCCTGTAAGCGCACCATAATGACGGTGACGGCAAATACCGCGATCACGACCATGCTTACGATCTGAAGTGTAGATTCCGATAGA
This sequence comes from Bacillota bacterium, assembly GCA_026627345.1. Classification (GTDB taxonomy): domain Bacteria; phylum Bacillota; class Bacilli; order Alicyclobacillales; family SLC66; genus JAPNUJ01. Next base: position 46,071 of record JAPNUP010000182.1, on the reverse strand, counting down.
TGCGAGAACATGGATAGGGCCTCCTTCTGTAGGCGGTGAGCATCACTCGCACCATCATACTGCAAGTCTCAAGGGTTGTTCAAACGACAAGACGGTGACATCGCGGATGAAAGATCGTGAAAAAGGGGAAAACAGGGTGGAAACATGGCGGCGCAATTTGTGGATATTGAGCTTTGGCGCTTTAATCGCCTCCGCCGGGTATTCGATGGTGGTGCCGTTTCTCCCCCTATTTATCGGGCAACTCGGTATACATCGAAACGTCGGCATGTGGTCCGGCGCCATTTTTAGCGTGGCTTTCTTAGCTGGGGCGATTGCTGCCCCAATCTGGGGTGCGGTGGCCGATCGCTACGGACGCAAACCGATGCTGATCCGTTCCGGCATCACTTTGGCGGTTGTCTATGTCTTGACCGCCTTTGTGCACAACGTGGAGGAACTATTGGCACTGCGTCTGATCATGGGGGCGCTTAGCGGATACATTCCTAGTGCGATTGCGCTAGTCGGCAGTACGACGCCTGAAGAGTCAGTAGGCTACGCAATGGCGCTCATTTCGACTGCCTCTTCGACGGGGTCGATTCTCGGCCCACTGGCGGGTGGGGTGGTTTCTCACATCTTCGGTTATGCGAACTCGTTTATCGTCGCTGGGGTGGCGGTCATGATTCCGACAGCGCTCGCGATCTGGTGGGTTAAGGAGCCTGGATTTACGCCGTCACCGCGTAAAATTAACGTGCTCGGGGATATCTCGGTTGCTAAAGAGAACAAGGCTTTTCGCACTTTGCTGTTTACTAACGCCCTCACCGCATTTGCCATTATGACGATCGAACCGCTCTTGCCTTTGTACGTGATTCACCTCGGCATTCCCGTACAAGACGCTTCGTTGGCTACTGGGATCGTCTTCTCGGTGCTCGGCGTCGCGAGCATTATTTTTACTCCATTTTGGGGTCGAATGGGGGATCGTCGCGGCTTTTTGCTGATGCTTTACATCGGTCTTCTCGGCGGTGGACTTGGTAATATCGCACAAGTATTCTTTCATAACATTTGGACGTTTGGCGCTATCCGTTTTGCCTATGGGGCTCTGTTTTGCGCGGTCTTTCCGGCGATTAATGCGTTGACCGTGAAAGTAACGACCAGTGACTATCGCGGGCGCGCCTTTGGCTTGTCACAAAGCGCCAATCAAGTCGGCACGCTCCTCGGTCCGCTAGTCGGTGGGGCGATTGGCGACGCCTTTCGCATTCACTCTGTTTTTATCGTGACTGGCGCCCTGATGATGCTCTCGCTCGGCTACGTCTATACGCAGAGAAAATCGCTTGCCCAAGATACTGAATCAAGGCAGATGGTCGGATTGTGACAGAACGATGAGCTTGTCGCGGCGCGTTCGTGACCAAGCACCGACTGACATGGACTCTGTGCTATGATGCAACTATAAAGGTGCGTGATGCGAGATGAAACCAGTGTATACCAATGATCTTTTTCTAAGAGCTTGTCGCCGTGAGCCGGTCGAACGCTTACCTGTGTGGTACATGCGTCAAGCGGGCCGATCGCAACCAGAGTATCGCGAGATCAAGAAGCGATACAGCCTCCTCGAGATCACCGAACAGCCCAAGCTTTGTGCAGAGGTGACGCGACTGCCGGTGACGCAGCTGGGTGTTGATGCGGCCATCCTTTTCTCCGATATCATGGTGCCGCTCGGACCGATGGGGATCGCTTATGATATTCAAAAAGATGTAGGCCCCGTAGTGGCCAACCCACTGCGAAACGCTGCTGACGTGCGGGCGCTTAGAGAACTGAATGTATCAGCAGCGCTCCCGCATGTGCTCGAAACGATCTCGATGCTCGCGGCTGATTTGCCGGTGCCACTGATCGGCTTTGCAGGGGGGCCGTTTACGCTTGCCAGTTACATGATCGAAGGGCAAGCCGACTTGACGCGCAAGTATGAGCGGACGAAGGCAATGATGCACGAGCGGCCTGCGGACTGGCACGAGTTGATGAAAAGGCTCGTTGCGATGATCGTCACGTACATGCAGTATCAGCTTGATGCAGGAGCAGCGGCGATACAGATTTTCGACAGTTGGGTCGGGAGCCTCGATGAGGACGACTTCACCACTTATGTACTGCCTCATCTACGGGATATCTTTGCGGGTCTGCAAGGGGTAGCACCGACGATTTACTTTGGCCTTCATACAACTAAATTTTTTGCGCAATTGCGAGAAGCTGGCCCGGCCGTTTTGGGCGTGGATTGGCACACGAGTATCAGTGCAGCTAGAGCGCTAGCAGGCCCTGACGTGGCGTTACAAGGGAATCTCGATCCCGCGACTGTGCTTGGCTCCTGGGATGATTTGGAGCGAGAAGCGCGAGCCATTATCGAGCAGGGCGTTCAGACGCCAGGGTTTATCTTCAATCTCGGGCATGGTGTGCAGAAGGAATCAGACCCGGCAGTGCTGACACGGCTGACGCAGACGGTGCATACCTACAGCGAAGAACTGCTGCGGCAGAAAGTGCAGTGAGTGGCTGTAGCTTAAGGGAGCGGTGAATGACGTGATTGGAATCTTGCTCATGGCTTACGGAACACCGGCTAGTCTCGATGAGGTGCCGGCTTATTATACGCATATCAGACGGGGAAGGCCACCAACACCGGAACTGTTGGCCGAGTTGGTGGGCCGATATGAAGCGATTGGCGGGGTCTCGCCACTTACCGCCATCACCAAAGCGCAGGCGCAAGCCCTTGAAGATGCGCTCAACGCACAGGAAGACGGGGAATCCTACAAAGTCTATATAGGGATGAAACATTGCCATCCTTTTATCGCAGAGACGTTTCGTCAGATGGCACAAGACGGCATTAAGGAGATCGTAGGAGCTGTGCTGGCTCCGCATTATTCTACGATGAGCGTCGCCGTGTATATCAGCGAAGCCTTGGAAGAAGCGAGTCACTGGCCGGATATCCAAGTTCGCTTTGTGCGGGAGTGGCACTTGCAACCCGCGTACCTGTCTGCGCTTGAACAACGCCTGCGGCTCGTGTGGATGCAGTTCACCGAAACGGAGCGCGCGAAACTGAAAGTCGTCTTTTCAGCGCATAGCTTGCCTGAACGTATCTTGGCACAGCACGACCCTTATCCGCAGCAACTGCTGGAGACTAGCCGTGTCTTGGCGGATCGTCTGGCGATTGCCGATTGGCAGTTTGGCTGGCAAAGTGCAGGTCGGACAGCGGAACCGTGGCTGGGCCCAGATATTTTAGATGTGTTGCAAGATTTGTCTCAGGGGGGCTATCGTGCCGTACTGTCATGTCCAATCGGGTTTGTCGCGGATCATCTAGAGGTCCTTTATGATCTGGATATCGAAGCTGTCAATAAGGCGAAAGCGCTCGGTATGCGACTCCTTCGCACGCCTTCCTTGAATGTTGACCCAGGTCTCGTCGAAGCGCTTCGTGCAGCGATTGCGCAGTGTCGTACGGAGGATACGCGATGAGTACGCCTTCCGCTGGCATTTGGCGTTTGGCAGTTGTTGGCGGTGGCGTAACCGGCCTATCTGCCGCTTTACAAGCGATCGAACTTGCAGAAGCGGCCGGTCAACGCATCGCAGTGACGCTCTATGAGAGTACAAGGCGTCTAGGGGGCAAAGTACAGACCTTGCATCGAGACGAAGGGACGCTTGAGCTCGGGGCGGACTCTTTTTTGGCCCGCAAAGACCCTGTGATGCGTTTGTGCCGCAAGCTTGGTTTGGACCGCGAGTGGGTGGGCACGGGCCCGCAGGCCAAACAGACGTGGTTGGTTGCCGATCGTCAGTTGCATCCTTTTCCAAGCGGTACGTATATGGGGATACCAGTGTGGGAAGAAGGCATTCTGTCCTCGCCGTTTCTCTCTGAACAAGGTAAGCGGCGAGCACTGATGGATCTCGAGATGCCAGATGGTTCTCCGGATGGTGATGAGTCTATTCGCGCTTTTTTGGTCAGACGTTTTGGCGACGAGATGGTGGATCGCATCGCGGACGCCGTGATGTCTGGCATCTATGGCGGGCGCTCAGAGGACTTGAGCCTGTTGGCGACCTTTCCTGAGTTTCGGGTGATGGAGCGAACGCATGGTAGCGTGTTACGTGGCATGCAAGCTCGTCTGGCAAATGCTCAAGCCGCCGCTACGTCTGCGCCATTATCGCGGTCGATCGCGATGCAAGGAAAGGCAGTGGGCACGGGAGTAGTGCCGCCTGCGAGTGTCTTTCTCACGCTGAGATCGGGTCTTGAAACGCTGGTAGAAGCGCTTGAATCGAGACTGATCGCGCTCGGCGCAGATTTGCAAGTCGGTGTGAAAGTCTCGTCGCTAGAGCGGCAGAGTGTGTCTTTGCGTGAGACGCCTTATTATCGTGTGTCGACTGAGGATGGCAGTGCAAGGGACTATGACGCGATCGTGCTGGCCACACCTGCCTATGTCACAGCAGATCTCCTCGAACACCCAGAGGTAAGCGCGCAGCTACGTGCGATTCGCTATGCCTCGGTGGCTACCGTGTTGCTTCTGTATCGTGCCAAAGACTTGGCCTCTATGCCGCAGGGGTCTGGGTTCGTCGTGCCACGACGTGAGCAAATGACTGTGACCGCCGTGACTTGGCTATCCGCCAAGTGGCCCACCAGTTTGTCCGACGAGGTCATCGCGCTACGGGCGTTTGTCGGCAGAAGCGAGGCGGCAGACATCGTGTCGGCCGATGACGACGAGATCAAGCGCCAGGTGCAGGAAGACTTGGCAGTTCTGATGGGGGACACCATCGGTGAAGCAAGGCCTTATGACATCGTCATCACCCGCTGGCCGCATGCCATGCCGCAGTATGACGTAGGGCACAGGGAACGGGTGCAAGCCTTGCTCGGGAGAGCGACGCAGACCTTTCCCGGTCTGGCACTTGCAGGTGCCGCCTATGCAGGCGGCGTGGGCATCCCGGACTGTATAGAGCAAGGAGAGCAGGCGGCCAAGCGACTGTTTGACGAACGAACTGTGCGCGCTGACTCGTGATCTTAAAGGTTAGGGCCGGAGCGCTGTGAGTAATGGCTCTGCCTGTACAAAGCAGATGTCCCGGCCGACGGCTGTCATTCCTACTGTCTGCGATGAGGCTTCCTCGTCCGTTTCCGTCTCCACCACCGAGAAGGTTTCGTCAATGAGAAAGCCGACGGAATCGATCACGAGCAGCCGTGTCTTCTCTGTGAGCGGCTGCGGCGCTAGATTGAACACGATGTGCAGATCCGCTACGGTCAAAAGGCTACCCCGCAGGTTCATCACGCCTACGATGGCGGCATAAGCACCGGGGACGGGTCGGATGGTTGACACCCGTTCGATGGCGCGCACATCTTCGATCGGGATGGCATAGGTTTTCTCGGACAGGCCAAACGTCACAAATTGTTGACCCACAGTGCAATCCCCCTATTGGAAAAAGGAATGAACATCTAGAATGAGTGCTACTTGTCCGTCTGCGAGGATAGTGGCGCCTGCATAATAGGGAATCACTTTCAGGTACGCATCAAGTGGTTTGACCACAACTTCAGTTTGACCCAAGAGATCATCCACTGCCAGCGCGATGATGTCGTCGCCTTGTTGGACGATCACGAGATAAGGCGATGGCGTGCGGTCTCCTTCATGAAACACTGAGCGTACAAGAACGACAGGCACATTGCGCTCGCGCCACAGGGTAAAGATGCGGCCGTGATCTTCATACAACGTACCTACGCGATTAGTCTCGACGATGCTGTTGATCGGAATCACGTAAGGTAGCGCCCCGATGCGCACCAACAGGCCGTCTGTCACGGCGAGTGTAAGCGGTAGACGGATGACGAAGCGAGTGCCCACGCCAAATTTGCTGTGAATCTCGATCTTGCCGGATAAAGACTCAATCTTGCTATGAACGACGTCCAGACCGACCCCACGGCCGGATAGGTCGCTGACGGCTTCCGCTGTTGAAAAACCGGGTGCAAACAGCAATCGATCGACCTCATGATCCCGCAATGGTTGACCGGGGCTGATCAGTCCACGCTCGACGGCCTTTTGCAACACACGCTCCCGATCGATGCCGCGTCCGTCATCTGCCACTTCGATGAACACATCATTGCCTGAAGTATAAGCGCTGAGCTCGATGCGTCCTGCAGGTGATTTTCCTACACGAATACGCTCCTCGGTCGGTTCCAACCCGTGATCAAGGGAGTTACGCAACATGTGCATGATCGGATCCCCAATCTCCTCGATCACCGTGCGATCGAGATGAGTATCCCAGCCTGTTGTGATGAAGTCCACCTCCTTGCCAAGACGTAGCGCTGTGTCGCGGACCATGCGGGGAAAGCGTTGAAACACCGCCTCTACCGGCACCATACGAATAGACAAGAGCAGGGATTGAAGCGCGGATGAGAGGTGACTCAATTGAGTGACAGTATCAGACAACTCAGCGTGATTCACCTGGAGGCTGATCTGTTCTAGGTGCGTCTTGTAAGCCGCACACTCTGAGACCAGATTCATCAGTTCGTCCAATTTACTGGTGTCTACGCGAACAGCATGTGTGTGTTTGCGGGCAGCAGTACTGGCTTCTTTTTCGGCCGCGGTGGGTGTATCTACACTTGTCGCTTGCGACTCTGAAAGTCCCGTTTCGTCCCATTCTAAAAGCTGAGCAATTGAGATCTCTGGAACTCGTTCGATCGTCTCGCGAAACGAAATGACGGTCTCTTCACTCCATACGATGAACGCGATCTTGTCGGCAAAGTCTTCTTGTTCGATGCGCTGCATAGGAGGGTCTGTGACCAGTAGATGGTCTTGTCCGCCCAAAGCGGCAAAGAGAATGAAGCAACGGGCGGCCTTCATCTGACAGGTGGCCGCCAGCGAAACCTGCACCTCATACACGTGCAATCCTTGCGAAAGTGCAGTGGCGATCGCTGTTCGTACATGGTCTTCGTAGGCGAGGTGGTGGTGAGTCACGGAAGAGGCAGCAATAGCAGGCGCCGTGGCGCCAGTGGTAGACTGATCGCCTCCACCGGTGCGGACAAAAGCGAGCTGTGCCAGTGTGGATGCTACGTCCACCGTTCCTTCAGCACCTGTGCGTTCGATCTGATCCAGAATCGCTTCCAACGTATCAAGCGTCTGTAAAAGGGCGTCAATCAACTCATGGGAGATCTCCAACTGCCCGGTGCGTACTCCGTCTAGTACGCTCTCGGCTTGATGGGTCAAGTTGCCCATCTGCGTAAAGTCCATCGTCATGGCCATGCCTTTGATGGTGTGGGCAGCGCGAAATAATACGGCGATCGCTGATGGGTCTTGCGTTCTTTCCATCTCGATCATGCTGTCAGAAAAGGCGCGCAGGTGTTGTCTCGTTTCATCTATAAACATGTCCAGATATTCTGGCGTCATGGCTTACACCTCGTTTTACAAAAGGCGCATTCTCTGGGGACATCTTTAGTGTCGACTCCGATAGGCTTACACATTGTACCATAGAATAGCACGACGGCAGCGAGATTCGCCATACGCTATGCACCCGCTGTCGAACCTGCACCGGAAAGGCCGAGTGGGCTCGACAAATCGAGCAAGCGGCCCTCTTCGTTCGACAGGCTCTTGCGTTCGTTGCTGTTATGCTACGAGCGGGGGGGCGTAATCCATGCATACATCATCTGTGATTGAAGTGTGGTCTCCAGGCAAGTGGCTCGGCGTGCGGTTTTTTGTGTCCCAGGAAGGACAGTGGTACATTCGCGTGGGACACGGTCGCAGACTTCCCATCACGAAAGAAGTCACGCGAAGGCGTCACTCCAGATAGAGTGGCGCCTTCGCGATCGCAGCGGCCGCGGCTTGGCTCAGATCGTGAGCGCTCACCATACTCTCTAACACTTCCCACTGACGCTGTTTGGCCATGGCAAGGTGGATCAGTGGATCGTAGGCGCTCGGTGCTTGTGGCAATCCCGCCAGCAAAGCGCACTGGGCAGGGGACAACTGTGAGATATTCCGACCAAAGTACAATTCGGCTGCCTGCCCGACGCCGTAGGCGCCGTTGCCGAGATAGACTTCGTTTAAGTAAAGGGATAAGACCTCATTTTTGCTCATCGATTTACTGATCATCACTGCAAGCGCAATCTGCTTGAGTTTACGCTGAATCGTTTTATTGTCGGTCAAAAAGATATCTTTGACCAACTGTTCCGTGATGGTGCTTGCCCCTTGTACTGGCTTCATATGAATCGCGTCAACTACTAATGCCCTCGCGATCCCTTCAAAATCGATCCCGTCATTTTGGTAGAAACTGCGATCCTCCGTCGCGATCACAGCCCGTTGTAAAAAGTTCGGGATCTTATCAAGCGGCGTATACCCACCATGAGCGGTTGCTATCCGGTTGACCCGCGCTACCAGTAGTTCTGGCATCCCAGGATTCCAGACGGTCGCCATGTAGATCACTGCGCCGATGGCGGCGATCACCGCTACGATGAAGAGACCGCGAATAGCCCGTAGGGCACGTCTCATAGGTATTAGGCCGTGACGCTTGCTGCAAGAACCGCTTGAATTTCCTGCAGGGCTCCATCGAGTTCAGCTCTGGTAATCACGAGCGGCGGGGCGAAGCGAATCACATTGTCATGCGTCTCCTTGCACAAAATCCCGCGTTCCTTTAGCGCTTCACAATACGGACGGGCCTTGCTTTTCAGTTCAACGCCAACAAACAGACCTCTGCCGCGAACTTCAACGATGTCATCGTTGTCGATCATTTGCAGTTGTTTCAGGAAGTATTCACCGAGTTCACGCGAACGCTCAGCCAACTTTTCATCCTCGAGCACTTCTAGTGCCGCGATCGCACAGGCGCAGGCTAAGGGATTTCCCCCGAAAGTAGAGCCGTGCGAGCCTGGCTCAAATACACCGAGAATGTCGCGGTTTGCAGCCACTGCGGAGATCGGCATCACGCCGCCGCCCAAAGCCTTGCCGAGGATGTAGACATCCGGGACGACACCTTCCCAGTCACACGCGAACATCTTGCCCGTGCGACCGAATCCGGACTGGATCTCATCGGCTGCGAACAACACGTTATTCGCGTGGCACAGCTCGTAAGCCGCTTTCAAAAAGCCACTTGGTGGAATCACGATGCCAGCTTCCCCTTGAATCGGTTCGATCAGCAGGGCCGCTGTCCGCGGTGTGATCGCCGCTTTCAGTGCCTCGATGTCCCCATAAGGGATGACCACGAAGCCTGGGGCCAAGGGGCCAAAGCCGCGTTGATACTCAGGGCTAGACGACATCGAGATCGCCGCTAGGGTGCGCCCGTGGAAATTGCCTTCGCAGACGATAATTTCCGCCTCGTTGTCTGGCACTCCTTTGACATCGTACGCATAGCGACGTACAGCCTTGACCGCTGTCTCGACAGCCTCAGCACCCGTATTCATCGGCAAAATCATGTCTTTATTGACAAGCGCCGCCAGCTTTTCGTAGAAAGGGCCTAGCTGATCACTGTAAAAAGCCCGGGAAGTAAGCGTCACGCGGTCCGCCTGATCTTTGAGCGCCGCAATAATCCGCGGGTGCCTGTGCCCTTGATTAACAGCGGAATAAGCGCTTAACATGTCCATGTAGCGATTACCTTCCGGATCGTATACCCAGATGCCCTCGGCTTTACTAATGACGATCGGCAGAGGATGGTAATTATGTGCGCCTAGCTTATCGGTCTGCGCTATGATTTCATGACTGGACATGTGCATCGCCTCCTGTTTCGTGTGTACTGCGTAGGGGAGTAATGAAAGCCGACAGAAAGAGGTGTTGCGTATGCGGTTCTTTGCAGGCATAGCCGTTCCAGACGAGCTCAAGAATAGGATTGACGCGCTCCGCGCGAGCTATCCGGGGAGACTCGTGCGTCACATCGAACCACACGTGACACTCGTGCCGCCGATGGAAGTCCCGCAACCAGAGTGGTGGCTAGAGGCGATGCAAGAAGTCTGCAACACGGAGGCGCCATTTGCCTTGCAACTCGGCGCGCCGGACGCTTTTGGCAAGCGAGTTTTGTTCTTGCGACTCGAAGACGGGGCGAACGCTTTGCGGTTGCGTGACGCCTTGTACAGCGCGACGCAAAGGCTGACGCAACTACACGGCTGGCCGTTTCAGGTCGAGCAACGTCCTTTTCATCCGCATCTGACACTGGCGATGGAGTCTTTCGGCACACCGCTTGCGCAGATGGACGAGATACGCCAGTCGGCAACTGATCTTGCGGCGAACATGTCCGCATTCACCGTTCGCGCAGTGCGCGTCTACCGCCGGCAAACGGGGGGCTGGAAACCGTTCGCCGACCTGCCTTTAGAGAGTCAACCGATCACGTAGGCAAGCGTTTGGCACGCATGAAGCAGCCTGCGTGGACGCTACGCCAACACCAGGTGTGCGTAAGTCCTCACAGGCCGCTTCGATGACCAAGTTATGCTTAGGAGCTAAATTTCTCGAGAGCTGCAACCAAGCCCGCGGTCACGTCTTCACTGCTATGTCCTTCGATCTGATGGCGTTCCATCAGATAGACGAACTGACCGTCCTTGAGCAGTGCGATCGATGGAGACGAAGCGGGACGCCCAGTGAAGTAGGAACGTGCTTTCTTCGTGGACTCCACGTCTTGTCCGGCAAAAACGGTGACCAGATGATCAGGCTTCGGACCGTGGGTGATCGCTTCTGCCACTGCTGGTCGCGCAATGCCAGCTGCACAACCACAGATCGAGTTGACCACACACATGGTCAAGCCACTACGGGCAAACGCCTCGTCGACAGCTTCTGGCGTACGTAGCTCCTCGAAGCCTACACGCGTCAGTTCTTCACGCATCGGTTCAATGATTTCTAAAAACATAGGTGAGTCGTATGCCATCGCCAATGACCTCCCGTTAATCGTGCCTTTGAACTTCCTTCATTATACCACAAACCGGTCGCCATCTGGCGGGGCACAAGGCCTCACTAGGGTTCAGGACTACTCTGATGTTCCGTCTGTCGCATCGGACTCTTCTAAGTAAAAGAGTTTGGAGTCTTCATCGTAAGCGAACAGCTCGACGTAACGCCCCCACGTAATCAGGGTATCGAGTTGTGTCTCGGCGTCTTCTTTGCCCAGACTCTTTTGCAGGATTTCCAGAAAAAACTCGCGCGGCATCTGACCATTGCGCTTACTTTCGAGTACCCACAGCACGCGCTCCATAAAAGGCACATGGCGTAAGGCTTGGTCGCGAAACATCGTTTTGCGTTCTAGCACCGTGGCATCAGCGAGTTGACGGCCGATCTCGGTGAGTTCGAAGTCACCCGATGTGACGGTTGCAAACTGAAAGATGCGGCATGTCTCGACGATCGGCAAGATATCCTCCAGGTCTAGTGCCAGGGATTCGCCAATCTTATACACGTCGACTTTTCCGCCAAGGTCATCGACCAGTTCGATGAAGCCAGTCACAGCGCCTGCTGCCACATTGGGAATCAAGGTCATTTTCCGCGGCGATTGTACGCTCGCCTCTTCTAGCGGGGTCTGCCGCGCATCTTTGTGTTGAGTGAGGATCGAATATAGTTCATCCACGAGACGGGTAAATGGGTCTGACTTGCGATCTCGCCAGTGTGGTAAGGTGATGGCCACACTGCTGACGATGCGCGCGGGATCGCGCGAGAGAATCAGCGCGCGATCCGCCATATACACGGCCTCTTCAATACCGTGCGTGACGAGAACGATCGCTTTGGTCGGGATCTGGCCCATTTGCCAAAGTTCGAGCAAGTCGCGCTTGAGGTTCTCAGCGGTGAGGACATCGAGTGCCGAAAAAGGCTCATCCATCAGCAAAATATCAGGTTCCATGACAAGCGCACGACCCAAGCCGACGCGTTGACGCATGCCGCCACTGAGTTCCTTAGGGTAGGCGCCTTCGAATCCGTCGAGTCCGATCATGTCGATGGCCGCGACGGCTTTATCGCGCTTTTCTTGGCGACTAAGGGGGGCGTAGCGCAGACCTAACTCTACATTTTCGAGGACAGTGAGCCATGGGAACAGTGCAAACGACTGAAATACCATGCTGACGCCAGGGTTGGTGCCTGAAAAAGGCTGGCCGCGATAGAGTACTTGACCGGACGTCGGTCGAGCAAGGCCTGCGATGATCCGTAGGAGCGTCGACTTCCCGGAACCCGAAGGTCCGAGTAAGGCGATAAAGTCGCCTTCGCAGATCTGTAGATCGATGTCACTGAGCACGCGGAAACGGGCGCCGCCAGTTCCTTCGAAATCTTTGGTGATGTCTTTGACGTCAATGAGAGGTACGCCTTTGGCCATGAGCTTCGGACTCCTTCAATTATTGTCTTACTCCAGATGGTACTTGTCTTCTGCGAGCCGGTAGAGGCGACGCCACACCAGGCGATTGATGAGCACGACAAAGCAGGACATCACAGCCAGACCCCAAAGGAGTTGCCCCCAATTTCCGACGGCAGACGCATGAGTAATAAAGGCGCCGAGGCCACTAGCTTCCAAGGTGTGGCCTCGCGCTGTGACGTATTCCGCAATCACACTGGCATTCCACGCGCCACCGCTCGCTGTGATACCACCTGTGATAAGCGCCGGAAAGATCGCTGGCAAAATGAGTGTTTTCCACCAAGTCACACTGCGCAGCTTGAGGATCGATGTGGCTTCTTTCAGACCAGTCGGAATCGCCATGGTGCCGGCAATGACGTTAAATAGCAAGTACCACTGGGTCCCGAGCATGATCAGCGGGATGGCGCCGATATTGAAGTTCATGTGAATCGCCAGATAGAAGATCACGATCAGTGGATAAAAGACATTGGTCGGAAAGGAAGCGGCGATTTGAATCAGTGGTTGCATAATCCGTGACAATCGACTGTTAAGGCCAATCATCACTCCGACTGGCACCGTCCAAAGCGCGCCGAGGACAGTTGCGGCCATCACGCGAGCAAAGGTGTAAAAGCCAAGTTTGACGACGTCCAAGAGCTGCCCGATCCCAAGCCGCCACACTTCCACCGCAGCACTGGCAGTGAGACGTGCGCAGTAGGCCAAGACAGCCAGTAAGACCACCCAGCGTAAAATGCGTGCCAGAGGGTGCGCAGGGCGCTGTTCACTGTGGTGCGCTGAACGGACTTCGAGTCGCCAGATGATGTCTGACACTGCGATGGCCAGAGGGGAGAAAACGGCAGTGAGCACCGTTTTGACCCACTCGGATCGGCGTAATAACTGTAGGAACCAAGATGTGGGTGGGTCGAGTGACTCGTTTTGATCCAGTTTAAACTTGTGCGACCAAGCGACGGCAGGGCGCCAGAGCAATTGGTCGACTGCGACAATGACGACCATCATGGCGATGAGTCCATACAGAAGCGCTGGGATATTGCCGCGGTCCAGCGCTTCTCCTAGATACGAGCCAATACCAGGTAACACGATCGTTTTATTTAACACCGTGAAACTTTCCGAGGCGATCAGGAAGAACCATGCGCCGCCAAATGACATCATACTGTTGTACACGAGTCCGATCATGCTATACGGGACTTCGAGTTTGATAAAGCGCGCCCAAGGGCGCAAACGGTTGATGTCGGCGGCTTCCTTAAGATCAGTAGGCATCGTTGTGAGTGAATGGTAAAAGCTAAACGTGATATTCCAAGCTTGGGCTGTAAAAATGGCAAAGATCGAAGCGCACTCTGCCCCGAGTTCATTGCCCGGGAAAAGCGCTAGAAAGCCTGTGATCGTGATCGTCAAAAAACCGAACACCGGAATGGACTGCAACAAGTCCAAGGCTGGGATCATAATCTTCTCAGCGGTTTTATGATAAGCGGCAATCCGTCCATAGATCAGTGCGAACGCTAAGGATAAGAAATAGGCGATGAACATGCGAAGCATCGAGCGACCTGCATAGTAGGGGAGGTAGCTCGGATCCAGATGGATGACCGTTTGATCCTTTGGCGCAAGCGGCACCACCATGCCTTTGCCAAGGTCGAGCACGGCATACAGAAGACCGACAATGAAAATGACGACGACCACGTCGGCCAGCCCAATGCGGCGACGTTCGCGAAACACAGACCAGATCTGATTCAACTGGCATGTTCACCCCTCTCGCGCTGTTTGGCCAGGCGTTTGCGGCGCAACCAGAAAAAGAGCACGGCGAGCAAGATGACAAGGAACAATCCCGACAGGAACTTGTGCATCAGAATCCACATGGACACGACGTGCCACTCTGTGCCGATCGTGGCGCCAAGGAGGATGAATGCTGTCGCCCAGATCGCGGCGGATACAAGCGTAATCACGCCGTATAGACCAATGCTCATCTTATTGATACCTGCGACATAGGCGATCAGCACGCGAATGCCCGCGATAAAGCGACCAATTCCAAGGATCAACACTGAATATTGACGAAAGGCCGTTTCCGCTTTGAGTAGGTTTTTCTCATCGAGTTTGACATAACGGCCGTAACGGACGATGACAGGCCGTCCAAGCAGGCGCCCAAGGCTGTAACCAAGTAGCGAACCGCCCCACGATCCTAATGTGGCCACGATCAACAAAGGGATCAGATGAAACAGCCCTTTGTGCCACATGACCCCGGAGACGACCAAAATCGTCTCTGCAGGGAAGGGGATGAGGAGAAACTCAAGAATCAGCGCAATGACAACGCCGATATAACCGTAGTGTTGCAAGAGCTGACTTGGTGACAATCGCAATCATCCCATCTGCATTCGGAATTCACTCAGATCATTGTACCAGAGATTCAGGTATTCTTCGCTTCGTTTTGTATAATGGGTGAGAGCGAAAGCGCCCTGATTATACCATGAGACATCGAGACGGGGTCATGCGGCAATCAGAGAGGTTCAGTGAAATGACGGACGGAGTGAATATCATTGACGAAAGACGAGTTGGTCATGCGACTGGCGGATTATGATGAGGCGGAGTTGCAGGCCGGGCTAAAGGCGGCACAAGCCCTTCGCGAAGCGCGTGCTGATCATTTTTACTTCTTGCACTACTTCTTCGGGGAAACAGTTGATCTTGCGAACTGGGAAGCGGCTGGTGAATGTACGGTCACGATCGACTTGAATGAACTCACAATGAATCCGGTGCAGATGGCGCACGGTGGCGTGCTAGCACTGCTGGCTGACAATGCTATGGGCTTAGCCAGTCATTTAAAGGCCAATCGACCTGGTGTGACGGTGCAGATGTCCGTGCAGTACCACAAACCTGCTCGTGGTGCGAAGCTGATCGCCAAAGCCCAGATTGTCTCTACAGGCCGGCGACTGTACACGGCGAAGTGCGAGATTTTCGACGATCAGGGAACCCTCGTAGCATCCGGGACGGGCACTTTTTACCACCAATCAGCAGCCTCTACGAACTGACGAGTTGCTCCGCTAGATTGGCGTTGCCCGGGCGGTCAAGTAGGTGGGGGTTCTGCCTCGCCCATTCGATAAAGCCGTCTGCAAACAAAGGATCCCACTGGCTCCCACGCCCTTCGTCAAGAATAGAGAGAGCCTTGGCGACCGGCATCCCTTTTCGGTAGGGCCGGTCGGAGGTCATGGCATCAAAGGCGTCTGCCACTGCAATGATTCGACCGAACAGCGGGATATCGTCACCTGCCGCGCCATCAGGATAGCCTTTGCCATCGTATCTTTCGTGGTGCGATCGAACGCCTGGCAAGAGCGGAGCCATGGCCTCTACAGGCTGCACCTCGCGTAGGATCGCTTCACCGAGAGCGGGATGCTTTTTCATCTGGTCGAACTCATCTTCCGTGAGCCGACCTTCTTTCAGTAAAATGCTGTCGCGCACGCCGATTTTGCCGATGTCATGGAGTAGCGAACATTTACGCAAATTTTGCAGTTCGGGCGTCGGCAACCCCACCTTGCGACCAATTTCCACTGCGTACTGCGCCACGCGTACAGAGTGTCCTGCGGTGTATGGATCGCGAGCGTCGAGTGCGGCAGCCAGTGTCGCGAAGTAGCTGTCCAGTAGCAACGTGTTCAGTTCGTCACGTGCCAACAACCCGCCGACCATGTGGTTAAACCCGGCTACGAGGCGCGAAAACTCGTCGCTGTACAAGTCGTTCGCGCGAACAGCCAAGTCGCCGCGCTGTACGCTGCGCATCGCCGACTGTAGTTGCTCGATGGGATGACGCACCGACACCCAAAGCAACCATGCGCCGATCGTGGCAAAGCAGATCCCGATCAACAAAACGCCAATGGCCCACTGCCAGTACGTGCCGGACAGCGCGCCTGCGATCTCTGTTAAGCGCCACTGGGTCGCTAGACTAAACAGAAGAAGTGGCAGCGTGCCGACAAATAGTGTGCTGAGCAAGAACTTGGTCCGGATGGAGACGACGACTTGTCCATCCAGAGAGAGATCGCTGTCAAAGCGTTCTTTGGCCATTTGGCGCAAGGCGGTTAACACAGGTTGGATGGCTGTGGTGGCGAGGAAGTATTCGACCATACCATGCATGCTGGCGACGAGTACTGCAGCCAACAGTGCAGTCAAGACGATGGCATCAGGCAACTGCAAAAGCCTTGCATGTATCTCCCAGATCGTCAGTATCACTTCGGGAATGGCGAGTCCAAACAGGTGTGGGCCGAGCACGCGGCGCACCGTCAGCAAGGGAAAGCGATGCGCACGCGCATAAGCAGTGCGCAAGATCTGTAGGTTTTCTGGCTGGCTAAACAGAACCTCGCGGATGGGTCGCAGATCGCGCCGAAAGGCGATAGATTCCACGGCGAACATGCATAAGAGTGAGACGCCGAGAGTCGCGAGGATCACGCTGAGTTGCGCGCCGCGAAAGTGTAGCGTGGTGAACATCAAGACGCCGCCGACACCTAAAACGGCAATCAGCGATCCAACGATGTAGTTGCGTAGCAACCGCCGTAAAAAGAAGCGGTATAAGTCCTCGGTCACCGTCACATGATAGACTCCTTTGGCAGGCGTATGTTGAGCAGTCTAGCACCCTCATAGTAGCACAGACTTCCATGGTGACTAGAGGTATAATACGAAAGAAAAGGATAGGAGGATCAACCGATGACCGCACCGATCAAGATAGGAGAACTAGAGTTGACTGAAGCCCTTTCACAACTGCCCGAATGGAAACGCGATGAACAGTGGCTGGTGCGCCGGTTTCGCTTTACCGACTATTTGACCGGCATCACCTTTGTCCAGCGCGTAGCGCAGGAGGCGGAAAGTCGCAATCATCATCCGCTGATCGCGATCGATTACAAAAATATCACAGTGAAATGGACCACTTGGCACGCTGGTGGATTGACAGCCGAGGACTTGGCGTCGGCGCGGTTGACAGACGAAGCCTACGCCGCAATCCAGCGTCCCTGATACAGGTGGCGAAGCAGGACAGTGCGCTGTGACCTCAAGGCATTTTCAATGCACGCAGTGGATACTGGCCCTGACTGACTGGAGGTGCGAGCCACATGCGTATGCTCATTATTGATGATGAAGTGAAATTGCTGCGCGCGTTGCAACAGACTTTTGTGGATCTGCAATTTGCGGTGGATACAGCGACAGATGGCCACACTGGGTTGGCGCTCGCGCAAGACGGCGGGTACGACTTGCTCGTGGTGGATGTGATGTTGCCCGGGATGACTGGATACCAGATCGTAGAAACGTTGAGAGCCGAAGGGGACTCGACACCGATCCTGTTACTGACGGCCAAAGATGCGGTTGACGACCGAGTTCAAGGGCTCGATGCAGGGGCTGACGATTATTTGGTGAAACCTTTTGCGATCAAGGAGCTACTTGCTCGTGTCCGTGCCTTGACGCGTCGCGCGGGCGATGTCGTAGGGACCAAGAAACTCGAGGCAGGACCGTTTGAGCTAGATCTGATCACGCGTAGCGTATCCTACCATGGCGAAACGCTAGGTTTGA
The DNA here is from genome assembly GCA_026627345.1 of Bacillota bacterium. Taxonomy (GTDB): domain Bacteria; phylum Bacillota; class Bacilli; order Alicyclobacillales; family SLC66; genus JAPNUJ01. The sequence goes on along the minus strand of JAPNUP010000182.1, from coordinate 28,284 downwards.
CCGCCAAGGAGTTTCAACTGCTGGAGCTGTTTTTGCGCAATCCTGGACAAGTGTTGCCTAAAGAACTGATATTGGATCGCATCTGGGGTTTCGGTGGTCCGGAGGATACTAACGCTGTAGAGATCTACGTACATTTTTTGCGTAAAAAAATCGATGCTCACCCGCAAGGCGGCGGAGGTGCAGGAGCATCCTTGATTGAAACGGTGCGCGGCGTCGGATACGCGCTGCGCGTATGAGTCAGCGCGTGCTTAAAGCGGGGAGATCTGGGCGCAAGGAAGGCAGTCTCTTTGTCACAGCAAGACGACAGCTGACGGCTATTCTCGTCGCCTTTGTCGTGATCTTGTATCTCGCCTCGGCGGCGGCGATCTACGCCTGGATGGATCGCTTGACGATGAGTGAAATAGACACGCTACTCGAAGTCACCGCGCGTCCTGTTATTCATCGCGCCTTGCTGCTCGCAGCTACAGCTGGTGTAACAGGCTCGCAAGGCGTCGGTGCACCCCCTATGCAATCCGGTTCCGGGGGTACCTATGTCGTGGTGAGGGCGGCTAGCGGCGCAGTGCTTTACGAGTCTGCGCCAGGGCTTAGCAGTGTGTTTGGCACGCCGCAACTTTCAGGTGGCGCCTTGATCGACACGGTTTTTTGGACGCAGGGAAATGCGCAACTGCGCGTTTTGACCCAGCCTGTCATTTTTCCTGATACGCAAGGTTTCGTCACGGTGCAAGTCGGCATGAATATCGAACGGCAAGTCAGTGATCTGCGTCTTTTGCGACAAGTGCTGATCACTGTCGGCATCCTTGGGGCGGTGGCTGCGCTCTTGATCGGGTTTTTTGCATCCAATCGAGCGTTAAAACCGATAGCGCGCTCGTGGCAGCGTCAGCGCCAGTTTGTCGCAGACGCCTCTCATGAGTTGCGCACGCCACTCGCTGTGATTCAGGCCAATCTCGACGTGCTTCTGAGCCACGCACAAGGCTCTATTCTAGACAATCTGGAGTGGCTCAGTAACGCCAAGGCAGAAGCGCGGCGCCTGACGAAGCTCACAGACGATTTATTGACGCTGGCGAAGACAGATTCCGCGCAAACACAGATTCGCCGGGATACGGTCGACATGGCGGGCATTGCGACGCGCGTCGTGGAGGCGCTGGAACCGCTCGCGGAAATGAAAGGCCTCTCATTACAGATGGAGCAAGTGGGCGGGGAAAGTGAACGATTCGTCGTGCAAGGGGACGAGGAAAGACTCTATCAGCTGCTGGTCATCATCGTAGACAATGCGATCAAGTATACGGAGACAGGAAGTGTGCGCCTGCGATTATCGCGCCAGCGCGCCGCTGTGCGCATCGATGTAGCGGACACAGGGATCGGGATTAAAAAAGAAGATCTCGAGCATGTTTTTGAACGCTTTTATCGTGGAGATAAAGCACGCGAACGCGCACAAGGCGGAACCGGGCTTGGACTGGCGATTGCGCAGTGGATCGCGGAGGCGCATAATGGGCGCATATTAAGTCGTAGTACCCCCGGTGTCGGTAGCGAGTTTAGCATTTTGTTGCCGGCACCTTCGACCGATACACACGCAAGCCTCAAGTGACTATGCCAAGGGAGTGACCGCATTGCAAGTGGACGCTTTGACTTATCCCTACCCTTCTCGCCGTTCAGTGGTTTATGCGGAAAGAGGAATGGTCGCCACCTCGCAGCCACTGGCTGCACAAGCCGGACTAGAGGTGCTTCGGAGAGGCGGCAATGCAATCGATGCGGCTGTCGCAGCGGCTGCTTGCTTGACTGTGGTCGAGCCGACATCGAACGGCATTGGGGCCGATGCCTTTGCGATTATCTATCATCAAGGCAAGCTCTACGGACTAAACGCATCCGGTCCGGCGCCGCTCAGTTTGACCGCTGAGCATATGCGCAGCGCCGGGCACGTGACCATGCCCCGCTTTGGGTTAGCTCCGGTGACTGTGCCAGGGGCACCTGCGGCCTGGGCGGCCCTCATGGAGCGCTTTGGACGACTGGGACTGGAGGCGGCGCTTGCCCCGGCCATCGAGTATGCGCGTGATGGCTACCCGCTTTCGCCCGTGCTTGGCAAGTACTGGGCCGCGGCCCAGCGCGCGTACGCGCGTGCTTTGCAAGGGCCTGTGCACGAAAGTTTTCTCGCCACGTTCATGCCGGGTGGACGTGCACCGCGGATTGGGGAGAAATGGCGGTCACCCGGCCACGCTGCGACGCTCGAAGCGATCGCGAGAACAGGTGCACGCGATTTTTACGAAGGGGAGTTAGCACAGCGGATCGCCGCGTTTTGCAAGCAGCACGGTGGCTATCTGAGTGAAGAGGACCTTGCAAGCTTTGCACCAGAGTGGGTTGAACCGCTTGGTGTCTCTTATCGCGGCTACGATGTGTGGGAACTGCCGCCGAACGGACAAGGTGTGGTGGCGCTGCAGACGCTGCAGATTCTCAAGCAACTAGGCCCTGATCTCGGTGCCGGAGAGCGCTTTACGCACCTGCAAATCGAAGCGCTCAAGCTCGCTTTTGCTGACGGCCTACAGGTCATCACGGATCCGAAAACCATGGCCGTCTCAGCAAGTGCGCTACTAGATGAAACGTATGCCAGGCAGCGAGCGGCTCTCATTGGTGAAGAAGCGGGAGTTCCCTTTCCCGGTTCTCCACCGAAAGGCGGAACGGTCTATCTGGCGACAGCGGATCGCGACGGTTCGATGGTATCCTTTATTCAAAGCAACTACATGGGGTTCGGCGCAGGCGTCGTGATCCCGGACACCGGAATCAGCTTGCAAAACCGTGGGCATACTTTTTCACTCGATGCGACACACGCCAATTATCTGGAGCCTGGCAAGCGCACTTACCATACTATTATTTCGGGATTCCTGACCAAAGACGGAGAGGCCGTCGGACCATTCGGCGTGATGGGCGGATATATGCAGCCGCAAGGCCATGTCCAGGTCGTGATGAATATGCTCGATCTCGGGATGAACCCCCAAGCCGCGTTGGACGCGCCGCGGTGGCAGTGGCACGAAGGTCGCAAAGTCGAGGTGGAACGCGGCATCCCTGAACATGTGGCGCAAGCGCTAGCCAGACGGGGCCATGAGGTCACAGTGGCACTTGACAGCGGTGGTTTTGGGCGCGGACAAATAATCCTTCGCGACGCACAAGGAATTCTTGCAGGTGGCACGGAGCCACGCACGGATGGTCAGATCGCCGCTTGGTAAATGGCTGGCATCTACACATGTAAGGAGAGGGACTCATGCAGTTTGATCCTGCTACCTTGCCCTGGCAAGATGGCTACAAACTTTTGACCGGGTCGATCGTGCCCCGACCGATCGCCTTCGTTTCCACCGTCTCCAAATCGGGCGTGGCCAATTTGGCCGCTTTCAGCTTTTTTACGGCAGCATCGGCCAACCCGCTCGCGGTGATGTTCACGCCGATGCGTAGACGAGACGGGTCTCGTAAAGATACGTATCAAAATATCGTGGCGACAGGCGAGTTTGTGGTCAACGTCGTCACCGATGACATCGTCTTGCCCATGAATGAAACGGCGCCGGAGTATCCACCGGAAGTCGACGAATTTCTATGCAGCGGCCTAACAGCGATAGCGAGTGAGCGCGTGGCTGTACCGCGGGTAGCAGAGTCGCCGATTTCCATGGAGTGCAAGCTTCTGCAGACAGTCGATGTCGGAGAAGGACCAGGCAGTGCCAGTGTCGTGATCGGGCAAGTCATCTATCTCCATGTGCGGGACGATCTTGTGCAAGACTTTAAGATTGAGACAGCCGACCTTCATCCAGTGGCCCGCTTGGCAGGTCATATGTACACACGTGTCAACTCGACTACGGTGTTTGAACTCATCCGTAAAACCTGACGTCAGGTATTGGATGGAGTGCTGACGCGTTTCGAAATCGCCAACGATCATGGATACCCCTCCTTTTCGTCACTGTCACGTTCTCTAGAATGGCGAATCAAAAGCGGGCTTATGCGTCTGGTGTGATGATCAAAAAAGAGGCCCTGTGAAGATAACTCTTCACAGGGCCTCTTGCGCATTCACGCAGACTTAGCTGCCGATGTAGCGAAAGGACGCTACACTGTACAGATTCCCGGTATAGTCGCTGACCTGCAGGTACTGCTGCGTCACCAGATAGAAGATGGCGTCACGCGCAAGTGCACCTTTGCGCACGACGCTGGTGTCGAGCACGCCTTGAGTCTGCAACACGTAAAAGACCCGGTTGGTCTTGCGATCAATCGTCAGTGTCACTTCAGACGGCAACATATGATCACCTCCTTCTGGTGATCAGTACATGCCAGCGGACACCAACTTGTCTGTGCTTGTACCTACTCTATAGTCAAGTTCCACTATTGTGCCGATTGCATAAACTCCGCCTGAAGCGCTTTGCAGATAGAGCTGCAACAGCCAGCGTGAGCTTCGTCACATTTTTCGCAACATAGGTGCTGATAGTGGCACGGGTCATAGGCACAGTTGATAAAGCGATCACACGGCTCCCCACAATGATGGCAACGTCCGACAATGACCTCTTCCTGTTGATTCACAGGAACGACCAGGCGCTCGTCAAACACGTAACATTTGCCATCAAAGCCTCGTCCGCGTACGGCGTCATCTTGTCCGTACGTGATGATCCCACCGTCTAGCTGAGCGACGTTGGTGTACCCTTGTTCAATCATGTAGGCAGTGAGCTTTTCACAGCGAATGCCACCAGTGCAATACGTCAGAATACGCTGGTCTTTATCCACGGGGAACTGTGTCTCCAGCCATTCCGGAAATTGTCGAAAGTAGCGCACCTCTGGTCGGATAGCGCCGCGAAAATGGCCGACATCGTATTCGTAATCATTGCGCCCGTCAAGAATGACAACATCTCCATGCGCGATCTCCGTGTAAAACTGCTGCGGCGACAAACGTTCACCAGAACGATTGGCTGGCGATACAGGGACTGGCGGACGCATGGCGACGATCTCTTCTTTCACGCGAACCGATAAACGCTTAAATGGCAGTGTGGCCGCGCCGTCGATTTTAAACGGCATGTTGGCAAAGCGAAAGTCGTCGTGCATAGCATCCATGTAGGCCTCGCAAGCCGCAGACGGCCCTGCGACAGTACCATTGATTCCTTCGTCCGCGACGATGATGCGACCGACGAGGCCAAGACTCTGGCAAAGTTGCCGCTGCTCGCTGGCGAAGGCTATAGGGTCTTCTATGGCTACAAACTGATAGTAAAGCAACACGAGATAAGGGTTGTGGGTGGTCACGATAAAGGTCACCTGCCTATGAACGAATTCACCATACGACTTATCATAACAGACAAAACAGAGGCCTCCAACCGGGTGTCTTTTTCGCCGGCTTGCAGGTCGGCAAAATCACCAGTGAGGAAAGTTGGAGGGATACCCGTGACATTCGCACGGACAGGCGTGGGCTGTCTGGCATAGATATGAGGAGATGATTCGCTCTTGTAGTGTGTCGGGGCTTGGAAAGGGAGTGCGGACTGTGCGAAAAGTACTGTTAATGATCCATCGCTTATTACAAGGAGGCGGGACTGAGACGCACGTACGGCTCCTCGCAAAAAAACTGGTGCAAGAAGGGTATCAAGTCGGCGTCTTCACCTCAGGCGGGCCGTGGACGCCGTCCCTTCAGAAAGCGGGCATTCGCATCCACATGGCGGACGGGGACATCGGTGAGCGATTGCGCTTATTACGTCAGATCGTCGTGCGGGAGAGATACACATTGCTTCATGCGCATGACGGCTCGAGCTGCAGGCTCGCAGCGGCAGTGAAAGGGCCGCAGAGAGCAGTGGTCATGACCATTCACGGCACATATATGTTCGACGGTGAGACACAACAAGCCGCACGCAAAGCGGACGCCGTGATCGCAGTTTCTGAAGATATAGCGGCTGCCGTACAACACGCGGGCATCAGGCGCGAGCGGCTGCATCTGATATACAATGGCATATCTACCCATACGTTTCACCCCGCTCGTACAGGACGACTGCGTCGTACACAGCACATTCCAGGTGATGCGTTTGTCATCGGATACGCAGGCAGGTTTACCTATGCCAAAGAGGAACTAGGCCGAAAGATTGTGCGCGCTCTATACCCTTATGTCGCCGCGAACCCCGGAGTCTACATGCTTGTGGCTGGACGCAACAGTCTCGAAACGCTTCGTACGCGACATGGAAGGATTCGCATCTGCGGCCACGTGGATGATATGGGATCGTTTTATCGCTCTTGTAACGTGGTTATCGGTACAGGACGTGTGGCGCTCGAAGCGGCCGCTACAGGGACGCCGACAGTGGCAGTCGGCGAGATGAAGTGGGTGGGGAGACTGCATGCGGCCAATCTCGACGCTGCCGCGCGGTCGAACTTCGGCGATCATGGGCATCGCTACAAGGCATGGCATCGCGGTCAACTACTTCAGGCCATCAAGGACATTGCAAGCGATTCACGCCAAGCGGAGACAGACGCTCTACGGCTGTCTAGGCATATCGCCCGTCACTATTCGGCCGGGCAAATGTGCCGCCAAGTGATTCGCGTATATCATCAGGTGGACACGCGAAAGCGAAGTGGCCGATCTGTGCGCACGAAAACGCAAGTGTAAACGGACGCTCCCTCTTTGCTCATCTGCAAAGGGAGTGTATACATAGAGAAGTGGTATACTCAAGAGACTGTCAAAATTGCGGCGGCAGTCGCTGATTTTGGCCAAAGACGGTGGTGCGAGCACATCATGTCGCCGTAAATGGACGTTTTCGCCGACACAGAAAGTAGAGATCCGACAAAAGCTGTTCTTCTTCGAACGAGGAACCAGCAGGCTCTTTCGCGAATGTAAATAGTATACAAGGCGATGGGCGCGGATAGTCGGAGGGATCGTATGAACAGCGAAACCGAACCACAGCAGTGGCCAGACGCAGGCACAGATCGTACGGTCGGCGGTGACGCTACAGCGGTAGCGCGGATCACGCAGGCGGTGCAGGTGGATCAGCTGATGCGGGAACTGAGTTATCAGCGCGCATTACACGATCTGCTGGTGGCACGTCGGCAGGCCGCAGAGGACCGGTTGCCTCAGCGTGTGCGAACGATCGACTATTGGACGCGAGAGGCAGGAACGAATGGATGAGCGATACAGATGTGACGACTGGCGTGAGACAGCACAGACTGCGCAGTGTCATGCTGGTGGGGACAGCGTCAAACGTCGGCAAGAGCGTGCTTTGTGCCGCTTTGTGCCGTATTTTTGCGCAAGATGGGATTAGTGTTGCGCCTTTTAAGGCGCAGAACATGTCACTGAATGCAGCGGTTACACCGTCTGGGGCCGAGATTGGCCGGGCCCAAGCGATGCAAGCGGAGGCGGCGGGCATTGAACCGACTGAACACATGAATCCAGTGTTGCTGAAGCCGACTGGCGAGATGAGTTCGCAAGTCATTGTGCAAGGCAAGGCAGTCGGCACAGTGGCTGCGCGCGATTACTTTGCTGATCACAAAGCCAAGCTTTGGAGGGCTGTCTGCGAATCGTACGACCACTTGCGCGAACGCTTCGAATTGATCGTCATCGAAGGTGCCGGGAGTCCTGTGGAATTGAATCTAAAGGAGCGCGACATCGCCAATATGCGGGCGGCTGAGATGGCGGATGCCGCTGTGATTCTTGTGGCTGACATTGACCGCGGAGGGATTTTCGCCTCAGTCCTCGGGACTCTACTGTTACTCACGCCATCCGAACGCGCGCGCGTCTGTGGCATTATCGTCAATCGCTTTCGTGGCGACCCTTCGTTATTTGTGGAAGGCGTGCAGATTTTGGAGGAACGTGCAGGTATACCAGTGCTTGGCGTGGTTCCTTTTATCAAGGATTTGCAGATCGATGAGGAGGACTCCGTCGGCCTTCGCGGCGAACGGTATCGGCGTGAAGAGGATCACTCGACAGTTGCGGACGACCTGACGCTGAAGATAGCCGTTGTGCGCATTCCGTATATATCGAACTTTACGGACCTCGATCCACTCTTTATCGAGCCGGGCGTCGACGTCTATTTCACGGTCCATCCGCAAGAGTTAGAGCAAGCGGATGCCATTATTATCCCGGGCAGCAAAAATACTATTTCCGACTTGCTGTGGATGCGAGAAGCGGGCATGGCTGACGCGATTATCCGAGCGGCACAAGCGGGTAAACAGATTCTCGGCATTTGCGGAGGTTTTCAGATGCTAGGTGAGTCCGTGCGCGATCCGGAAGGACAGGAGTCGCCTATCACGGAAGCGCCAGGACTCGGTCTTCACCCAGGGGTGACGACGATATCAGCGGTGAAGCGAACGGTTTTAGTACACGGCCAGGTGGCAGACCGCGTCTCTGTACCGGTGCATGGATATGAGATGCACATGGGGGAGACGCTCGGCATTCCGGTAGACCGTGCATTTGCTCATGTGCAAGATGCGTGTGCGCAGTCGGGGCAAGCGCCCATGCGTCATGATGGGTATCGGACGGACGATGGGCAAGTGATCGGCACTTATCTGCACGGCGTCTTGCACAATGACGCTTTTCGCTTGACGTGGCTCAACCGCTTGCGACGGTTGCGTAGGCTGCCAGAGCAGACGAGTGGACTTGTGGTGAGCGAGGTGCGCGCTCGCGCTTATGATCACCTGGCAGATGTCGTACGGACTCACGTCCAGATCGACAGACTCTATGAGTGTGTGGGCAAGAGTACTGCGAGCGTGACGCCTCTCCCTACTGCATGACTGGATCTACCGGGACAAGTTGGTGACGAATGGCGTGCACGACAGCTTGTGATCGGCTTCTGACGCCCAGTTTACGGTAGATGTTGCTGATGTGCAGTTTCACCGTGGTTTCGGAGATATACAATTTCTCAGAGATGCTCTTATTGGATAATCCTTCAACCAGCACTGTGAGCACCTCCACTTCGCGGGGGGATAGCAGGTCTGTGGAGTCGTATGTCGTAACGGTGTTCAGATCAGCGTGGGGGCGATGGCCTGTCTGCAAGGCTGATCCACCTGACGCCACTTTACGGATCCCCTCTACGACTGCGCCAATCGGCGAGTCTTTCAGAAGGTAGCCTTTGGCGCCGGCTTGAATCGCGCGAAACAGATACTCTTCTTGCGCGTACATAGTCAGCACAAGAACAGGCAAATCTTTACGCATAGACTGGAGACTTGCGATGGTTTCGATGCCATCTCGTCCAGGCATGTGAATGTCCATCAAAACAACGTCTGCAGGAAGCGTGCGTAGGGCGCACAAAGCCTCGTCCCCGTCCGCACCTTCACCGATGACACAGAGATCTGGTTCGGCGTTTAGCAGGTTGCGTAAGCCTTCGCGCAAGATGGTGTGGTCATCACACAGATAAACGCGCAGTTTTGTGGTCATTGTGGCTCATCTCCTCCACATTCACAGTAAACGTGATTTCGGTGCCTTCGCCAATCGCCGTGACGACTTCCAACATGCCACCTACGTCCTCCGCGAGCGTATGCATAAGTTCAATGCCAAATGACCGGTTTTTCGCCGCTTTTACCATCGCTTGACCAAAATGAAATCCACAGCCGTCATCACGGATCCTTAGGATCACTTGGTGCCGATCTAGGAGTAATTCTATATAGAGATTCGCAGCATGCGCGTGTTTTATGACGTTTCTGGCACTTTCCGTGACTAAATGGTAGATCGTCTCCACGATGTGTGGAGGAAGTGCCCGGTACTCACGCACTGTAAAATGCGTGCGTACCCCGTGAGATGCCTGTACTTCGTTGAGAAGGTTTTGCAGTGATACGGTTAATCCGTGCTCGTGATAAGGCCCTGGTCGCAGCGAGAAGATGGAGTGGCGAACGCGCGTGACCGCTTCTTGGAGCGTACTTTGTACTTCTTCTAATGGACTGGGCTCCAAAGCGTGCTTTTTCATCCACTCGATGCGTAGTACGACACTGGCGAGTGTCTGGGCGAGACCATCGTGAATCTCGCGGGCGAGCCGGTTTCGCTCTTCGAGCAGAAGTCTCTTCTCACGTTCCTCGATATAGCGCGCATTTTTTAGCGCTACACTGGCGTGCGCTGCGAACGCGGATAACAAGTGCAGGTCGCTTTCGCCAGGCGCTGTGCTCGGGGATAACACGACTGACAGGATCCCAGCGGGTGTCGCTTCGACGAGGATAGGTACCGCGAGGGCTTGCGTCAGGTGCTTGCGCGCCTCTTCTGGCAACGTAATCGGTAGCGCTTGGGACAAACAAAGCGTAGCCGCTTGTACATGCCGGTCAAGTCCCGTCGAGCGGGTAGTAATCGCTTGCAAGGAAAGCTTGTCGTCATGCGTCACTGTAAACACAGCAGCGCTTTCTCCTTGAATCAGCGCATGCGCCTTTTCAGCGATGCGGCTGAGTACCATGGTGAGATCCAATTGCTCGTTGATCGATTGCGAGACTGTCACCAGGGTTTGCAGTTTTCGTTTGGCTTGCGTCAGATGCGTGATCAGGCGAGCCACGATGGCGATCGCTGTAAGAGGCAGAAAGAAAAACAAAGTGCCGATCAAGCCGGTACCGGTGTTCTTAGGATTATCAGCGAGAATGATCATGACGGCGCCGTAGGCGAGGCCAAGCGCCAGATCACTCGCCAGCCACTGCCAGAGTGGGCGGTAATTGCGATGCTCCTTAGGACGCCTATAAAGGGTGTAAGTATGAACGCTCCCTTGGACGACAGCGTACGCCGTGGCAGTCAGTATCAGATTCGCAGCGAGTTGCCACATCTGCATGTCGGCGTGAAAGGAGACGCCCACCCATGCGGTGATGCCGTCTGCGAGCGACAAAGCGAGCGCCCAGGCAAGGCCCGCGAGCAGGACACGTCTGATAGTCAAACGCATGCTGAGCTGTGTGGCTAGGACGGCGCCTACGGTCACGAAAATGGCCGTTGGGTATCCGCTAGCGAACGCTAGCCCATAGACGAGAGGGAAGGAAAGGGCGTATGTAATATGTCCGATCTTCAAATAAAAACGTTCACTGAGGACAATAAATAACGTGAGGACAAAGAGTACGCTCACATGCAGCGCTGGATGTAACGCAACTACAGCAAGGAGAACTAAGGCAAGACCGGCGTAAAAAAGCATGGAAAGATAAGGGGAACGAGCGGCAGGCATGGTGGTGTAGCACCTCCAGCACAGGATCGCATACGTGTTGCCAACATGTAAGAGTATACCATAGATTCGCTGATTGACCCTCTATGAAATACAGGTTTATAGTGAGGAGAGTAGAACGTGGGAAGCAGGTGACGGCATGCAACTGTTTGACCTCACAGGCCGCTCGGCGCTTGTACTTGGCGGCAACGGCGTACTCGGCAGTGCGCTTGTCAAGGGGTTAGCGGCGCACGGGGCGCGAGTCGCGATTGCTGGACGCGATCAAGACAAGGCACGTGCGGTGCGCGCGGAGTTGGTGCAAAGTGGACACGATGCAGAGGCGTTTTACGTTGATTTGACTGCACGCTCTTCACTCGAGCAACTACAGGAGCAAGTGGGAAAGTGGGCTGGGCACCTAGACATCTTAGTGCACTGCGCAGGGATTAACAGTAAAAAACCATTTTTGGAGGTGACCGACGAAGACTGGGACGACATTTTTACCGTGAACGTCAAAAGCGCCTTTCAAGCCGCACAGATATTTGGCAAGCAGATGATGGAAGACGGTGGCGGTTCGATCATTCACATCTCCTCGGTTTCTTCGCTACAGCCGCTGTCTGGCGTCTTTGCCTATTCTGCGTCCAAAGCGGCACTCAACAATGCAACGCAATACCTCGCTCGTGAATTCGCGCCGATCGTGCGTGTCAATGCTATCATTCCTGGCTTCTTTCCCGCCGAACAAAATCGCAAAATTCTAACGAAGGAGCGCGTGGATGCCATCTACAGTCAAACGCCGATGGGGCGGCTAGGCGAACCGACGGAGTTGCAAGGGACGGTAGTGTGGCTCGCATCCGAACAAGCTTCCGGTTTTGTGACAGGCGCGCTGATTCCCGTGGATGGCGGATTCACTGCGATGAAGTTATGACGTGTTCGAAGGGTGAAGCGAGGATGACCGATCAGCAGTTGCGCCTCACAGTGACAGAGATTGTACGCAGTACGCGGGTTACGGATATGCATACGCACCTGTTTCCTCCGTCTTTTGGCTCGCTACAGATGAGCGGAGCAGACCACGTACTAACCTATCACTACCTGATCGCGGAAGCATTCCGGGTACATACGCATGCATACGATGCTTTTTTTGACCTTGATACGAAGCGGCAGGCGGAAGTAATCTGGGACAGTTTATTTGTTCGCAACAGTCCGCTGAGCGAGGCGGCGTGTGGCGTGCTTACGATCGCGAAGACGCTTGGCGCCGATCTTGGCGATCTGGATTCTCTACGCCAGACGCTGCAAGCGCAAGCAGGGGACGAGTATGTCGAGCGCGTCATGGACGCGGCAGGAGTAGAGCGTTTGGTGATGACCAATGATCCGCTCGACGAGCGAGAAGCAGTGCATTGGCGCGGGGGAGTCAAGGTGCACCCGCGCTTTCACGCCGCACTTCGCCTCGATCGCGTTCTCAATGACTTTGCAGGCGCAGTGCGACAGCTGACGGCCTTAGGCTATGCTGTGTGCGCAGATTTGAGTGGTCAGACATTTGACGAGGTGCGGCGCTTTCTCGAAGACTGGGCACAGGTGATGCACCCCGTTTATCTCGCACTGTCCGTTGAGCCCACTTTCGATTTCCCGGACGACAGCGTGCGCAGTCAATTGCTTCGTGAGGCCGTGTTGCCTTTTTGCGCAGCGCAGCGATTGCCGCTGGCTTTGATGATCGGCGTGCGCAGACAGGTGAATCCGCAACTCCGAGATGCGGGAGATAGTTCGGGGCTGGCGTCGCTTGTGCCGATTGAACGCCTCTGTGCGATGTACCCGGAGCAAAGGTTTCTGGTCACCGTCCTCGCGCGCGAGAATCAGCATGCGCTAGCTGTCACAGCCCGTAAATTTCGCAATCTGATGCCTTTTGGGTGCTGGTGGTTTGTCAATACAGGATCGCTCGTCGATGAGATCACGCGTATGCGATTGGAGTTGTTGGGCCCGACGTTTATCCCGCAACATTCAGACGCGCGCGTGTTGGAACACCTCATCTATAAATGGCACAATAGCCGCACGGTGATAGCCGGTGTGCTCGCAGATCAGTATGAGGCCCTAGCGAGCACCGGTCTGCGCGTGACAGACGACCAGATCCAAAGAGATGTGACCCGACTGTTGGATAACAACTTTTGGGATTTTGTTCAAAGAGGATGAAGTCGACGTGGATCGAGGGTCAAGTGTCGGCGGTTAAGATGTTGTGAGAGAGTTAGACATCGGGAGGTGTCATGCATGTTACCATCGTTATTTATTGCACACGGCTCGCCTATGTTAGCAATCGAGGATAACGAGTACAGTCAGTTTCTAGGCCAGTTACACTGGGCGATATCACGACCGCGAGCCATCGTGCTGTTCTCCGCGCATTGGTTGAGCCTCGTGCAACAGGTCAGCGCTTCGCAGAAACATACGATGATGTATGATTTCGGCGGATTTCCCCAAGAGCTGTACAGCATAGAGTACCCTGCGTCAGGTGACGCGACCCTCTCGCAAGAGATCGCGTCTTTGCTTGGCGAAGCGGGCGTTCCATGTCAGCTCGAAGCCGGGCGCGGACTGGATCATGGCGCTTGGGTGGTCCTGCGACGTGTTTTCCCGGACGCTGATATACCGGTTATCGCGATGTCGGTGAACCCGCGTCTGAAGCCTGAACAGCAATACGCGATCGGACAGGCCCTCGCGGCGCTGCGCAGTCAGGATGTCCTCCTCATCGGAAGTGGCGGCACAGTGCACAATCTCCGTGCTCTTGCTTTCTCGGAGCCGGACAAGATAGATGATTGGGCGGTTACATTTGACGACTGGATCACAAAGGCTTTGCAGGTATGGGATCTAAAGTCGCTGTTCTCGTATGCTGTCCAAGCGCCACACGCCTCCTTAGCCGTGCCGCCAGGCGGCAATGAACACCTCGTGCCGCTGTTTTACGCGATGGGCGCAGCGGACCACGAGCAAAAAGCGACCCTCTTGCACAGAAGTTATCAGTTTGGAAATCTCAGCCATACAGTCTGGCAGTTTGGTTGATGCGAAGGAGCGAGATGATCACGATGTTACAGAAACGGTATGAAGGTAAAGTGGTGTGCGTGACCGGAAGCTCGCGCGGCATTGGTCGAACACTGACGCTGCGCTTCGCACAAGAAGGCGCTGATGTGGTGGTCCACTACTTTCGTAACGCCGATGCCGCGCGAGCTACGGCAGCGGAGGTAGAGGCGCTCGGTCGTCGTGCGCTGCTCGTCAAAGCGAACCTTGCGCAAGAAGAGAAAGTACATGCGCTATTTGACGCCGTGACAGAACGCTTTGGTCGCCTCGACGTCTATGTCCATAACGCCGCGTCTGGGCGCAATCGCAAAGCGATGGATCTCGATGTGAAAGGTTGGGACTGGACTGTCAATATCAACACGCGCGCGCTCTTGCTCGGGGCGCAGCGAGCAGCCGCACTCATGACCGAAGGCGGTGCTATGCTCGCGATCTCGTCCTTTGGCTCGGACCGTGTCTTCCCCTACTATACGAGTGTCGGGGCGACCAAGGCGGCGATCGAAGCGATGATTCGCTACCTCGCCATTGAGTTGGCCCCGCAGCGGATCAATGCTAATGCGATATCCGCCGGCGCCGTGGAAACAGACGCGATCGAACATTTTCCGGAGATCGACAAGACTTGGTCAGCCATTAAGGACAAACTACCTTATCACCGCATGGTGACTCCCGACGATGTGGCTAACCTGGCGCTCTTTCTATGTTCGCCTGAGGCCGAGATGATCCGCGGACAGACCGTGCGTATGGACGCGGGTCTGACCCTTTTAGTGCCATAGGCGACTGCGAGTACGAAAGTGCATCTCGCCCACACTCTCTCACGTATCGATCACTTGCCGATATTGACTTTTTTTCGCGTATAGCACAGGATGAAACGATAATGAAAAGTGAGTAAGGGGCACAGAAAGATGAGCTTGATAGAAGACCTAGACGCACGCGGTTTGGTGTTTCAAGTCACTGATCGCGAAGCGTTAGAGAAGCGACTGGCCGAAGGGCCGATCGCTGTGTACGTCGGTTTTGATCCCACTGCTGACAGTTTGCATATTGGCAGCTTGCTGCCGATTCTCACCCTGCGGCGCTTTCAGTTGGCTGGTCACACGCCGATTGCTGTGGTGGGAGGCGCGACCGGGCTGATCGGCGACCCGAGTGGTAAGAAGCAAGAACGCACGCTGCAAGAGGCGCAGACGGTGGTAGAGTGGACAGGCAAGATCCAGGCCCAACTCGCTCGTTTTATCGATTTTGACGCCGTCGCCAATCCGGGACGTGTGGTGAATAACTACGACTGGACTGAACCTCTCAGTGTGATCGCGTTTTTGCGCGACATAGGCAAAAACTTTAGCATTAATACCATGCTCGCTCGCGAGTCAGTGTCGGCGCGTTTGGAAAGTGGGATTTCCTTTACGGAGTTCAGTTATATGTTACTGCAATCGAATGACTTTCTCGAGTTGTTTCGCAGGCACGGCTGCCTCTTGCAGATCGGCGGCTCAGACCAGTGGGGCAATATTGTAGGCGGCGTCGATTTGATCCGGCGTTTGGATGGGCAGCAGGCGTTCGGCCTCACGATTCCACTCGTAACGAAGGCTGATGGGACGAAGTTTGGCAAGACAGAATCAGGCGCGGTATGGCTGGATGCACAAAAGACTTCGGTGTACCAATTCTACCAATTTTGGCTCAATACACCGGATGACGACGTGATTCGCTTTCTCCAGTACTTCACCTTTCTGTCGGGAGAAGAAATCACAGACCTGCAAAGCGCGATGCTCGCTGATCCGGGTGCCCGTCTGGCACAGCGTACCTTGGCTCAAGAGGTCACCACAATGGTGCATGGGGCGGACGCTTCGAAGCGCGCCGAGTATCTTTCGGGCGTCTTGTTTAGTGGCAACATCGAATCTCTGACCGTAGAAGAGATTCGCGATGTCTTTGATGGGACTCCGTCGACTACGCTACCGGGCGAGCACGCGCGCGATTTGGTCGGTATCTTGGTAGACGCTGGCATCTGTTCGTCGCGACGCCAAGCGCGTGAGGACGTCTCGAGTGGCGCAATTAGTGTCAACGGAGAGCGAGTTGTGGATGTCGATCGCTCTTTTACTGACACTGCATTGTACGGGGGCGAATTTCTTATCGTTCGGCGCGGCAAGAAGAAATATTTTCTCGTGCGCTTCGAGTGAGCAGGGTGCGAGTGGTCAGGAGATCCGCGTCTGTGTTTGGGTCTGCCGGTGAGCGCGAATTGCAGGTTGCCTTTGACAGCGCGAATCGCGCTGCCGCTTTTTACGACAATCAGATGTTGTCTTTTCTCAGTCCTATCATGATCGATTTTATCCGTCGACAAACGATGGTGTTCGTCGCAACGGCTGATGGGAACGGTCACTGTGACGCGTCGTTTCGCGGTGGGGAGCCTGGATTTGTGGCCGTCCTTGACGAGAACACACTGGCCTATCCAGAATATAGGGGAAACGGCGTTTATGCGAGTCTCGGTAATGTCTCGGAGAATCCGCACATGGGGCTTTTGTTTATCGATTTCTTTCAACATGGGATCGGCTTACACGTCAATGGCCGTGCCAGTATCGAGAGTGAAATCGCTGATTTGTCCGATCCCCGTGCAGAGCGCTGGGTGAGGTTATCCGTCGATGAAGCGTACATTCACTGTTCGAAACACATCCCCTTGGTTTCACTGCGCGACAAGGAGATTCGCTGGGGCACGGATGACGCGGTGGCCAAAGGAGGGGACTTCTTTCGTGCGAAAGAAGTCAATGCGGCTTTACGCGCACAACATCGCGCAGATCTCGACACCACAACAACGGATTGAATAGGGCTTCGTCAATGGAGAAGAAGGGACGGTGCTTTTCGTGGATCGTAGAGACGGTATGAACTATGCACCGCAAGGGAAACCAAAGCCAGTATGCGGACCGGGTGAGTTTCCGATTGCAGCTGTCAGACTCGATCACGGGCACATTTACGGCATGTGCAACGGGCTTACGGAGGCCGGGGCCACGATCAAGTGGGTGTACGATCCAGATGAAGCGAAAGTCGCGGCGTTTCGCCGAGTCTATCCGGGTGTACAGGTTGCGCGATCAGAAGATGAGGTGCTGGCTGACGCAGATGTACGACTCGTGGCGAGTGCCGCAGTGCCTTCGGAGCGAGCGAATTTGGGTATGCGCGTGATGGCGGCTGGCAAGGACTATTTTACCGATAAGGGACCTTTTACGACGCTTTCCCAGTTGGAACAGGTCAAGGAAATGGTGGCTAGGACCGGTCGCAAGTATGCCGTGTACTATAGTGAGCGGTTGCATGTTGAGAGTGCAGTATTTGCGGGTCAACTCATCGCGGACGGGGCCATTGGACGCGTCGTGCAGGTGATGGGCATAGGACCGCATCGGTTAAATGCCAAGACGCGACCTGACTGGTTTTTTCGTTTGGCCGATTACGGTGGCATCTTGTGTGACATTGGAAGCCATCAAGTGGAACAGTTCCTGTATTACACAGGGGCCAAAGATGCGCAGGTGCAAGCGAGCAAAGTCGGATACCACTTGGCGCAGTATCCGGAACTCGAAACTTTTGGCGACGCCACGTTGATTGCAGATAATGGTGCGTCGGGGTACTTTCGCGTCGACTGGTTTACGCCTGATGGGCTAGGCACGTGGGGCGACGGACGGACGTTCATCCTCGGCACGGACGGCTACATAGAGCTGCGCAAGTACATTGATATCGCAAACCATCCAGGCGGCGACCACGTGTATCTGGTCAACAGTGACGGTGAACAGCATCTGGCGGTACAAGGCCAGGTGGGATTTCCATACTTTGGCGAACTCATCCGTGACTGTATCGACCGAACGGAAAAAGCGATGACACAGGCGCACACTTTTAAGGCAGCGGAACTGTGTCTGATCGCGCAAAGAGAGGCTGTGCGGCTGTAGATCAGGTTTGGCGTCAAGCTTCAATGCAGACTTCACTGCAGAAGGATTTGGATGTTGACTGTCGAATTATACTATTGTCGATTAACTAAAGAGGTGCAAGACACATGGATCCAGTGGATATGTCTTTGCATCTGAGCGAGTCACTCAGCATAGAAGAGCGAGCAGGCTCAGTAGAAGTGAGTAAGGGCATTGCGTCTGGGCACTTTGAGCAGATATTGCAGGCAGCAGAGGAAGGCATCCTCAGTGTGGATTCGCGAGGGATCATCACCTATGCGAATCCGGCGGCTGCCTACCTCTTAAGGTATAAAGCAGAAGAATTGATCGGGCATGCGATCAGTGAACGTCTTGTACTGG
Source organism: Bacillota bacterium (assembly GCA_026627345.1). Taxonomy (GTDB): domain Bacteria; phylum Bacillota; class Bacilli; order Alicyclobacillales; family SLC66; genus JAPNUJ01. The sequence goes on along the minus strand of JAPNUP010000182.1, from coordinate 9,899 downwards.
TTCGTGTGGATGGAAGTTCGTATGCGTTTGCGGACTGTCCGGTACATGACACGGTGGCACAAGGCGTTACCTATATGATCACAGACGATCTGGTATGTACCAGGGATGGCAGTTGTTTTGCTATTGAATATAGCAGCACACCGATTCGCGATGACACAGGGGTGGTAGGCGCTGTGGTGACTTTCCGTGACGTTACCGCGCGAAAAGTCACGGACAACCTGTTGCGACGTCACATGCAGGTGTGGGACCGTACACAGCGATTTGCTCACTTGGGGAGCTGGGAGAGGGACACGCGAACACAGGAGGTGTTCTGGTCAGACGAAGCCTATCGCATCTTTGGGCTCGAACCGCAGTCCGGCATGAGCTGCGGGCGGCTCCTTAGCTTCATTCACCCGGAAGATGTGGCTACAGTGGAACATGCCATGCATGAGTTGGGACTTGGATGCTCGTCTGATATACGTTATCGGATTAGGAGACCTGACGGTGAAGAGCGTATTGTCTGTGCCCAAGGTGAGGCCGTGTGGCAAGGGAATCACGTGGTACAGACGTTTGGTATCATCCAGGACGTTACGGATCAGGAGTGTGTAAAGAGGCGGCTTCAAGATTCGGAGGAGCTGTTGCGTCGCTCCGATCAATTGTCCGTGGCTGGGGAGTTGGCCGCAGGGCTTGCACACGAGATTCGTAATCCTCTGACGGCCCTCAAAGGTTTTGCACAGTTGCTAGGCGGTCGCACTGCCGATCGCGAGCGCCACTACGTCGAGATTATGCAAGGTGAACTCGAGCGCATCGAGCACATCACGAACGAACTGCTGATGCTAGCCAAGCCACAGGTCATCTCGCGTTGCACGATCGACTTGGCGGTACTACTAGAAATGGCTGGCGAATTGCTTGCTGGTCAAGCGCTGATGCACAAGGTCAGCATCGTTGTGAGGAGCGCAGGTGCGCTCTGGGTGCGAGCCGATGAAGCGCAGCTCAAGCAAGTGCTGATCAATATCATGAAAAATGCGATTGAAGCCATGCCTGATGGGGGAACGCTTGCGATCACTAGCACGCAAGATGAACGTGAAATCTGCGTTTCGTTCCAGGATGATGGGCCAGGTATGCCTCCTGAAGTCGTACGGCGTATCGGAGACCCCTTTTTTACAACGAAGACAGGGGGGACAGGCCTTGGCATGATGGTGAGTCGGCGTATTGTCCTTGATCACGGTGGGATGTTGCGCGTAGAGAGTGAGCAGGGACACGGCACCTGTGTCACGCTTTGTCTACCGCGTCAACAGATGTTTGACACATGAAGTCGAGATTCGAATAAAAGTTGCGAATTTCGACTTTTCGGCCCCCATATACGCCCGCATACTGGCGAATTATCAGATGATACCTGTCTTTAGCCAGTCACCATGGTCAAAGGGGAGATTGCTGTGGATTCTGATGAGTCGGTGAAAGGTGAACAGAGTCAGAAGAAGGATCCGCAAGATGATGCCCTATCAGCGATCGGACAATTGGCAGCCGGGTTGGCGCACGAGATTAACAACCCATTAACCACCATCAAAGGATTCATTTATTTATTGCCAGGTGCTCCCGCAGAGAAACGGAAGCACTATTTTGGTTTATTGAACCATGAGATCGATCGTATCGAGCAAGTGACGCAAGAACTTCTGGCGCTGGCGACACCGCACGCACAATCGAGCCAATCCTACTCTCTTCAGAGACTGATGACAGAAGCCGTGGCTGCGGTTCAAGAAGATGCGGATCGCGTGCATGTCAACGTGGTAATCCGTAGCCTGGCGGATGCCATGTTTGTGTGCGATAAGCTGCAACTGAGGCAAGTGTTGATCAATATCTTGGAGAACGCACTGGAGGCTATGCCAAACGGCGGCTTGATTACCTCCACCTTGTGGCGTGATGAACAGTTCGCCTATATGCAGGTAGAGGATGAGGGTTTAGGGATTCCCGATACCATCCAGGAGCAGGTGGGCACGCCCTTTTTCACGACGAAAGAAGAAAATCTCGGACTAGGACTTCTGATCTGCAGAAGAATTATCGCCCAGTATGGCGGTGCATTGACGATTTCCAATCGCACGCAAGGTGGCACGGCGGTGACCGTTTCTTTGCCACTCGATCCTTTGTATCCTGCCTAACGACGGGATATCCTGGCCCTATTGACGTGTGCGATACACTACATGTAAGTACGATTGCCAGACAGGAGATTGGCTGATGCAGATCATCACGGTAACCGATGAACAAGACTTGGCGGCCGCTTTTGGTGTGCGCCGGGAAGTGTTTGTACAAGAGCAGCAGGTGCCTGAAGCATTGGAACTGGACGAGCTCGACCATGCACAAGACACCCTTCACTTTGTGGCGCACGACGCGTCCGGTGTTGCGATCGGCGCAGCCCGGTTGCGACCTTATCACAGCACGGATACGGGTAAAGTGGAACGCGTGGCTGTGCGCGCGCCTTGGCGTGGGCAAGGGGTTGGCAAGGCGCTCATGCTGTATCTCGAGGCACAGGCGCAGTTGAGGGGTTTTCGTCAACTGGCTCTTTATGCCCAAACGCACGCGCAAGGTTTTTATGAGCAACTGGATTATCAGGCCTACGGTGATGTGTTTGAAGAGGCAGGTATTGCACATATCGCTATGAAGAAGTCGCTTTAAAGGGACAGAAGGAGGACGCGCTGTGGGGACGAGCGTCTACGCTGTCATTGGTTGGCCTGTTCATCATTCAGCCTCTCCGGCGATGATGAACGCTGTCTTTGCGCATTGCGCGATCGACGCGCGCTATATACCGCTGGCCGTGAAGCCGTCGGTGTTACCGCAAGCCGTGGCTGGCATCAGAGCGCTTGGCATCCGTGGGGTCAATGTCACGGTTCCGCATAAACAGGCCATTATTCCGCTATTAGACACCATCTCGGATGTCGCCGAAGCGGCAGGCGCGGTGAATCTGGTGCGACTCGATGCAGATACAGGTCGCTTAGACGGGCACAACTCAGACATGATGGGCTGGTACACGAGTGTGCAGGATCATCTGCCTCGCACGACGACCGCGCGCGTCGCTGTCCTCGGGGCCGGAGGTGCAGCGCGCGGCATTCTGGCGGCTCTCGCCTTTTATACGCCGGACGTTCGCATTGGTGTCACGGCGCGCCGACTCGAACAGGCGCAAGAAGTCGTGTCGTCGTTTGGCAGCCGAGTGCAGGTCGAAGCGATCGAGTGGAGCCGTCGGGAGGTGTTGATTGAAGGGGCGGATCTCGTGATCAATGCCACGCCTATCGGCATGTGGCCGCACACAGAAGCATCGCCGGTCGACGACGCGAGATGCTTTCGACCAGGACAAGTGGTGCAAGATATCGTGTATCGTCCACTCACGACGCGATTTCTTGCGCAGGCGCAGGCGCAAGGAGCGATGGTGCAAGACGGACTCTGGATGCTCGTGTATCAGGGGGCGGTATCGCTTGCCTACTGGCTGGACATCACACCGCCTATTGAGGTCATGAGAGAAGCAGCACTGCGCCATGTATTGGGATAAAGGAGACGATGACCGCATGGAATCACAACAGGCATCTTCCGCAGGGGAGAAGCAGTTTGTCACTAGCCTCCTAGAAACAGTCGATGTAACGACTGGCGAGCGACGCGTACACGCCAAGTTTGACTATGTGATTGAAGCGCCTAACTGGCTAGGAGATGGCGAGACGCTGATCTACAACAGCCGCGGGAGGCTCTACAGGTTCTCGCTTGCCACTGGGCGAAGCACCCCGATCGAGACGTGGCATGCGACTGCGTGCAACAATGATCACGTGCTCTCGCCTGACCACACACGCATCGCAGTCAGCCACCACACTAAAGAGGATGGTCGGTCGCGCATCTACATTCTGTCGATAGATGGAAGCACTGCGCCGGTACTGATTACGCCGCTTGGGCCGAGTTATCTTCACGGCTGGTCCCCTGACGGACAGACGCTGGCCTACTGCGCAGAGCGAGATGGCGAATATGACATCTATACGATTCCTGCACAAGGGGGCGTGGAAACGCGTTTGACCGATGCCGCAGGCTTAAATGACGGCCCTGAGTATGCGCCGGACGGGCAATCTATCTGGTTTAATTCGGTGCGCTCAGGTCTGATGCAAGTTTGGCGGATGAAAGCGGATGGATCCGAGCAGACGCAGATGACCTTCGAACGCAGCAACAACTGGTTTCCACACGTTTCACCGGATGGCCGGTCAGTCGCCTATATCAGTTACCGAGAAGGCGATGTCGCGCCCGGTGATCATCCACCTAATAAACAAGTGGCGATTCGCGTCATGTCCGCCAGTGGCAAAGACGTGCGCACACTCGTTGAACTCTTTGGCGGTCAAGGGACGCTCAACGTCAACTCTTGGTCACCGGACAGTCAGCGACTCGCGTTCGTCAGCTATGAACTGCGAGACGAAACAAGCGGAGCGTAACGAGCGAGACCGGCCGCGAACCCTTTTAGCCACACCGAGGGGTTCGCGGCCGTCTGTCTTTTGTACGAGGGTTAGATCGTGTAAGGCGAGGCAGACATCGTTTGCGCCTTAGCCACCGCCTCGGCGAGTGTCAAGCCGACAAAACTTTGCGCCGGCAGGAAACGCCCACTTTTCTGGTCGTCTAAGAATGCGCCGACAGCGATGCCAGGAATGACGCTCTCTACCGCATTTGGGGCCTGTGGACCACCTAGATCAGTGCGGCACCAGCCTGGATCTGTGAGATTGATTAAGACGTTGGTACCTTCGAGGCGCGAGGCCAAGTCTTTCGTGAATTTGTCGAGCGCAGCTTTGCTTGCGGCATACCCGGATTGTTCAGGCTCATTGCGGATGCCGCTCGTCGTGTTGATGACCCGTCCAAAGCCGCGTTCGATCATCTTTGGTATGAGGCGAAAACAGATCGTCGCAACCGCAGTGAAATTGATGCGAAAACTCATGTCAAAGTCCTCCACCGGTGTCTGCCAGTAATCCTTTCGATAGGCGATCTGAACCGCTGCGTTATTGAATACGATATCGACAGGCGTGCCGATGCGTTCGATTTCATCGAGCATGGCCAGCACCTCGTGGTGATCTGCCAATTCTGCTTGCACACTATAGCACTCGACTCCATAAGCCTTGACCTCTTGCTCAAGACGCTGCGAATGAGCTTTCGATCGGCTGTGCAGGATCAAATTGCAACCTTGTTGCGCCATGAACAGTGCGGTTTGATAGCCGACACCTCTGCTTGCACCGGTAATCAGGGCCCATCTTCCTTTAACATCTAACATGAGTCTAGCTCCTCTCGGCTACTGCCTGCTGGCAGCGCGGTTTCACTTTCTTTCACCCCGTCCATAGGGGCTCCTGACTTACGATTTGGCGAGCGTCTCTGCGACTTGCCGGCCGGAGAATAAACAGCCGCCGAGAAACGTGCCTTCTAACGACCGATAACCATGCATACCACCGCCTCCGAAGCCGGCGACTTCGCCCGCCGCATACAGGCCCGGAACAGCCTCGCCCGCTTGGTTCAAAACACGTCCAGCAAGATCGGTCTGCAGACCTCCTAAAGTCTTGCGGCTGAGGATGTGCAACCGAACGGCGATCAGTGGGCCTGCCTTCGGATCCAGCAGCTTGTGCGGAGATGCCACGCGCGTCCATTTATCTCCGATATAATTGCGGGCGCCGCGCAGTGCGGTGATCTGCAGGTCTTTAGTAAAACGATTATCCAGTTCGCGATCGCGCGCCACGACTTGGCGCAACACGTCAGCGAAATCGAGCAGATGCTCGCCCGTCAGCGCGTTCATGCCAGCCACCAGTTCCTCAAGGGTGTCTGCCACGATGAAATCTTCCCCACGTTCTTTGAAGGCTTGAACCGGCGGCGGCGCACCAGGACGCACGCGAGCAAGTACTTTACGAATGCTTTTCTCTGTCAAATCGGGATTTTGCTCAGACCCTGATAAGGTAAATTCTTTTTCGATGATTTTTTGTGTCAAGATGAACCATGAATACGCATAACCGCTATCTTGTATGGCTTTAAGCGTACCGAGAGTATCAAATCCTGGGAATACAGGCGCCGGAAATCTGTGACCTCGCGCATCGAGCCATAGGGAGGACGGGCCAGGAAGAATGCGGATACCGTGTCGTGCCCAGATTGGTCCCCAGTTCTTTACCCCCTCCGTGTAGTGCCACATCCGATCTCGATTGACCAGACGGGCGCCTGCATTTTCGCTGATACCAAGCATCCGGCCATCGACATGGGCGGGTACACCGGAAAGCATAGATTGCGGTGCAGGGCCGAGACGCGCTGGCCAGTTGGCTCGAACCAGCTCGTGATTGCCGCCGATACCGCCGCTCGTCACTACCACCGCTGACGCATGCAGATCGAATTCACCGATCGGCTCACGGGAGCTCGCGACGCCTCGCAAAGCAGTGGTCGGGGCCAATCTCGTCCCGTGCACGCCGATGACTGCACCGTCTGCAGTCAGCAGTTCATCCACGCGATGGCGCGGGCGGTAGTCGACCACCCCTTCTTCTACAGCGCGCAACACGCGCGTAGCGAAAGGGCGGACAATGCCTGGGCCCGTACCCCATACGACGTGAAAGCGCGGAACGGAGTTCCCGTGCCCGTCTGCCAGATAGCCACCACGTTCTGCCCAACCGACGACTGGGAAGAAACGTATACCAAGGCTGTGCAACCACGCGCGCTTCTCCCCTGCCGCAAAGTCAACATAGGCTTCTGCCCAGCGTCGCCCCCAGTAGTCTTCATCCTCCTCGCGATCAAACCCAGCCGTTCCCAGCCAGTCTTGCCACGCTAGGGCATGCGAGTCCTTGATGCCCAGCCGCCTCTGTTCGGGGGAGTCGACTAAAAAAAGCCCTCCGAAGGACCACCAAGCTTGTCCACCGAGATTATCAGCCGATTCTTGATCGAGCAACAGCACCTTTTTGCCTGCGTCAGCCAACTGTGCAGTGACGACAAGTCCAGCGAGACCGGCACCGACGACGATGACATCAGATTCCACAAGACACCCCCGAAGTCGCTTCGAATTTCTCAAAAAAGTGGCGTCAACCCTCTTTCACCTAGTATATAGATTGTCTGAGTCGGATTCTATAGATTCCGGGCAGATGCACGGCAAGATGATCGTGACAGTGGTACCTACATGAACGGTGCTAGCGATGTGAATCGCACCTCCGTGTCGTTCAATAATGCGCTTGCACACCATGAGGCCGAGCCCGGTACCGGAGGCCTTGGTGGTAAAAAAGGGCTCACCTAAATGCGTCTGATCTTTGGTGGGAATGCCATCACCGTCATCAGCGAACGCGATCTCTAGATGACTGTCGTCAGATGTCAAGGTGATTTTCAAGTGTCCCCCTTGAGGCATCGCTTCGATCGCGTTTTTCATGATGTTGAGAAAGACTTGCTTCATCTGTACATCGTTGCACAGTACGGGTTTTGCTGTAGCGCCTATCTGCAAATCAACCGCCACAGTCGACAGATGCGCATGTGCCTCTATGAGCGAGACAACTTCTTGCAAGGTCAGTTCAATATCATGCGCTGCGAAAGAAGCGACTTGTGGCTTGGCTAACACCAGCATCTGGCTCAAGATCAGATCGACTCGCTGCAGTTCAGTGAGCATGATCTCATAATAGCGTTTATTCGGGTGACGTGACTTTCGGTGCAGTAATTGCGTAAAGCCGCGTAAAGTCGTCAGCGGATTTCGTACTTCATGGGCTACAGCGGCTGCTAACTGGCCTACAGTCGAGAGCATTTCTGATTGCATGAGGCGTTCTTCCGTATGCTTGATGAGATCCTGATGATCAGTCGCCTCTTTCACGATCGCATACACAGCCGTGAGTCGCTCGTCTATCAGGATCGGCTTTGTTGTGATCGCAATGTCGAGAAGACATCTTGACTTGGTCAACACAGTCAGTTGCAAAGCGTCGCAAGGTTTCTGCCAAAAAGCCTGATCATTTTCCAGTTCCAACACCGTTGTTGCCGGTGGTAGGATATCGATAAAAGGACGTCCTATGATTTCTTCGCTAAGATACCCCGATAATTCTTCAAATGTAGCATTCACATCGATAAAGCGGCCTTGCAGATCGAGCAGGCACAGTCCGTCCGGGTGGTGCTGAAACATGTACTGATAGATAGAGCTACGCACTGTTGTCTTCCGTCCATTCATTGAATAAATTGGCAAAGCCGAATGAGACAGACTTCGTCTCATTCGGCTTATGTCTAACTCCGCATGGGTTTAGCTCATTACTGCCGTTTTCTAGCCCGTAAACGATTCATGTGAGTACTATAACCATCATGCTTCTATCGATCTCGAAATTCCAGTCGACAAACAAATCTCTGATCGGCTTATGAAAAATGGAGAGAAAGTGACTATTGTTGTGAAGGTATCGCTTTTCAAGCTGCCATTTAGCGTGCCTCAACGTGGTTTCGTAGCCCGAGCGGATCATCTCTTTCTCGATCGCGACCAGAATCCCGTCGCGTATGACCAAAAGGGTGCTCGGGTTCACGAAGCAGGAGGAGATAGATCTAGGCACCTTTTCGACGAGTTCACTGATGGCACTGATCTCAGAGTGCAGCTCACGGCACTCCGGGTAGGCGTCCATCTCTTTTGTCAGGACACCGCCTGTTTCCGTTAACACGAGTATGATCATACCCGACTGATTTGTCAGATCCCAGTCGTAGTAGACGTCTTCTACGTGTACGCCTACTGTCACGCTGACGCTCGCACGAAGTTCCGGAATGATCTGCTGCATCAAGAGCGATCTGGTCGTCAGTACGACCGCTTCCGAATCCTGTTCCAACAATACGCGCTCCGCTGGGGAGAGAAACCTGCGCAGATGGATCGTTACGAATGGCCCATGAGACGAAACCGCGATACTTTCGGGCCCTTTTCCAAAACTGCTGCGTAGCAGGCGACCCACAAAACTGCTCAGTTGCCGTTCTTGCGCATCATCCACTGCCATCATTCCTAAAGGTGTTGGCCATCAGCCAAGACCCGATTTTATCATAAAGCCAATCTGTTCTATTTTCAACCAATCAGCATCGAAGTATACAGTTGAGTACTTGACAGCGGCCGTGTGTGGTGTGCTGAAAGTGGCTATTTGACAGTTGAATCGTTATCATAAAAGGAAACAGGTCTGGGAAACCAAGGAGCCGAGAGGGTTATTGATCTTTGGCCTGTTACAGAAACGCAACTAGAGGAGGCACAATGGGTGGACAACTACGGAGAAGAACGGCGCATAGAATCCGTGCGTAAAGTGGTGGCCCAGGAGCAAGGGGAGCACCATACGGTGGGCTTGGTCCTCGAACCAGGTAACTGGGCAGGCTATGACCCGTTTTTACTTCTGGCGGAGGACTGGTTTGAAACAGGCACGTTTGACGTACACCCGCATCGCGGGATTGAGACAGTGACCTATGTGATCGAGGGAGAACTGCAACACTTTGACAATCACGCGGGAAATGGCGTCCTATTACCTGGAGACGTGCAGTGGATGACAGCAGGCAGCGGCGTGATCCACAAGGAAGATCCGGCACCAGGACAGCGCGTTCATAGCCTGCAATTATGGGTCAACCTTCCGCGTACTGACAAGATGACGCAGCCACGCTATCAGAACTTGCGCGCAAGGGAGATGCCTGTCCGCAATGAGCCAGGGTGTGTAGTCCGCATATTTTCTGGATCATCAGGCGGACTCACGGCGCCTACCATCAATCACGTGCCGGTCACCATGCTCGACATCACGATGGAACCTGGCGCGACGCTGAGTCAGGACCTGCCGTCGTCTTATAACGGGTTCCTGTATGTCTTGGAAGGGCAGGCGCTGTTCGGGTCTAATAGAGTAGCCGCCGGGCAGAGTGAGGTACTTTTTCTCAGTAGACTAGAGCCGTCTGACAAGGTGTCCACGCTTTCCATTCACGCGACT